>JAYSWJ010000217.1:0-3473 GCA_043718065.1 Polaromonas sp.
GGGCAGCGCGCTAGCACCCGGCCGCTATGGTGTCAGCACTTCGCTATGGGACCATGTGTTTGCGACCTTGCCTGCCAGTACGGCAAAGCACGAATGCGAAGACTAAAAGCTTGTGCCGGTTTGATTAGCTAACCATGCAAGGCCGTGTATTTCTGGGCCTTGCATGGTGGCGCTGTTAGTTTTTACACTGAGAGGCGGTATTTTCATTTACCACGCTATGGTCAGTTTGAAAAATCCGCCAACTTTAGACTATCAATATGAAATTACATCATGTTAACGCTAGCTGCAATTTTTGAATGCATAAGCTGGCGTGTGTAGCTAATCGCGCTTAACCAGAAGCGTCTGGCCTAGCGCAGCGCGCACCTTCGCCACCTCGTTAGGTGTGACTGGTCCTGCTTGGTTGGTCCAACTACTGCGGACAAAGCTAAGTACGTTGGCAACGTCTTCATCATTCAAACGCCAAGCAAATCCTGGCATGACCAGTGCAGACGGAACCTGCAGGGTAGCTGGCGTTGCGGCGCCCTGCAGCACAATGCGGATCAAAGAAGTGACATCAGTGGCTATCACGCTAATACTGCGCGCAAGTGCAGGAAAAGTGCGCTCTGCACCTTGGCCGTCAGAGCGATGACAGCCACTGCAATTGTTCAAATACTGCAACGCCCCAGGCTGGGTAACGTTGCCAGCACGCAATGCTAAAGTGGTGGAGTGGGGCGGTGCACTGGACAACAGCGACGCACCGCCCAGCAATTGGTAAGCGTAATTGCGACCTACTACCCCCGTGCTAGTGCCCGGGTCGTACGGCTTGCCTATCTTTGATAATAGCAACAAGCGAACATTGTGAAACTGATAGGCGCACAACACGACTAAGTCAGCAGGTTGTTCAACCTTAGGGCCCTGTGCATCCATGTAGGTTACCCCTATGGCGCGTAGACCATAGGGCGACAGGTTCAGCCGAGTCACATGTGAACGCGTGCGCAATTCGAAATTCGTGCGCTGCATCAAGCTGGGCAGTAGAGTAGTTTGGGGCGACGCTTTGGCATAGTTATAGCAGCCAAAGCGCTCGCAGAAACTACAAAAATTGCAGCGGCCCAGCTGCGCACCGTAGGGGTTGACGTAGGCACACTTAGCGTTGGCCGATACTTGGGGAAATGGATGGTAGCCAGATCTCGTGTGGCCTTATCAAACAGCAGTGCGCTGTTCAGGACCGCCATCGGTGGCAGGGGAAACTCACTTTTTCGTGCGCCTTCAAAAGGGTTGCCACCTGATTGAATTTGACCCGCTAGGTTACCGGCTTTGCCTGCCATGCCGCAGATTTTTTCAAATCGATTAAAGTGCGGTTCTAGCTCGTCGTAGGTCACACCCCAGTCTTGCAACTGCATACCCTCAGGAATAAATTTTTTGCAGTAGCGCTCCACTACTTTGCTGCGCAGCCGCAAGTCGTCGGGCAGGGCGCGCCAGTTTTGCCCGTTCCAGTGCACTCCCGCACCGCCTACACCATCACCTGGCAAGAATGAGCCAAGTTGCCGGTAAGGTACAGCCAAACCGGCGGGGGTATGGCGTACAGTAACTGTTTCTTTGGCTAGGTTTTGAAACAATTTACCGCGAATACCATAAGATAATTCATCTGTGATGCGTGGGTAGGCAAAGCCGGGCACAGTGTCGCGTGCTTCGCCGCGTTCAAGTACCAGTACTTTAAGGCCAGCTTGGGTCAACTCCATGCCCATGATGGCGCCTGTCCAGCCAAAGCCCACCAGTACTGCGTCAACTTTGGGTTTTTTTAGAGCCGTAATGCTTGCCGCCTTAGCCTTGCGGCCCATTGATAGTGGTGGGTGGTAGCGGATAGCGCACACCTAGGGGACCTACCCAGTCAGCATAGTCAGCGCGAGCACCTGGGAAATCAATCATGGCCCAGGCTGCGGCGTTCTTGTTGCCGCCATGAATCGGGTCGCTAAGGTAACCCTCCTTAGTGTTTTGTAGTAAAAAACCAAAGAAGGTTTTGCTAGGTAGTGATTCGAATCTGATCTCGCCCGACTCTAACCCCTTGTGCTGTTTAGGCTAAAGTCCATTAGCGTTCGAAACCGAATGGTTGGTGTCATATGCAGCCAGTCGTAGCAGTCATGAGCGCTGCTGCTGGAACAATGGCTATAGAGCGACGCAGTAGGCCTCTGCGGCTTGGGTCGTGTTGCATTGCCGACCCCCTAAAACATTCAGTTTGTTGACTACTTAGATTGGCGTTAGATGATTGCCTGCTTGACTTGTCGTAGTGATGCAAGAAGTTTTAACCAAGTCGTACTAGCTGGTGCTAGAGATAATAGTGGCATCAGGTCTATGCGATGGTCATGGTCATCTAGATAAAACACCGCTTCAACATCAGTTGCCAGCATATTTTGCAAATTGGGTGTGTTATGTGGAATTGAGTTCTTTGGAATTTTCATTTAGGGCTTTTTCTAAAATAGGCCAAGCATCTAACAAAATAATTCATAGTTCTGTACGCTGGCGCACATAGTGCCCATGTTGAACAACAAAGAGATATTTTTACCCATTGACTAGACCTTGGCTTAGGCACTTGTCTGTCAATGGACTACAGCATAAGACTGCAAGTTCGTTCAGTATTAATTGCATCCGTGAAATCAATCTTTTTAGACGCTGATACACCAGCGATTTCAAGACGGAGCTCAGACCCATGTCACATTACCTTTAAAGGAAATTAACTATGAAAACTAAACTGCTCTTACTCTCCATAGCCTTAACCTGCGTTTTCTCAAATACCGCGGTTGCTATGACCCAAGTTGAATATAAAACGCAAAAAGATACGATCTCTGGTGACTACAAAGTAAGCCGTGACAAATGCGGTAGCTTAAAAGCCAATGCGAAAGATATTTGCATAGCCGAGGCTAAAGGTGCCGAGAAAATCGCTAAAGCCGAGCTTGAGGCTAACTACAAGCCTACTGCACGACGTACCGAAAAAGTCAGTTTAGCTAAGGGCGACGCAGTCTACGATACAGCAAAAGAAAAATGCGATGACGCTTCTGGCAATGCCAAAACAGTCTGCATAAAAGATGCCAAAGCTGCACACGTTACTGCTAAAGAAGAAGCCCGCGTAGCCAGGGTCGGCGCTGAGACTGGCAAAGCTAATACCGGCATGCGTAACATGGCCAATAAAGACGAAAATGAAGCCAACTACAAAGCGGCATCAGCACGTTGCGACAGCATGTCCGGCACCGTTAAAGATACTTGCATGACTGACGCCAAAGCTAAGTTTGGTATGAAGTAGATATCGATACTGACCAAGTACTGAATACTTGCACGGCAATTTTGGATACCATCCTCATAATCGGATGGTGTTATTCCGACTAGAAGCAACCTGAATACTAGCACTGCTATCCGGTAGATTTCACCTCAAAGTCTCGCAAAGCCGCATCTAGCCTAGTGTTTGGCGGAATTTACGATTCCGACGACTCATAATAGGGTTG
>JAYSWJ010000218.1:0-8713 GCA_043718065.1 Polaromonas sp.
CCTGACCGCGCTGGCCTTGAGCCTGACCGCCATGGGTGCCTTTGCACAAACCACCGTTGGCGTAAGCTGGTCTAACTTTCAGGAAGAGCGCTGGAAGACCGACGAAGCTGCTATCAAGACCCAGCTAGAAAAATCTGGCGCTAAATACATCAGCGCTGACGCTGGTGGTTCCCCAGAAAAGCAGTTGGCCGACATTGACAGCTTGATCGCCAAAGGCGCTAAAGCCCTGATCGTGCTGGCCATGGACAAAGACGCAATTTTGCCAGCTATCAACAAAGCTAACCAGCAAAAAATCCCAGTGGTCGCGTACGACCGTTTGATCGAAGCACCGGGCGTGTTCTACATCACGTTTGACAACGTGGAAGTGGGCCGCATGCAGGCGCGCGCTATTTTAGCTGCCAAGCCAAAAGGCAACTACGTGATGATCAAGGGCTCGCCAACCGACCCTAACGCCAACTTCCTGCGCGGCGGCCAACAAGAGATCATTGACGCTGCTGTGAAAAAAGGCGACATCAAAATCGTGGGCGAAGAGTACACCGATGGCTGGAAGCCTGAAGTGGCACAGAAAAACATGGAACAGATCATCACCAAAAACGGCGGCAAAGTCGACGCTGTGGTGGCTTCTAACGACGGCATGGCCGGTGGCGTAGTGGCAGCATTAACCGCTAAAGGCATCAAAGGCGTGCCCGTGTCAGGCCAAGATGGCGACCACGCTGCGCTGAACCGCGTGGCTTTGGGCTCACAAACCGTCTCCGTCTGGAAAGACGCACGTGACCTGGGCAAAGACGCTGCTGCAGCGGCTGTAGCACTGGCTGCTGGCAAAAAAGTGGACGGCGCTAAGTCATGGAGCGGCGGCGAGAAGAAGATGGAACTGCAAGCGCAATTCTTAAAGCCCATCCCAGTCACCCTAGCTAACTTGGACGTCGTGGTTAAAGCCGGCTGGATCAAGAAAGACGACCTGTGCAAGGGCGTAGACAAAGCCACTGGCCCAGCTGTTTGCAAGTAAACAAATAGCTAATTAACGCTTAGAGCATTACGCTCTAAAGCCATAGAAACTGCGGGCCGAGTGCCCGCAGTTTTGTTTAAATTTCTAAAGTTTTTTCACAACACATGGCGGGGAGTCGCAAGGTGAATCCATTTTTAACGTCTTTAAAACAGGCCGCCATTGATTGGCGACTGGTCTTGATGGGGATGGTGCTGGCCGTCATTGCCATTGTCTTTAATGTCTTGTCGGGCGGTATTTTCTTGTCGCCCGAGAATTTGTACAACATTGCGCAGCAAACCGCCGTAGTGGGCATTGTGTCCACCGTCGTGGTACTGATCATTGTGGCGCGGCATATTGACCTGTCGGTCGGCTCGGTGATGGGCTTTGTAGGCGTGCTGATTGCTACGCTGATGTACACGGCGGGCTGGTCGTGGCAGGCAGCGTCGCTGGCGGGCTTGGCCGTGGCGATTGCGGTGTCGATGTACCAAGGTGCGCTAACCGCCATGCTGGGTGTGCCATCGTTTGTGGTCACCTTGGGCGGGCTGATGTCGTTCCGTGGTGCTGCGTTTTTAGTGGCTGACGGCAAAACCCAGCCAGTCAACGATCCATTTTTTCAAAGCCTGGGTGGCGGCTACGACGGTGCCATTGGCACCACCGCCAGCTGGGTGGTAGCCGTGCTGATGTGCGCCGCCATGGCATGGGCCATGGTCAGCAAGCGCCGCGCCAAGAACGCCTACGAAGTGCCTAACAACCCGCTGTGGCTAGACGTGTGCATCGTGCTGGTGCCCGTGGCCATTGTGCTGGGTTTTACCGCGTCGATGAACGGTTACCGTATTCCTAGCAAAGACGCAGCGCAGGGCATTCCGATTCCGGTGCTGATCTGGGCTGTGGTGGCGCTGGGTTTGTCGTTTTTAGTGCACCGCACGCGCTTTGGCCGCTACGTGTTTGCCATGGGCGGCAACCCGGAGGCGGCGGCGTTGGTGGGCATACCGGTCAGGCGCGTCACGCTGATGCTGTTTGCACTGATGGGCTTGCTCATTACCATTGCCGCTATCGTGTCGATTGCGCGGTTGAATGCGGGCACCAATTCACTAGGCACCAGCATGGAGCTGTATGTGATTGCCGCCGCGGTCATCGGCGGCACGGCGCTGGCAGGGGGCAGTGGGTCTATTTTGGGGTCGGTGCTGGGCGCGCTGATCATGCAGTCGATTGACAGTGGCATGCTGCTGCTGGACGTGTCGATTGGCGTGCGCTACGTCATTATTGGCCAGGTATTGATTGCCGCTGTGGTGTTTGACGTGCTGTACCGCCGGTTTACGGGAGACACGGTATGAGCACCACACTAGATTCCACCCGCAGCTTGGTGGAAATGCGCAATATTCACAAAGCTTTTGGCGGTGTGCACGCAGTAGAAGATGCCAGCATCAACCTGTACCCTAGCGAAGTAGTCGCCGTGTTGGGCCATAACGGAGCAGGCAAATCTACCCTGATGAAAATGCTGGCTGGTGCCTACCCCATTGACAGTGGTGAGGTGTTGATTGCCGGTCAAAAAGCGCTGATTAAGAGCCCATTGGAAGCGCAAAAATTGGGTATCGAGTCGATCTACCAAACTTTAGCGTTAGCGGACAACTTAGATGCCGTGGCCAATTTGTTTTTGGGCCGTGAGCTGCTGACGGCGTGGCGCACGCTGGACGATCACCGCATGGATGCCGATGCGCGCAAAGTATTTTTACGCTTGAACAAAAACTTTAAGAATGTCCGCACACCCGTGAGGCGTTTATCGGGCGGGCAACGCCAAGTGGTGGCCATTTCGCGCGCGATTTACTTCAACGCCAAAATCTTGATTATGGACGAACCCACCGCAGCACTGGGCCCCGAAGAAACCGCCATGGTGGGTAACTTGGTGCGCCAGCTTAAAGCCGAAGGCGTAGGTATCTTTTTAATCAGCCATGATATGCACGATGTATTTGCCTTGAGTGATCGTCTAGCGGTAATGAAAAACGGCCGCGTGGTGGGCACCTACCGCACCCAAGACGTCACTGAAGATGAAGTGCTGGGCATGATCATTGGCGGCAAAAAGCCCCAAGGCAAAGAGCAGGCCGACCGGCCTAGCGCGTAGAACCGTCAGCGCGCAAACAAAGTCACGCTATGAAAACCATTGGCGACCAGCAACTTGTCAAGCGTATCAACCGCAGCGTTATTCTGCGCTTGGTACGGGCGCTGCCGGGTTTGTCGCGAGCGCAACTGGCCGCTGAGAGTGGGCTGACCAAATCGACCGTCAGCATGCTGGCGCGCGAGCTGATTGAAGAGGGTTGGCTGGCTGAGCCTTCGGGGCCAACGCCTAGTGGCATGGGCCGCCCGTCTACACCACTGGTGATTAACGACACTACGCGCGGCCTTCTGGGTGTTGAGCTGGCGGTAGACTGCTTACGCGTTGTGGGTGTGACTTTGCTAGGTGAGGTGGTGCACTCGTTGCATGAGCCACTGCACAGCCGCGAGCCCGCGCAAGTGTGCCAGCAACTGGCGGTGCTAGTAGCCAAGGTATATGCCGAACTAACGGCGCGTGGCCTGCAACCGCTAGGTTTGGGTGTGGGCCTACCGGGCGCTTTTGACGAGGCTACCGGTTTAGTGTGGTTTGCGCCTAATTTGGCGTGGCGCCATGTTGATATCTTGCCGCAAATCATTGCGGCGCTGACTACTGTGGGCGTGCCCAGCATGCCTGTGCATGTGCAAAACGATGCCGATACTGGCGCGCTTAGCGAGTATGAATTTACCAGCGACAGCGGTAAAACGGCTTTAGTTTTTGTGGCCTGCAGTGTAGGAGTGGGCGCGGGTATTGTGCTGAACGACCGCTTATTCACCGGTGAGCAAGGCATGGCAGGCGAGATAGGCCACAGCATTTTGCAAATTGGTGGGCCAGTATGCAGCTGCGGCCGGCGCGGTTGTGCAGAGGCTTTTGTTGGCGCCAAAGCCATTGCGCAAGACACTGCACTGCACGGGCATGCCGACGCTGCTGGTGTGTATTTAGGCACGCTGATTCACAATTTGTGGACCGCTTTTAACCCTGCAGTGCTAGTACTGGGCGGGCCGTCATGTGTTGAAAATCCTCGTTTAGTCCAAGTGGCGCGTGATGTGTTGAACCAGCACGCACTTGACTCGGGTATGGCACCGCCCATTGTGCGTGTCGCCCGCTACGGATTACTAGCGTCTGCTGTGGGCGCTGCGGCACTGCTGCTGCACCACTATTTGCGCCCCATGAATTCGCGCCGCACGACCGCTATTGAAGTTGCCACCGTATCGGCAAAGCCCGTGCCCAGACCGCAACGCCAGCTTGTGGCCGCATAAAGTGCATATTAAGGGCAAGTATTTGCTCTGCCCGTTTAATTTAAACTGATCGCTATGAAAAAAGTTAATTGGGGCATCTTGAGCACCGCCAAGATTGGCAGAGAAAAAGTCATTCCTGCGCTGCAGCGCAGCTCGTGGGGCCACGCGGCAGCTATTGCTTCGCGTTCGCTATCCAGTGCGCAGGCTACGGCAGACACGCTGGGCATACCTAACGCCTACGGATCGTATGAAGACTTGATAGCCGACTCGCAGATTGAGGCTATCTATAACCCGCTACCTAACGATATGCATGTGGCCTGGACGCTGGCAGCGGCACGCGCAGGCAAGCATGTGTTGTGCGAAAAACCTTTTTCCATGAATGCGCGCCAGGCAGATGCGCTGCGTGAGGTGGCAGACAAAGTACACATCATGGAAGCCTTTATGGTGCGCTTTCACCCGCAATGGCTGCGCGCCAGAGAGCTGGTGCGCAGCGGTGCGCTGGGTGAATTGCGCAGCATGCAAGTTTTTTTCTCGTACAACAATACCCAGCCTGAGAATATTCGTAACCGTGTGGAAAACGGCGGTGGTGCGCTGTATGACATTGGTGGCTACGCTTTTGTTGCGGGGCGCTTTTTTTTTGAGGCAGAGCCTGTGCGCGTAATGGCCTTAATGGACCGCGACCCAGTTTTTCAAACTGACCGCACCAGCAGCGCACTGCTAGACTTTGGCGCAGGCCGACAATTGAACTTTACGGTGTCAACACAGTCTGCGCCCTACCAGCGGCTGCACTTGGTAGGCACCCAGCAGCGGCTAGAGATGGAGGTGCCTTTTAATGCGGCGCAAGGCGCCACCACGCAGTTGTTCTTAAACGATGGCAAAACCCTAGGCAACAGCCACAACCAAATCGAAACCATCGCCCAAGCAGACCAGTACACACTGCAACTAGACGCGTTCTCGCTAGCCATACGCGGTGAAATACCGCTACCTTATGGCTTGGGTGACGCTATTGAAAACATGCGCATTATGGATGCGCTGTATGCGTCGGGCGCAAGTGGGCAGTGGCATAGTGTTTGAGAAGGCTACACTTAGCCTCTATGGATACCAAAGCACTTGTCACCCTACTCGCCATCGTTAACCCGCTGGCGTGCGTACCGTTTTTTATCCACTACACGCAAGGGTTTTCACCGCAGCTGCGGCGTAAAACGATTTGGGTATCCAGCTTTACCGCATTTATAGTGATTGCACTGAGCGCAATGCTGGGCCTGCAGTTGCTAGAGTTTTTTGGCATTTCGCTGGCCAGCTTCCAGGTCGGTGGCGGCATGCTGCTGCTGACGTCGTCACTGGCCATGCTGAATGCGCAACCTGCTGAGGCCAAGGCAGCCCAAAGCGAGTTGGATGATCATTCTGTGCGCACCAGCGTGGCCGTTGTACCGCTGGCTATTCCGCTACTCACCGGCCCGGCCACCATGTCAACTGTGGTGATTTTGGCGGAAAAGACCACCAACTTTTGGCAACTGGGCACTTTGGTGGCTTATGGCGTGGTCATTGCTTTTGCTACAGCGATTTGCTTTAGCCTAGCCCAACCGATTGCCCGCGTACTGGGCAAAACCGGTATCAATGTGATGACACGTTTGATGGGCTTGATACTCGCAGCCTTGGCTGTGGAGGTGATGGCTGATGGTTTGCAAAAGTTGTTTCCCATCTTGGCCCGTTAAAGCGCCACCGCCTGCACCATGCAGCAACTGCTTTTGCTAGAAGACGACCCGGCCATTGCCAGCACCGTCGTGTTTGCGTTGCAGCGCGAAAGCTATGCCGTCACGCACTGCACACTGGTGCGCGACGCACGCGTGCACTGGGCCACGCAGGCACCTGACGCGATGATTTTAGATATTGGCCTGCCAGACGGTAACGGGCTCGACTTATGCCGCGAAGTACGCGCAGCAGGGCACACGCCGGTGCTAATGCTCAGCGCAAGGGGTGAAGAACTTGACCGCATACTGGGCTTAGAGTTGGGCGCTGACGATTACTTGGCCAAGCCTTTCAGCCCGCGTGAGCTGGTGGCACGCGTGCGCGCTTTGCTGCGGCGTAGCGCAGCAAAGCGCGCACACCACCGCTTTGCAATACAACCATGGTTTGGTCGTTGACATCACCCAGCAACGCATCCACTTTGGTGCCCATGCACTTGATTTAACACGCCGAGAATATGGCTTGTTAGTCAAGCTGCTAGAAGCGCCGGGGCGCATTTATTCACGCGAAGGTTTACTTAACACCGTGTGGGGACAAGATGCTGACAGCACTGACCGCACAGTAGACACACACATCAAAACTTTGCGGGCTAAGCTGCGCGCGCAAGACCCTAGCCGCGAATACATTACCACGCACCGGGGCATGGGTTACAGCATCACGCTGTAGCTGGCCATTATGAAACTAGGTATTCGTTTGTTGTTCGCTTTTTTTGTGATCAATGGCATAGCTGCGTTTTTTGTGCTGCGGGTTTTTACGGCAGAGATCAAGCCCAGTGTGCGCGAAGTGATGGAAGACATCATGGTAGACACGGCCAACTTGTTGGCCGAGTTGGCCAGTGACGACTTGGCAACTGGACAGCTAGAAGGTGGCCGCTTTGCAGCGCAGGTACGCAACTATGCGGTACGGCCGATTGATGCACAAATCTGGGGGCTGGAAAAACAATCGCTCGACTTCAGGGTGTATGTCACGGATGCTAAAGGCTTGGTATTATTTGATTCAGAGAACAAAGCTCAGGGCCAAGACTATTCGCGTTGGCGCGATGTAGCCTTGACTTTGCGCGGTGAGTACGGTGCACGCGCTACGCGCGAAGTACAAACCGATGACCGCACCTCAGTGATATACGTAGCTGCACCCGTGTTGCATGCGCAAAAAATTATCGGTGTGCTGACGGTGGCCAAGCCCATCAGCACCATCCAAGACTTTATTGACCGCGCTGAGCGCAAAGTGGTGGTTAATGGTCTAGTTTTGCTGGCCTTGTCTGCAGCACTGGGTGTGATAGTGACCTTATGGATGGTATGGAACATTCGCAAATTGCGCCAGTACGCCCAGAGCGTGCAGGCGGGGCAAAACTTGGCTTTGCCCGAGGTACCGGGTGAGCTGGGCGATTTGGCTATCGCGATGCAATCCATGCGCCAGCGGCTTGAGGGGCGGGAATACATCGAGAACTACATTCGCGCGCTCACCCACGAACTTAAAAGCCCGATGGCAGCGATTCGCGCCTCGGGTGAGCTGCTGCAAGATGATCTTAGCAGCACAGACCGCACCCAATTTGCCAGCCAAGTCGTAGCGCAAAGCCAGCGCGTACAACGCTTGGTGGAGCGCATGCTAGAACTCACCAAGCTAGAGCAACGCACGCTGGGCGATGGTGCGCTTAAAAACGCACCTAACGTGGCATTGGCGGATTGCATTGGCGATGCAGTGGCTGCACTGGACGCGCAGATTACTATGAAAAACATAGCCGTTCGAGCAGACTATACCGCTTCAAACCATGCTATTGACCGTGAAATGGTAGCGTTAGCGGTAAGTAATTTGCTAGATAATGCGATTGATTTTTCACCTACTGGCGGCGCAATAGATGTATCGTGCACAGCGCACAGCATCGTTGTACAAGACTACGCCGGGGGCGTGCCCGACTATGCGTTGGCGCGCCTAGGGGAGCGATTTTTCACTACGCCCAGGCCTAATGGCGTTCGCAGCGGTTCGGGTTTAGGTTTAGCGATTGTGCGACAAATTATGGCGCTGCACGGTGGCGCGCTGCGCTTGGAAAACGCCCAAGGCGGGCTGCGTGCCGAAGTAATTTTTAAAAATTAGCACGCCTGCGCATAGACTTCACACTGGCTTCACAAACTTCATTGCGGCCTCACGCAAGGGCTTGACACTGCTACCACCTTAACAGTGGAGCGCTTCGTGAAATTCAATTCAATCGCAAAATTTGTCACCTTGGCTGGCGTTGTGCTGGCCTTGGTATTTGGCCTGGGCCTGATTAAAGACGTGGTGCAAGACCGCAACGCCTACCGCAACGATGCAGCTCGCAGCGTAGCCAGCAGCATAGCGGGCAGCCAAAATATTATTGGCCCCTTTATGCACAGTGCCTGCGTCGAAACATGGGACGTTAAAGGACTGGGTAAAAATACAATTGAAGAGCGCCGTGAATTTATGTTGACGGCGCTGCCCGAGACGCTGACCGTTAAATCAAGCACCGGGATTGAGTCGCGGGCGCGCAGCTTGTATGCAGTGAATGTATTTACGCTGAAGGCGCAGTTGGCAGCGCAATGGCCTTCACTAGAAAAACTAAAGCCTACACCGACAGTAAAAAATTCACGCATGGTGTGTGGTGCGCCGATTGTGATGTTAGCTGTAGATGACCCACGCGGCCTG
>JAYSWJ010000219.1:0-23432 GCA_043718065.1 Polaromonas sp.
ACGGAAGATTGTGCAAATGCACCGGTTGCGGCCAGAGCGGCCAATGCAACTAGGGATTTTTTCATGTAAATTACTCCAAGGTTAAACATAGGGCTCCGGGTTAACAAGGTACATAGCAGTTACCTGCATTGCGCCCCGTTGTAATTCCGGGCCAACTCCCATTTTCGGGAAGTTGTGTGTATTGAACCAGACGGGGTGGGGTGGTGCAAAGGAAATCCGTCTAAAACACACCAAAACACTGCGATTCGTTGCCCAAGAGCAACAAACGCTGGAATAGCGTTGTTTTTTAGCTATTTTGTGGCCCTTGCGTTCAGTCTGCGCGCCGCAATAACCCTAGGTCTAAAGCAGGCTTATGGCAAGCGCGTTGAAGCAACGGTTGGCAGGCAAAATCTAGCCGGCAACGTCTTTTCCCCACGACCATTTCCTTTTCATCAAACTGGTCAAAACGCGCTGTAACTGCCTGCCTGCAGTGCACCGCCCATAATGTATCGATGGACACCTTAATTAATGTTTTTGACACTGCCCTGCGCACTTTGTTTGCCACGCCTACCGCCGCGCGGCCCATGCCGCAAGCAGCGCTGACCTTTACCCCGCAGGGCACCACCGACACGCTGCCCGCTGCTGACCGCGAAGCCGCTGGCGCGCTGATGCGGGTGAACCACGTGGGCGAGGTGTGCGCGCAAGCCCTGTACAGCGCCCAATCCTTAGCCACGGCTAACCCTGCACTGCGCGCCCAGTTTGCCCATGCTGCCGCCGAAGAAACCGACCACCTAGCCTGGACCGCCCAGCGCATGCAAGCGCTGGGCGCCCGCCCTAGCCTGCTGAACCCGCTGTGGTACGCCGGCGCTTTTGGCCTAGGGCTGATTGCCGGACGGCTGGGTGACAAAGTAAGCTTGGCTTTTTTGGTAGAAACCGAACACCAAGTAGAAGCGCACCTGCAAGGCCACTTGGAAAAACTACCCGCCGCCGACCACGCATCGCGCGCAGTGGTAGCGCAAATGCAGCGCGACGAAGCCGCCCACGCGCTGGCTGCACAACAAGCGGGTGCAGCGGTGCTACCCAAACCGGTAAAAGCGCTGATGCAAGCAGCCTCTGGCGTGATGACTACGGTGGCGTACCGGATTTAGTTCTACTATTGATTGCATAGCTGGTTGAGCAGGATTTGCTTGGGTTACCGGCCTATTTTGTTGTTAAAAATGCGGTTTGAAGCGGTTTGAAGCGGTTTTCAAAGTGGTTTTATGTTGTGTGACTGTGTGGCCTTGCACCGCGTTCGTTGTTCTGGCACGCGCACTGCTGCAGCGTGTGCCCCATGCCAAACGGACCTGCGTGACCGCGAGGTGCAAGGGCAGTAAAAAGCGCGATGAACGAAATAAAGCTAAGTACGAATCTCGCCGTCGCCGTAGACCACGTACTTCAGCGAGGTCAGCCCCTCTAGCCCCACAGGCCCACGGGCGTGAAACTTGTCGGTGCTGATGCCTATTTCAGCGCCCAGGCCAAACTCAAAACCATCAGCAAAACGCGGGCTGGTGTTCACCATCACGCTGGCAGAATCTACCTCGCGCAAAAAGCGCTGCGCATGCACATGGTTGGTGGTAATGATGGCGTCCGTGTGGTGCGACGAGTAGTGGTTGATGTGGGCAATGGCAGCGTCCAAACTGTCTACTACCTTGATGCTGATAATGGGTGCCAAGTATTCTTCATACCAATCTTGCTCGGTAGCGCTCACAATTTTTGCTACAGATACAATAGCTGGTTGAGCAGACAATATGTGCTCTGCGGCCTGATCGCATCGCATTTCTACGCCTTTGGTCGCGTAGATTTTGGCAATCAACGGTAAAAACTCTGCGGCTACTTCTTTAGCCACTAACAAACCTTCTATGGCGTTGCAAGGGCTGTATTTTTGCGTCTTGGCGTTGTCGGCTACCTTAACAGCCATGGCAATGTCGGTTTGCGCATCTACATACACATGGCAGTTGCCGTCTAGGTGCTTGATGACTGGCACTTTAGCGTCGCGGCTAATGCGCTCTATCAAGCCCTTGCCGCCGCGCGGGATGATCACGTCTACATACTGCGGCATGGTGATCAGCTGGCCCACGGCTTCGCGGTCGGTGATGGGTACTAGCTGCACGGCGTCACCCGGCAAGTCGCTCTCGCGCAGGGCTTGGCGTACCAGTGCGGCCAGCGCGCGGTTTGATTCAATGGCCTCTGATCCGCCACGCAAAATGCAGGCGTTGCCGCTTTTAATGGACAGCGATGCCGCCTCAATCGTCACATTCGGGCGGCTCTCGTAGATCATGCCGAACACGCCGATGGGCACGCGCATTTGCCCAACGCGAATGCCGCTGGGCTGCTGCTTTAGGCCAATGATGTCGCCAATGATGTCGGGCATGCTGGCCAGTTGCTCGCAGCCTTGGGCGCAGATGTCGAGCACTTGGGGCGTGAGCTTTAGCCGGTCTACCATCGGCTCGGCCAAGCCTGCGGCTTGTGCGCGCTGCAGGTCTTGGGCATTGGCTGTTTGTAATGCAGTGGTGTTTTGGCGCAGCAGCGTGGCCAGCTTGCGCAAGGCAGCAGCTTTGTGTGCGGCAGACGCACGCGCCATGTGGGCGCTGGCGGCTTTGGCTTGCAAGCCCAGGGTGTGCATTAGCTCGGTGGTGGAGATCGCGTTCATACAGGCATTTTCGCACTTTTGCCCGCCTAAACTGCAGCAAAGATAGTGCGCAACCTGCCCAGCAGGCACGCCAGCACGCTGCGCTAGCTGCCGTTTTGACCGCTTAAGGTGCGCACATCTTGCTCGTAGCCCCGCAGCGTTTGTACCGCCTTGGTGCGCTGCGCAGGGGTGGTGGTAGCGTGCACAGCGGCAAAAGACTCGCAGCCTTCGCGCACTATGGTCTCAGCATAGGCGCGGTATATCGGGTCGGGTGACGTGGTGCTGCGCGTAATGTAGGCACGCAGTGTGGCCTGCACGGCAGCAGGCGCGGGTTTGGTGTCAGCCAGCTTGCGCAGCATATCGACGCCCTCTTTTTGGCGCTGCACACGCTCTTTGACAACCAGCGCGGGGTCAAAGCTGGAGGTTGCAACAAATTTTTCAATGGCTGCTATTTGCGTGGCCTCTAGCTTGCCGTACACCATCTCGCTGCGGCTGATCGCAGATTTAACACGTTTGGCGTTGCGCTGCGCGGGCGTGCTAGTGATGAAATCGCTGCTAAATTCGTCGATAGTTTTCTTTTGCTTTTTTTGCAGCGCCAGCAACTGGTCGGGCGTGACAGTGGGCGCCCACTCGACCAGTGCAGGCAGCGCATTGTCAGCGATGGTGTTGGCCATGCCGCGCGCCTCGTCGTACAAACTGCAGGCCTGCGCGGCGGTGATGTTTTGCGGCATCAAGGCTTGGCCTTTTTGCAGCCAAGCGGCTACTTTGGGTAGCTCGTTGCTGCGGTGCCAGGCAAACAATGCGGCTATGCCGTCGCGCACCTTGGGTGTTTGCTGGCCGTTAAAGTCTACATAGCCGTCCAGCCACCAGTAGGTTAAATCAGGCGCTTGGTTGTAGGCCAGTTTGATGGTGCTGCAACCTTGCAGTAACACGACTGCAAGCATAATAAGCCACCAACGACGGGACACGCGTATGAATTTAGATATTGTCATCATGGCTGCGGGCAAAGGCACCCGCATGAAAAGTAAACTGCCCAAAGTGTTGCACACATTGGCGGGGCGCGCTTTGCTGCACCATGTGACTGACACGGCCAGTCAACTTCTGCCGCGCAGCATGGTCATTATTACTGGCCACGGCGCTACTGAAGTCATAGCTAGTTGCGCAGAATATACAAGAGTTAACAGTAGTTTTAAGCTTAATTTTGTTACCCAAGAGCCGCAGCTGGGCACAGGGCATGCTGTGCAGCAAGCTGTACCTGTGCTGGGGGACACGGGCATCACGTTAATCCTAAATGGTGATGTGCCTTTGATTACCCAAGCCAGCCTGCGCGACTTGATCGAGGCCAGCCAAGGCAAGCAATTGGCTTTGCTGTCTGTAGACTGCGGCGACCCCACGGGCTATGGCCGTGTGGTCAGACAAGGGGATTTTGTGCAAGCCATTGTTGAGCATAAAGACGCTACAGCTACACAGCGCGAGATTACCGAGTGGTACAGCGGCGTGATGGCCGCGCCCACCGCGCTGCTGAAAAAATGGCTGAGCCAGCTAGACAACAAAAATTCCCAAGGTGAGTATTACCTGACCGACATTGTCAACATGGCGATGAGCGATGGCACAGGGTGCGTGGCCGTTAAAACCACCGACGGCCTGCAAGTAGCAGGTGTAAACAGCCCCGTGCAACTGCAGGAACTTGAGCGCCAATACCAGCGACGCCTAGCCTACGCGCTGATGGAGCAAGGCGTGCGCATCAGCGACGCCACCCGCATGGACGTGCGCGGCAGCTTGAGCTGTGGGCAAGACGTAAGCATTGACGTGAACTGCGTGTTTGAAGGCACGGTGGTGTTGGCTGACGATGTAAAAATTGGCGCACATTGCTGTATTGCCAATTGCAACATAGCCGCCGGCGCGGTGATTCACCCGTTTACGCACATCGAGGGCGGGCACGCTGTCGATTCAAAAGGCCAAGGTGAAAAGCTAGGCGTGCAAATCGGCGCAGGTGCGCTAATCGGCCCGTTTGCTCGCCTGCGCCCCGGGGCGCAGTTGGGCGACGAGGTGCACATTGGTAATTTTGTGGAGGTAAAAAACTCCACCCTGGCCAAAGGCGCCAAGGCCAACCACTTAGCCTACCTAGGCGACGCCACGGTGGGCGAGCGGGTGAACTACGGCGCTGGCAGCATTACCGCTAACTACGACGGCGCTAACAAACACCGCACCGTGATTGAGGCGGACGTGCACATTGGCAGCAATTGCGTACTGGTGGCACCTGTAACCATTGGCGCAGGTGGCACGGTGGGCGGCGGCTCGACGATTACTAAAAACACTCCCGCAGGTGCGCTGAGCGTGGCGCGGGGCAGGCAAATAACCATTGAGAACTGGGCACGGCCTGCTAAGAAAAAGTCATAGTCACTATTAATTTAATAGCTGCTTGAGCAGTAACTACGGCCTACGAATCGTATTTGTATCTTGGATTTCGTTTCTACAGCTAGTCCTAAAAATAACTTTCCTTTGTTCGTTATCAGCTTTGGCATGGGATTGTTGTAAAGCTTTGGCTTGCTTATTCAGGAATTAGCTGCTCGATTCGCGTGTGTACCGGTGTGTGTTGATCGCTCTTGCTTGGCCGGGTAGATGGTTTCTTTTGCTTCGCCGGGAGCTGGCGGCTTGGCTTGGCGTGCGCGCCGGGGAGCTGGACTCGAGCCGGGCATCTCGCTGCAAAAATACTCCGAAAACACGCGCGGACTGAGGCTTTTGATTCGTTAGGAATGTCAACGCGCGCCTTTCTGCGTATTTTTCATCGAGACGGACCCGACTCGTCACATTGTTCTTTGCTTGGATTTAGTAGCCCGTGCGCCGGTCAGGGCGCTGGTGGCGATTGGCGTTTTTTTAAACAGCCCGTGCGCCGGTGAGATGCATTTGGGGTCAGAGCAAAATTTCGTTTGTGTTGGGTGTTGCGCCGGATGCAAAGTCTTCCTGAATTTTGATCTGACTCCAAATGCTTACATCGGTGACTGCCGGTCGCGCGCTACTTTGGTCGCAAGTGAGATAGCGCATGCCAACCGCCCGATTTCTGGTATGCCCAGTTGAGAGGGCGGTTGGCATACGCTATCTCACCACCCAGAGACTACGCGGACGACACGATGACCAACAATACCAGCCAAGCTGCGATAATTCAAAACTTGCCGCCCCTGCGGTAGATTTTTTTTAGCGCGAGATATTTTTGTGACTACTTTAGCAGCCTCTTCTTTGCACACCTCCAACATCACCTCGCTGCCGCTCTTGGCGCGCGGCAAGGTGCGGGACAACTATGCTGTGGGCAGTGACCGTATTTTGATGATTGCCAGCGACCGTTTGAGCGCGTTTGACGTCATCATGGGCGAGCCTATTCCGGGCAAGGGCGCGCTGCTGACGCAAATGGCGCTGTTTTGGTTTGCCAAGCTGGGCCATTTGTGCCCCAATCATTTGACAGGCGATGCCCCCGAGAGCGTGGTGACCGAGGCTGAAAAATCGCAGGTGATTGAACGTGCCATGCTGGTCAAGCGGCTTAAACCCCTGCCGGTAGAGGCCGTGGTGCGCGGTTACTTGGCCGGTAGCGGCTGGGCCGAATACCAGCAAAGCCAGTCGGTGTGCGGTGTGCCACTGCCAGCAAGCTTGCAAAATGCCTCTAAATTGCCCGAACCTATCTTTACGCCCGCCGCCAAAGCTACCATGGGCGAGCATGATGAAAATATTAGTTTTTCGCAGATGGAGGCCGTAGTTGGTGTTCAGCTAGCTAGCAAAATCAGAGCAATTAGCATCGCCATCTACAAAGCGGCAGCAGAATTTGCGCTGACCAAAGGCATCATCATTGCCGATACCAAGTTTGAATTTGGCCTGGACGCCGATGGCACGCTGACGCTGATGGACGAGGTGCTAACGCCCGACAGCTCGCGCTTTTGGCCGGCAGAAACTTACGCACCGGGCAGTAACCCGCCCAGCTACGACAAGCAGTTTGTGCGCGATTGGCTAGAAACCGCCACCGTGGGTGGCAAACCTTGGGACAAAACAGCGCCTGCGCCGCATTTGCCTGCTGAGGTAATTGAGCACACGGCGCAAAAATACCGCGAAGCGCTGCAGCGGCTGACGAGTTAAAACGCCTATCAGGCGTTCATTTCGCCGTATGTAAAGTAATTGTTGCGGCGCAACGGCCTTGCTGTCGCAGATGCGCCGAAGCCGCGACTACAATGGTGGCAGCAAGATTCATGCCGCCATGCAAAACACCCCTACTTCTACTCTCGCTTCCGTCATTTTGGCCGTCTGCACGGCGGCGCTAGCGCTGTCTGGCAGTGCCGTTTGGGCTGAAAAGGCCGACCGCAATAAGCCCATGAACGCCGAAGCCGATACCTTGCGCTACGACGACTTAAAACAAACCAGCGTTTTCACAGGCAATGTTGTCATTACCAAAGGCACCATCGTCATTCGCGGAGCGCAAGTAG
This sequence comes from Polaromonas sp., assembly GCA_043718065.1. Classification (GTDB taxonomy): domain Bacteria; phylum Pseudomonadota; class Gammaproteobacteria; order Burkholderiales; family Burkholderiaceae_C; genus JAAFIP01. The sequence goes on from JAYSWJ010000219.1 coordinate 7,114, forward strand.
ATATACGCCTAGACCCCGAGGGGTTCCAGTTTGGCACGGCGGTAGAAAAATCGCCTAAGCGGGCATTTTTTAGACAAAAGCGCGATGTGGAGCGTGGCGCGACAGAGGAATGGATTGAAGGCGAGGCCGAAACTATTGTGTACGACGGCAAGGCCGACACCGTCACCTTCAGCAAAAACGCCATATTGCGCCGCTACAAAGGCGCCACCGTCAGCGACGAAACACAAGGCAACCAAATTGTGTACGACAACACCACCGACGTGTTTAACGTGATCGGTGGGCTAGCCAACGCAACTGCTGCCAACCCCACGGGTCGCGTGCGCACGATGATCAGCCCCAAACAAACTACCAACACGCCCGCAGCACCTGCCGCACCCACGTCCTCTGCCACGCCACCAGCCAAGCTGCGCTCCGCGCCCAGCCTAGGGGGAGAGCCTAAGTGAACGCCGATACCGCCACGCAAATGCAGGCTGTTGCGCAAGCCGAGCATCCAGAGCGCGCGGATGGAGCGGGCCTGCGCCGGCTTACCGCGCAAGGCCTGCAAAAAGCCTACGGCGCTCGCAAGGTGGTCAAAGACGTTTCGCTGTCGGTCGCGCAGGGCGAAGTGGTGGGTTTGCTGGGGCCTAACGGTGCCGGTAAAACCACCTCGTTTTACATGATCGTTGGCTTGGTGCGGGCTGATGCGGGCATTATCACTATCAATGGCGAACGTGTTGAACGCTTGCCTATCCATCGCCGCTCGCGTTTGGGCTTGTCTTATTTGCCGCAAGAGGCGTCTATTTTTCGCAAGCTGACGGTAGCTGAGAATGTGCGCGCCGTGCTAGAGCTGCAGCGTGACGATGCAGGCAAAGAGCTGTCTAAAACCGAGATTGAACACCGCTTGCAAGGTTTGCTCAAAGACCTGCGGGTTGAGCACCTGCACGACTCGCCCGCACCTGCTTTGTCGGGCGGTGAACGCAGGCGTGTAGAAATCGCCCGCGCGCTGGCCACTGGCCCGCAGTTTATTTTGCTAGACGAGCCGTTTGCGGGCATCGACCCGATTGCAGTAATTGAAATCCAGCGCATCATCAGTTATTTAAAATCACGCGGCATTGGCGTACTGATTACTGACCATAACGTGCGCGAAACGCTGGGCATTTGCGACCACGCCTTTATCATCAGCGATGGCCACGTATTAGCGCAAGGCACACCCCAAGAGATAGTCGACAACGCCGATGTCAGGCGCGTCTATTTGGGTGAGCACTTCCGCATGTAATCTAGATGGTTCGTACGTTTTTCAGTCTACAGCCATGAAGCAAGGTTTAAGTCTAGGCGCGTCGCAGCATCTGGCGCTCACACCGCAGTTGCAGCAGTCAATTCGTCTGCTGCAGTTATCTACCATGGAGCTGTCGCAAGAGATCGAGCAAATGCTGCAAGACAACCCTTTCTTAGAACAAGAAAGTAGCGAGCAGGGCTACGAAGAAGCGCTGCAAGCCGAGCGCGCTACGCAAGAACAGGCTAACGCGCAAAGCGAGGCCTTGGCAGATGCATACGCCGATCTGGGTGCAGACAGCTACGCTGATACCGCCCTGCAAGCCGAGGCCGATTTTTCTAAATCACCAACCTCAACCATCCAAGACACCGCGCCATCTAACGACACGGGCACCACAGACGCCACCCCAGAGCAAAACATTACCGACGACTGGGAAGGCGAGGGCAGCTACGACGTAGCGCCCGACGATGCTGAGTGGGGCAACGATGCACCATCTAGGTCTGCTGCGTCAAACGACGGGCAGGAGATAGACGCTGTCACGCTCAGCGCAGAGCATGTGAGTTTGTATGTGTTTTTGCACCGCCAGGCAGCGGTGCTGCGGCTGCAAGACGAAGACCGTGCAGCGTTGATGTTTTTGATTGAATCGTTAACCGATGATGGCTATTTAGAAGACGACTTTGAATCCTTAGCCGAAGGCTTGGGGGCCTCCACGCTAGAAGATATTGAAGAGCTAGTGCAGCGCTTTACCATGGCTTTAAAGCTATTGCACCATATGCAGCCCGAAGGGGTAGGCGCACGTAACTTGGCCGAATGTTTAAGCCTGCAGTTGCGTGCCTTGCCGCTGCACACACCCGCACGCAGCGCAGCGCTTGCGGTGTGCGCGCAAGCGACTGATTTGCTGGCACGGCGCGATGTGAAGCGTTTAGTCACTTTGTGCGGCTTGTCGGCTGATGACGTCAAAGAGGCTATTGCACTGATCGTGCGCCTAGACCCCAAGCCCGGCCGCCAGTTTGCTGATGTGGAGCGCAATATCATCACGCCGGACGTTATCGTCACCGCAGCAGGGCGCGGCAGTGCGGCCAAGTTCAGGGTGCAGCTCAATACGGCGGTGATGCCACGTTTGAGAGTGCACGACATTTACGCGCAAGCGCTTAAAACGGGTAAAAGCGGCAGCCATGCCAACCTGCAAGGGCGCTTGCAAGAGGCCCGCTGGTTTATTAAAAATATCCAGCAGCGCTTTGACACGATTTTGCGAGTGAGTAATGCGATTGTCGAGAGGCAGCGAAATTTTTTCACGCACGGCGCACTGGCTATGCGCCCGCTGGTGCTGCGCGAAATTGCCGATGAGCTGGGCCTGCATGAGTCCACTATCAGCCGCGTTACCACCGCTAAATACATGTCTACGCCCTACGGCACGTTTGAGCTGAAATACTTTTTTGGCTCGGGCCTGAACACTGAGACTGGTGGCAATGCGTCCAGCACTGCAGTGCGCGCCTTGATTGCGCAGTTTATTGCTGCAGAAGACCGCAAAAAACCACTGTCTGATAATGCCATTGCCGACATGCTGAAAGAACAAGGCATCGAGTGCGCGCGCCGCACCGTCGCCAAATACCGCGAAGCCTTGCGCATCGCACCGACCAATTTACGTAAAACGCTTTAGCGTACCAGCTAAAGTGTATTGGAGGTTTGCAAGGCAAGCCTCAAGAAAGTTTCTATGTCCATGAACCATCTTCAACTTTTTCTACCCTGCGCAGGCGGCGTAGAAGAACTGCTAGGCCACGAGGTGCATGCTATCACCAAGCAGCCCGTCAGCGTGCTGCGCGGCGGCGTGACGCTAGAAGGCTCTTGGCGCGACGTGATGCAGCTGAACCTATGGAGCCGCTTGGCCGTGCGCGTGATGGTGCAACTGCAGCATCGCCCGTACCGCAACGAGAAAGATTTGTACGACGCCGCCAGCGATGTAGCGTGGGAGCTGTGGTTTACCAATAAAAACACTTTCAAAATCGACATGACGTCGCAGCACAGCCCGCTGAAGAGTTTGAACTTTGCAGCGTTGACGATCAAAGACGCCGTGGCCGACCGCTTTCGTAACAAGTCTGGCGCGCGGCCCGATGTAGACACGCACTGGCCCCATGTACGCATCCATGCGCATCTGAACACCGACACCGTCACACTGTATATCGACACCAGTGGCGAACCGTTGTTTAAACGCGGCTGGCGGCTAGACAAAGGCGATGCACCTTTGAAAGAAACTTTGGCCGCCGCCATGCTGGCCACCAGTGGCTGGCAGCCGGACCAACCGTTGTACGACCCTTGTTGCGGTAGCGGCACTATCGCCATAGAAGCAGCGCAAATAGCGCTGAACATTGCACCCGGCTTGCTGCGAGAATTTGCATTTGAGCGGTACCTGCCGTTTCAAAGGCATGTGTGGGAACCTATCAAGCAGCAGGCAGCAGATGCTGGGCTGCCAGGGCCGGCTAACGAAGCTGAGATCACCATCTTTGGCAGCGATGTAGCCCACCGCATGGTAGATTTTGCACAACGTAATGCCGAGCGCGCAGGCGTAGCCCATGCCGTGCAACTGCGCGGCGGCGACGCACTGCAACGCATGCCGCCGTGCGCAGCCAGCGCCGATGTGAAACCCGTGATGATGATTAACCCGCCGTACGGCGAACGTATTGATGTAGCAGGCGTGTCGGCCAAGCAAGGCCCTGATGCCGATGATTTTTTTGTGCAATTAGCCACCCATTGGAAAACGCACTTTGATGGCTGGACTGCATGGATCTTAGCGCCAGATATGAAACTACCGGGCCGTATGCGCCTAAAAGAATCACGCCGTGTGCCGATGTGGAACGGTCCGATTGAATGCCGGTTGTTCAAATTTGACGTGCAAGGCCGCAGGCCACCGACCGACAAAGATGTGCCACCGGTCAAGTCAGTTGCACAAGGCGACGCTGCGTGAGCGTGCGTGCGCTGGTGCTAGACACCAATATTGTTTTAGACTTATTTATATTTAGCGATCCGCGTTGCGATGCGCTTAAGCTGGCGTTACGCGAGGCACGTTTGCAATGGTTCAGCACGCAAGTGATGCGCGATGAGCTAGAGCGCGTGCTGGCCTACACCCATCTGCAACCGCGTATGGCGTTCTACCAAGTGACTGCAGCGCAGGTGCTGGCGCAGTTTGATGCGGGTGCGCAGCTGGTAGCCACTGCGCCTCGTGCTGTGTATGTGTGCAAAGACGAAGACGATCAAAAGTTTATTGATCTCGCAGTGCAGCACTGCGCTATTTTGGTGAGTAAAGACAAAGCTGTGTTGTGCATGCGCAAGCGCTTGGTAAATTTAGGGGTAGTAGTGAGCAGTCAATGGTCAGCGTAGTTGATGCATATAGCCATGCCCTTTTGCTTCAGCGGAGCGTTATTTGGTTGGTTTGCGCAATGGAGAGTTGGTTACTTTCTTAGCGTACGCACCGGGGAGTTGGTTGCTCGGTTAGCGTACGCGCCGGAGAGCTGGACTCGAGCCGGGCATCTCGCTGCAAAAATACGTCGAAAACACGCGCGAACTGAGGCTTTTGATTCGCTGGCTTGAACAACGCGCGCCTTTCTGCGTATTTTTCATCGAGACGGACCCGACTCGTCACATTGTTCTTTGCTTGGGTTGAACAGCCCGCGCTTCGGAAAGATTTACCCAGTGACTGCCCGTAGTTTCGTCACAGAGTTGTCGGCGACCACCGGTAGCGCGCAATCATCGTCGCAAGTGAGATAGCGTATGCCGACCGCCCGATTTTTGGGTCACTCCAGTAGGTGGGCGGTTGGCATACGCTATCTCACCACCCAGAGACTAAACTGATACGACACGATGACCAACAACATCAGCCAAGCAGTGATGCAGCGCAACTTTCTCCGTCGCTGCAGTTCACGATCTCAGAATTTAAATCTTCAAACACAAGCCCATTCACGTGAAGCCTATCGAAACGTTTGTTCGATACTCAAAGTTGTTCGATCATCTCTTATCACGCAACTCACGGCGCAAAATTTTCCCTACAGGTGTTTTAGGCAAATCAGTGCGAAACTCAATCACCTTGGGTTGTTTGTAGCCCGTTAAATTCGCGCGGCAATAGTCGCGCACTTGCGCTTCAGTCAGCGTGAGGTCTTTCTTTACGATCACTAGTTTCACAGCTTCGCCGGTTTTCTCATCGGTTACACCCACCACCGCACATTCCATTACACCGGGTAGTTGCGCCACCACGTCTTCTACTTCGTTGGGGTAGACGTTAAAGCCGCTCACTAGCACCATGTCTTTCTTGCGGTCTACTATTTTGAAATAACCGCGCTGGTCCATGATGCCGATGTCGCCCGATTTAAAGTAGCCTTCAGGTGTCATTACCTTGGCCGTCTCGTCTGGGCGCTGCCAATAGCCCGCCATTACCTGCGGGCCTTTGATGGCGATTTCGCCGGGCTGGCCTAGTGGTACCTCGTTGCCGTCATCGTCCAAACATTTCAGGTAGGTATTGGGCAAAGGCAGGCCGATGGCGCCGCTGTAGTCTGTGCTGTCTGTCGGGTTGCAGGTGGCCGATGGTGATGTCTCCGATAGCCCGTAGCCTTCGCAAATAGAGCAACCGGTCTTTTCTAGCCACAGCTTGGCCACAGCGCTTTGCACCGCCATACCGCCGCCGACTGAAATTTTTAAATGGCTCCAGTCCACTGTGTTGAAGTCTGGGTGGTTGGCTAAACCATTGAACAAAGTGTTCACTGCGGGGAAGCTATGAATTTTATGCTGTGCTAGCTCTTTCAATACAGCGGGCAGGTCGCGTGGGTTGGGAATCAAAATACCTTTGCCGCCTGTGCGCATGCCCAGCATCATGTTCACCGTGAACGCGAAAATATGGTACAGCGGCAGCGCAACGACGCTGACTTGTTGCTCGCCAGCGGCCATCTTGCGCATGGCAGGCTCGTTCCATGCTTCAGATTGCAACACGTTGGCGGTCACATTGCGGTGCAACAGCACGGCGCCTTTGCTCACGCCCGTGGTGCCGCCTGTGTACTGCAATACCGCGATGTCATCGGCTTTCAAGTCTGGTTTTTTTAAAGTACCGCTGGTGCCTCGGGCGATAGCATCATTAAAGCGCACTGCGCCCGGCAAGCTGTAGACGGGCACCATTTTTTTCACGTTGCGCGCCACGTAGTTAACCAACGCACCTTTGAGCAGGCCCAGCCTGTCACCCATGGCGGCTAGCACCACATGTTTGACGCCGGTGTTTTTAATGCATTGCTCTAATGTCGTCGCAAAATTTTCGATAATCACAATGGCTTTGGTGCCAGAGTCTTTAAGCTGGTGCTCAAGCTCGCGTGGTGTGTACAGCGGGTTGACGTTGACCACTACAAAGCCCGCGCGCAAGATGGCTGCTACGGCAATCGGGTATTGGGGCACGTTGGGCATCATGATGGCTACGCGGTCACCTTTAGCCAGGCCCAAGCTTTGCAAGTAAGTTGCCAAAGCAGTGCTCAGAGAGTCAGTCTGTGCAAACGTGGTGTCCTTGCCCATAAAGCTGTAGGCCACGCGCTGGGCGTATTTCTTAAAGCTCTCCTCCATCAGTCCTACAAGACAGCTGTACTGATTGACATCGATATCGGCAGGTACGCCTTGCGGGTAAGACGATAGCCAAGGACGATTGCTCATTATTTTTTCTCCAAACTGCGGCGTGTAAAACAACCCGCTATTTTGTCTCTAAGCGCTAGCTAGACGCATTAGGTTTTCCCTAGTGCAGCACTGCCTGGCGCTTGAATAGCCCGCACCATAAAAAAGCCAACCGCTAGGGTTGGCTTAACACTTACGCAATGCACATGTGGTGCAAGATGTATTTACTCCACGGCTTTCACCATATCTTCAATCACTTTTTTGGCATCACCAAACACCATCATGGTTTTGTCCATGTAGAACAATTCATTATCTAAGCCGGCATAACCTGCTGCCATGGAGCGCTTGTTCACGATAATAGTTTTAGCTTTGTAGGCCTCAAGTATCGGCATGCCGTAAATAGCGCTGCCCTTGGTATGCGCAGCAGGGTTGACCACATCATTGGCTCCCAAGATGATGGCAACGTCGGCTTGGCCAAATTCACCGTTGATGTCTTCCATCTCAAACACTTGGTCGTAGGGTACTTCGGCCTCGGCCAATAGCACGTTCATATGGCCCGGCATACGGCCTGCCACGGGGTGGATAGCGTATTTAACATTGATGCCTTTGGCAGTGAGCTTCGCGGCCAGCTCTTTGACAGCGTGCTGCGCGCGCGCTACGGCCAAACCGTAGCCAGGCACGATCACCACGGTCTCGGCATTGCCCAGTACAAAGGCAGCATCATCTGCACTGCCGCTTTTAACCGGGCGCTGTTCTTTGGCGCCCGCCACAGCAGACGTGGCCTCGCCGCCAAAGCCTCCCAAGATCACATTAAAAAAGCTGCGGTTCATGGCCTTGCACATGATGTAGGACAAGATAGCGCCCGACGAACCCACCAGCGAGCCCGCAATAATCAACATGCTGTTGTTCAAGCTAAACCCAATGCCTGCTGCAGCCCAACCGCTATAGCTGTTAAGCATCGACACCACCACCGGCATATCAGCCCCGCCAATCGGAATAATGATCAGCACACCCATGACAAAGGCCATGGCGGTGGCGATAGCAAAATACAGTGGCTCGCCTGTGAAAGTAAACAAGCCGATATTAGCCAGCAGAATGATGCCGAGCACCAAGTTAAGTTTGTGCTGACCGCTAAACTGCACTGGCGCGCCTTGAAACAAGCGAAATTTATAGGTGCCCGACAGTTTACCAAAAGCAATCACCGAACCACTGAAAGTAACCGCACCGATCACCGAGCCCAGCGCCAGCTCTAGCCGGTTGCCCGCCGGGATCGCCATGCCTTTGGCCGCGATTTGAAAAGCCCAAGGTTCTACCACCGCAGCAATGGCAATAAACACCGCTGCCAAGCCGATCATGCTGTGGAAAAACGCCACCAGCTCGGGCATTTTGGTCATCTCTACAGTTTTAGCACGGTACGCGCCATAGCCGCCACCCACGACCACCCCTAACAGTACCCATGCTAAACCCATCAAATTACCATTGGCAATTTGCACAATCAACGCGCCTGTGGTCAGCACAGCAATCGTCATGCCGATCATGCCAAACAGGTTACCGCGAATTGACGTAGTGGGATGGCTCAAGCCTTTGAGAGCTTGAATAAAGCAAATAGACGCTACCAAATATAGCAGCGTAACGACGTTCATACTCATTTGCCTGCTCCTTCAATCTGCGCAGGCGCTTTCTTTTCTTTCTTTCTGAACATCTCTAGCATGCGGCGCGTAACCAAGAAGCCGCCAAACACGTTGACTGCTGCCAATGCGACAGCTAGCATGCCCATGGTCTTGCCTAAACCTGTTTCGGTCAGGGCCGCCGCCAGCATGGCGCCTACTATCACGATGGCACTGATGGCGTTAGTTACTGCCATCAACGGTGTGTGCAAGGCGGGCGTCACAGTCCACACCACGTGGTAGCCCACATAGATGGCCAGAACGAAGATGATGAGGTTAAGGATGGTGGGGGATACGATGTCCATGGTGTTGTCTGGCTCTGGTGATGAATAGATGGATTATTTTTGCTACAAAGGAGAAAACTCAAGTTTCGGTACAGGCAAACCGCCACGGAACGAGCTTAAGGTTTCTACTGCCGATTCAGCAAACTGGTCGGCCCACGCCGCAATAGCGGGCGAAAGACCTGCTGGCACCTGCGCTACTGGCTTTGCACCGGGCAAACCAGTGAAGTTTGGCGTAAACAGACCTTCAGCGTGAATGATCGCGCCGCCTTTAGCGGTCATGTGCATGAACAGGTAGTACGCTGATTGTGTGGGTACAACGCTAGCACCTACCGACTTGCTTGCTTGTTGCAGACCTTGAAGCGTGTTCGTTAACAGGTTTTCTACCGAGTAGGGCCCGGCAATGTAGACACAGCGATAATTTTCCAGCTTGGAATCATTGAAATCACGAACGTAGGCTGCGGGGTCTTCACCGCACTTGCTTCCACGGACGTAGACCTGCGAGCGCCCCCAAGTCGATCCTACGTACAGCACCGCTTGTGGTTTGGCATCTGCGCCGGGCAGTGTCGATACTCTGGCTTTGCCTGGGATTGTGCCGCCTGCCGAGCTTACCTCTAGGTTGTAAGGCAGTTCTTCACTGGACTGCCAGCCTTCTTCGGCAAACGACAGCGTGACGCGACCCGCATCCACAGTGGTTCCCGCTACAGCTGACCCTGCAAGCAGCGCTAACAGCAAAAATAATGCGTTGGGAGGTTTGTAATATGGTTTCATAGGTCTTAACATTCTTAAGCCCCACGCTTCAAAATACCGCCCTGCGTCATCAAACACGCAGCCACAATGTCGTCTTCCATATCAACCTTAATCCCGCCTTCTTTAGGCAAAATCAATTTCAAAAAGTCCAGCACATTGCGGGCGTACAGCGCAGACGAATCTGCGGCTACCAAGGCGGGCAGATTAGTGTCGCCCACAATAGTCACGCCGTATTTGACGACAGTTTTATCTGCTTCAGACAAGGGGCAATTACCGCCCACACCAGCGGGCCCTTTGCCTGCGGCAATATCCACAATTACAGAGCCGGGTTTCATGGACTTGACCATGTCCTCGGTAATCAAAGTAGGTGCAGCACGACCGGGAATCAACGCAGTGGAAATCACTATGTCAGCGGCAGCTACGCGCTTGGCCACCTCAACGGCTTGGCGCGCCAGCCAGCTGGGCGGCATGGGCTTGGCATAGCCACCCACACCGACCGCGGCTTCTTTTTCCTCGGGTGTGTCATACGACACATCGATAAATTTGCCGCCCAGTGATTCAATTTGCTCTTTCACGCTGGGGCGCACGTCAGACGCCTCGATCACTGCGCCCAATCGCTTGGCTGTGGCAATAGCTTGCAAGCCCGCCACGCCCACGCCCAGTATGACAACGCGGGCGGCTTTCACCGTGCCTGCTGCGGTCATTAGCATGGGGAAAAAGCGTTGGTATTTGTCCGCCGCCATCATCACGGCTTTGTAGCCTGCAATGTTGGCCTGCGATGACAGCACATCCATGCTTTGCGCGCGCGTGGTGCGTGGTGCCGCCTCTAGGGCAAAGCTGGTCACGCCAGCGGTGGCTAATCGTTGCAAGCCGTCTGCATCAAATGGGTTCAGCATACCCACCACGGTGCTGCCAGACTGGAGCAGTGGCACCTCTGATGCAGCTGGCGCACGCACCTTAAGTACCAAGTCGCAGCCGTACGCACCTGCGGCACCAGCAATTTGCGCGCCTGCGGCTTCAAAGGCGGCATCGGTCACGCTGGCGGCAAGGCCCGCACCACTTTGCACCACGATGGTATGCCCTTGGGCGGTCAGTTTTTTGACGGTTTCGGGGGTTGCAGCAACCCTCGTTTCGCCTGCCAGTATCTCGGACGGTACGCCCACACGCATGGCTGGTCTCCTCTAAGTAATGAAATAATTATTGACTTACAGCTTACACGACTTTACGCGCATTTCACAAGGCGGTTAACGCCCGCTTAGACGCGTTTGGAATAATCTCTCTAACCATTTGCATAATGCTGGGATGACTAATTTAGCTGTTAACGCTTCTACACCACGCTGGAAGCCCAGTGTTACGGTGGCCGCCGTCATCGAACGCGATGGCAAATTTCTGTTGGTTGAAGAGCACACCCCCGAGGGCCTGCGCTTGAATAACCCTGCTGGCCACTTGGACCCAGGCGAGAGCCCGCAAGATGGCTGCGCGCGTGAGGTGCTGGAAGAAACCACCTGCCATTTCACACCGCAAGCTTTGGTGGGCGTGTACCTTAATCGTTTTCAACGCGTTGCAGTTGCAGGCTATGCAGACGAAGACATCACGTATTTGCGCTTTGCGTTTTGCGGCACGGTAGGCAGTCCGCAAAGCCATCTGCGCTTGGACGACGGCATTGTGCGTACCGTGTGGCTGACGCCACAGGAAGTGCGCGATAGTGCGTACCGGCATCGCAGCCCGCTGGTGGTGCGCTGCATGGAAGATTACCTTGTTGGCCAGCGCTACTCTTTAGCCGCTGTGCTGACAGACAGCTCTGTAACACTATAAATTTAATAGCTGCTTGAGCAGTATTTACTTGGGTTAGAAGCCTAAAACACCTATTTTTATAGGCCTGCAGTGATAAAAATTCATATCTATTCGAACGTAGCTTACTACCACCGCGAAATACCACCGCGAAACTATGAATTTGGCAGATCCAGCGTTTCGGGCGCATTCATACTGCATGTACGGCTATGCAATTAATAGTAACGTTATTAAGCGATGACGCAATAATGTGTAGCGTTGCTCTCAGTGTGTGAGAACCGCTTGCGCCATGGGTCGTGTTGCCTTTAAGGTTAAACCCTGTTTAACTTTTCTACCGCTTAACAGTGGTTCTCACACCATGAAAACGTACTCACACATATTTCATCCACAGCACACTACCAGCGCACAGCTAACGCAAGGAGTTGCTATGTCATCTTGGTTGCCCAAGGCTTTGAGCTTGCTTGGACTAACGATTGCCATGCTGGCACTGGTGGCGTTGACGGGCTGTAAGGATGCTGGCAAGTCTGCCCCAGCGGGCGCCGACACAGGCGGCACGCCACCGCCACTGTCTGCGCCGCCTATGGCAGAAAAACCTGCTGCTGGCGGAATGACACCCTCTCCTAGCGGAGCAGCCAGCGCACCCGCTGATGCAGCTTCCAAGCCCTGATCTCATGCTTACAAGAATGTAAAGCCCTCCTGGCTTTATTTCCTGCATCTTTAACCGCTGCATTGCCCACTAGGTGGGTGCAGCCACATTTTATTTTTTAAAGGTTCTTCTCATGCGAAATACATCCACACAAAACGCATCTTCCTACCCGCGCACATTCAGCGCGCTCAAGCCAGTGGCACTAGCTGCAACTGCAGCAGCACTGGCACTGCTATTGTCAGCCTGCGGCGAGCCAGCTAAATCCGGCAGCATGGGCAGCTCTACCAGCACGGGCAGTAGCGCCTCTACCCCTACACCCATGGATGGTGCAAGCGCAGCCAAGCCTTAATTGTTAATTTATTCAGCAAGCCATGACAGGCAATCGCTTGTCATGGCTTTTTGCTATGGTTTTTAGCGCCAATGTGCGGTAAGCTGTATTTGTATAAACTAGATACAAAACGGAGCACACCATGAGCGACGCTAACCCTTTTGGCAAATTTGTCCCTGGCTTTGATTTTCTGCAAAATCTTGCCAAAGGCGCAGCCAGCAACATTCCTCAGTTACCTAACCCCGCCAATTGGGTTGCGCCTACTCTCAATGTAGAAGAGTTGGACAAACGCATTGCCGAGCTGAAAGCAGTACAGTTTTGGTTAGACCAAAACGCTAAAGCACTGAGCGCTACCGTCACTGCGCTAGAAGTGCAAAAAATGACGCTCGCCACGCTCAAAGGCATGAACTTTAATATGGGCGATGTTGCCAACGCTTTCAAGCTGAAAGCCGCCGACACCGTGGCCAGCGCCGTTAGTGGTGCCAAAGACCGTATGACCGACGCCGTTACGGGCCAAAAATCAACCAACAAAAACTCTAAATCCGGCCCACTAGATGCTGCCGGGCTAATTGATCCCATGCAATGGTGGGGCTCGCTCACCCAGCAGTTTGGCCAAATCGCTGCGGGTGCCATGAAAGACGCGGCCCAACAAACCGCCATCGACACCACCAAAAACATGGCCAAAGCCATGACACAAACCGCCTACAACACCGCTAAAAGTACAGCCGGACAGATGGCCAAAACAGCCAGCGCAGCCGCATCACACACCATGCAGCGCATGACCACGCCCTCTGCCTCAAAACCCACCAAAAAACCTGCTGCTACTAAAAAAATAGCTGTTCGAGCACGTAAATCAAGCGCCAGAGGCTCAAAATAGCAACCAAACTATTCCCTTTTGGCCATGCCACCCACCCGCAGTGGCGTATGGCCGCTGGCTTGGTGTTGGCCCAGTTGCGTGCGCAAATTGCGTTGCATGACTATGCACAACAGCCCACCTTGGCCATCGTCTACATCACCGACCATTACGCCGATGACGCGCAAGATATCCTGGACCATTTAAGTGCCGAGCTACCTACCGTGCCCGACTGGACAGGCACGGTAGGTGTAGGCATTGCATCGAACAACGTAGAGTATTTTGACGAGCCTGCATTGGCCGTGATGCTGTGCGAGCTGCCGGGCGACCAGTACCGGGTGTTCAGCGGTGTTGCGCCATTAGGCTCGCAACATGGATTTTTTGATGCCCACACCGCGCTGGTGCATGCAGACGGTAGCACGCCTGATTTGGCCGAACTGTTGCAAGAACTGGCTGCACGCACAGATTCGGGTTATTTGTTTGGCGGGCTAGCCTCTAGCCGCCGCCAAACCGTGCAGTTTGCGGTCAGTGGTAACGGCAACGTGCGCGGGCAGGGCAAGGCTACGGGCGTGTTTCATGGCGGCTTGAGCGGCGTGGCATTTGGCGAGGGCGTGGCCATGCTGTCGCGCGTGACGCAAGGCTGCGAGCCCTTAGTGACACCTGCAGGCAAAAAGTCTAAAGAGCGCACTATCACCGCCAGCGAAGGCAATGTAGTGACTGGGCTAGACGGACAGCCCGCCTTGCTGGTGCTGCTGCAAGACCTAGGCATTAGCCTAGACGAGCCGCGCACCGCGCTAGACAAGCTACGCAACACCTTGGTGGGTCTGACCGACGCTGGCGACCAAGCGATCACCGCTGTGGGCAACTTTGGCACCGACACCCGCGTACGCCACATCATTGGCCTAGATCCAGCGCGCCAAGGTATTGCCATTGCCGACGTCGCACCGCAAGGCGGCAGCATGGTGTTTTGCACTCGCAATGTCGATGCTGCACGGCGTGATTTAACGCGCATTTGCGCAGAGATCCGCGAAGAGCTAGAGCCCGCTGAGGTGTCGTTTGACATGGCGGGCGATTTAGCGACTGATCGCGCAGATGCATCGCCTACCCCTGCGCGGCGGATTGCAGGTGCCATCTACGTTAGCTGCGCGGGCCGTGGTGGCCCGCACTTTGGCGCACCCAGCGCCGAGCTGCAGCTGGTGCGCCACGCCTTGGGCGATGTGCCTTTGGTGGGCTTTTTTGCTGGTGGTGAAATCGCGCACCAGCATTTGTACGGCTACACTGGTGTGTTAACCGTGTTTACTACCTAAAATTTCTACGCACTGCGCGTTCTGCGCACAGTTGCAGTAGCGTTTGACGATACCGGCAGTGGTGCAATGCGCGGCTTGTTGTTTTATATATGTATTGAGCAGCATTGCTTGCACACTCGTTTTCATGTTCAACAACATGAAACGAGTTTATATGCCAAGTATCGCAGCGACAACGGCCTCTTCAACCGCGCGCGCGCCCACTGCTCCCGAGCTTAATTTTCGGCTCACCCCTATCGAGCAACGTTTAATCACTACAGGTGTAATGCTAGCTGCGTTTGCTTCAGTGGGTTCGCTGTTTGGCGCTGAGATCGCCCAGTGGTTTGGCATACACCTGAATGCGCATGGCCACACACGCGTGCATGCACACGGGCACCCGTTCATCGACGCACGGCTGCTGTGGGGTGTGCCTAATGCGCTGGACGTATTGAGCAACTTGGCTTTTGTGCCGATGGGTCTAGCAGGTTTGTGGGCATTGCACCGCGCACCCAGTGTGCACAGCGCGGCACGTCAGTCAGCCACAGTATTTTTTATTGGTCTGCTGCTGACCTGCGTCAGCTCTAGCGTGTACCACTGGGCACCCAGTGCGTGGGGTTTGGCGGTAGACCGGGCGGGTATGGCAGTAGCTTTTGCAGGTGTGCTGGGGCTGGCCACGGCAGAGCGTATTAGTTTGCGCGCAGCACCGTGTGTGTGCGCTGCGGTATTGCTTGCAGGTCTGCTGGCTATTGGGCTGAATTATGCGGTGGGTGTAATGGCGCCTTGGATAGCTGTGCAGTTTGGCGGTATGGCAGTGGTGCTGTGGGCAGCGGCGCAGCCACGGCGTGCGGGCGCATTGGGTGTGCGCTGGGGCGCGGTGATAGCCATCTACGTGGCGGCCAAATGTTTAGAGCTGGGAGATGAGGCTGTTTTTCATGCCACGGGTAGCTTGGTGTCAGGCCACAGCCTAAAGCACATAGCCGCCAGCTTGGCTGCATTGCCTGTCATCCTAGCGCTACGACATAATAGACAACATGGTGTGCCAGTCACAGTCTGGTTTATCAATAAAGATTAAAAATACAGGAGCACTATGTCCGCTATCCCGCACAGCACCGACCCCAGCCACGCGCACGACCATCCCAACCAGTTTGCACTGCTCAGCCAGCGCCGCTTTGCGCCCTTCTTCTGGACACAGTTCGCAGGGGCCGCTAATGACAACTTGTTCAAGTTTGCCTTCACCGTGATGGTGACGTACCAGTTAAGCATCAGTTGGATGCAGCCTGCCATGGCGGGGCTGGTGATTGGGGCGTTGTTTATCTTGCCGTTTTTGCTGTTCAGCGCCACCGCTGGCCAAGTGACTGACAAATACGAAAAAACCAAAGTAATCCGATTCGTCAAGGACTTGGAAATCGGCATCATGTTGCTGGCCGCCTTTGGATTTGCCACTGCCAATGTACCTGTGCTGTTGGCCTGCACTTTTCTCATGGGTTGCCATTCCACCTTGTTTGGCCCGGTGAAGTTTGCCTATATGCCGCAAGTGCTGAGTGAACGAGAGCTGACTGGCGGCAACGGCATGGTGGAGATGGGCACGTTTGTCGCCATCCTGCTGGGCAACGTGGCGGGCGGGCTGATCGTCGCGATCCCCACGCTGCTGGCGTATCACATCATCATGGGTCGCATCGATGCCGCCGCAGCGGCCCTCGATAACGCGGCAAACCTCTGGCTGAGCGCCGAGGAAGATGGTCGATCGACCGCGACGGTGTCGGTCACCGATTCGCCCCGGAAGGTTGTCGCCGTATCACCGAGTCCGCCGAGCCCGGCCATTGCGGCCAACGGC
>JAYSWJ010000220.1:0-3466 GCA_043718065.1 Polaromonas sp.
CACATCGTCCACGATCAGCACCCGGCCTTGCACAGGCGCGCCCACCAGCGTGCCGCCTTCGCCGTGGTCTTTGGCCTCTTTGCGGTTGTAGGCGTACGGTACGTTGCAGCCCAGGCGCGCCAGCTCCACAGCCACTACAGCGGCCAGTGGAATGCCTTTGTAAGCCGGGCCAAACAGCATGTCAAACTCGATGCCGCTGGCCATAATGGCCTTTGCATAAAACTGCGCAAGGCGGCCTAGCTTGGCACCGTCGTCAAACAAACCCGCATTGAAGAAATAGGGCGACAATCTACCTGCTTTGGTGGTGAACCCGCCAAAGCGCAGTACGCCAGACTCGACTGCGAATTGCACAAAATCCAGTGCTAGCGGATTACTCGGGGGCTTGTTGGAGGCGCTGTCCATGCTCTTTGTATTCATGGTTTTTGTAATCCTAGTTTTATGGGTCGACGGTTGTATGAAAAACTCACTCTTTCGCATCACCAGCCTGAACTTCAACGGCATCCGATCGGCCGCCACCAAAGGCGTGCTCTCTTGGGTTGAGCAGTCTGCGCCTGATTGTATGTGCGTGCAGGAGCTCAAAGCCCAGGCGGCAGACATCGCAGGCAAGTTCGAACAGATAGCCGGCATGCAGGGCTATTTTCAGTTTGCCGAGAAAAAAGGCTACAGCGGCGTGGGCGTGTATACCCGCCATGCACCTAGCGACGTGATCATTGGCTTTGACGGCGGCGAATTTGACGCCGAAGGCCGCTTTGTGGAGCTGCGCTTTGACACCCCAAAGCGCAAGTTCTCGGTGATCAGCAGCTACTTTCCCAGCGGCTCGTCAGGCGAAGACCGCCAGTTGGCCAAATACCGCTTCTTAGCCAAAATGTACCTGCACCTAGCCGCCCTGAAATCCCAGCGCGAGTTCATTTTGTGTGGCGACATCAACATTGCCCACAAAGAGGCTGACCTGAAAAACTTCAAAGGCAACACCAAAAACAGCGGGTTTTTGCCCGAAGAGCGCGCCTGGATGACCAAATTACTTGACGAAGCTGGCATGGTTGACGTGTACCGCCGGCTGCAGCCCGACACCACCGACCAGTGCTACACCTGGTGGAGCCAGCGCGGCCAAGCGTATGCCAACAACGTAGGCTGGCGTCTGGACTACCACTTGGCCACGCCCGCCATAGCAGCTCTTGCGCGCACCGAAGAGATCTACAAAACCGAAAAGTTTTCTGACCACGCGCCAATGACGATTAGCTATGAAATGGCGCTGTGAGTCAAATAGATTTATGCTGCTAATTTTATAGCAAACTATTGAATACCCGCGTCGGAAAAGTGCTTATTTTTCTTCCGAAAACGAGTTCTGTGAGATGACCTGCAAGTTTGCGTGCTACGTAGGTCGCAGGTGAGATGGCGTATGCGCAATGCGCGATCTCTGGTACTCCAGTGTGAGCGCGTTGCGCATACGCCATCTCACCCGAAGCTACACAAGCCAGCCCATCACCGGCTGTTAGACGCGTTATCACTGCCGTTAGTCACCACTGCCCGCTTAGGCTTTGTCTTGCTAGACGCCGCCGCACCCGCTGGCTTGGCCTTTTCATAAAACGGCAACACCTTGGGCAAATTCGCCTCGATGTTGGAGATGCGTGACGGGCCGCTGGGGTGGGTGCTTAGAAACTGGGGCGGTGCGCCCTTGCTGGCAGCGCCCATTTTTTGCCACAGGCTCACGCCCGCGCGCGGGTCGTAGCCGGCTTTGGCCGCCAGCTCCATGCCGATCAGGTCGGATTCGGACTCGTCTTCGCGGCCAAACTTCATGGTCAGCAACTGGCCGCCCATGTTGGCCAGGCTGGTGCCCATGTTGCCCAGGCCCAGCAGGTTAGCACCTATGGCAATCGCGCCGTTGGTGGCCATGCTTTTGCCCATGCGCTCGCGGGCGTGCTCGCGCAGCGCGTGGGCGACCTCGTGGCCCATGATCATGGCGACCTCGTCGTCGGTGAGCTTCAGTTTCTCAAGGATGCCGCTGTAGAAGGCGATTTTGCCGCCGGGCATGCAAAAGGCGTTGATCTGGTCGCTTTGCAGCAGGTTGACCTCCCACTTCCAGTTGGCGGCGCGGGGGTTCCATTCGGTGGCAAAGGGGATGATCTTTTGTGAGATGGCACGCAGGCGTACGACCTGCGGGTCGTTGTCAGGGGCCAGTGCCTTTTTAGCCGAAGCCTCTTGCAACATTTGCTGGTACTGCTGACTGGCCGCTTGCTCTAGCTTCTCGGCAGGCACCAGTCTGGCCAGCTTAGAACTGCTGCCCACCTCGACGCCGTCGCGCGCATGCACTGCGCCTGTGGCCAAGCCTAGGCTGAGGGCGCAGCCTAGCGCCAGCCCTAAGGTGCGCAGTCTTGGGCCTCGTGCTGCGCTGGGTTGGCCTGTGTCAGGCAGACGTGTGGTTAATTGAAAAGTATTCATAGTGTGACCGTACCTTCTGGTGAATATCGCCAAACCGCTTAAAAACTAGGCTCTGTGCTCTGGCTAGCGGCTATTGTGCACTGTGCGCCCGCCTTCCCGCAACGCGCCAGCGCATGCTTGGGTAGACACTGCCAGTCATGCGTGCAGGCAAGGCCGAATGAGGCATTAATCACCTAGTTTGGACGGTACCAATAGCCTCCGCAACCGCTACCAGCGCCCGTGATGGCGGCGGGATTGACCCAAAAAAAACGGCCACCCGAAGGTGGCCGTGTAAAAGTCCTCGTCAAAGGACGTCGTTGGGAGACTCTAACGCGAGGAGCCTGGAGTATCTCTTTTCGCGCTTGCGTGACAGCAATGGAGCTATTGTGTAGTGTTAATGGGTACTACGGCATCCCCCATATGGGGTAGACGGGTATGTTTTAGGCCACAAAACTGCCCATATCGTGCATTAATTCACACTAGATTTGCCCGCCAAGCGAACCACAAAACACACGCCCGGCCCGTCGCGGCCTAAGCAGGTCACACTACCGCCATGGCTTTGGGCAATAGACCTGACCAAAGACAGGCCCAAACCCACGCCACCGCCCGACTCGCTGGCCAGGCTGCTGCGGTAAAACGGCTCAAAAATCCGCTCGCGCTCGGCCTGCGGCACGCCGGGGCCGCTATCGCAGACTTGCAGCTCCAGCTGCGCTGCGCTGTTGGAAGAGGCGGTGGCGTGTGCGCCTGCCGTATCCACACTGGCCACACTGGCGGCTCGCAACGTTACCTGCACGCCGCTACCGCCGTGGCGTCTGGCGTTTTCAAGCAGGTTGCGCACCATGCGGCGCAGCAGGCGCGGCACGCCTAGCATTTGCGCGCCATGTGCCGTGTAAACAGGGTTAGCGGGGTGAGCTGGATGTAAAGCTTGGCCGTCGTTGCCCGAATTCGATAACGATGCCGCTACAGATGAAGGTGCAGGCCTAGCAGACAGCGCGGGCGCCACATCCAGCTGCACCTGCAAACGCGCGCACTCCTCAGCAATTAGCGC
>JAYSWJ010000023.1:0-15606 GCA_043718065.1 Polaromonas sp.
CACGGTATTTCACATAGAGCCGTTTTTGGGCATTTTACCGACGTGGATATTAAATAGTTTGCTATTAAATTAATAGTTAATCAAACACTAGTTATGTAGCCACACCTCGCCCCGCCTCAAGCCGCTGGACGCAAAAGGCTGCGGTGGCTTGTGACTAAGGCGGCGTTCGAGCCAAGTCTTTAGTTGCGGCTAGTGTGGGTTGGGGACTTGTGTATCATGGTAGGGGCCCTTTTGCGTCATATCGTGCCATAATATGGTCTAACTGGAAACGTGACCGAGTGGCCGAAGGTGCTCCCCTGCTAAGGGAGTATGGGGTGTAGAGCCTCATCGAGGGTTCGAATCCCTCCGTTTCCGCCAGTTAATATTGCATATTGTTTGCAGCACCAAAGCCACCGCAAGGTGGCTTTTTTGTGGGCAGCGCTGGATTGTGTTAGCTGGCTTATGCTTTACGGAGACACGGCAAGCCATGCTAGACGACATCAAAAAAACACTGTGGGCCACGGCCGACAAGCTGCGCGCCAACATGGACGCCGCCGAATACAAGCACCTGGTGCTGGGCCTGATTTTTGTCAAATACATCTTCGACACCTTTGCCGCCCGGCGCGCCGAGATAATCATGCGTCTAGCTAACCCACAAGACGACTATTACCTGCACGATGCCACACCCCAGCTGCTGGCCAAAGAGCTAGAAGACCGCGACTATTACAAAGAAGTTAACGTCTACTGGGTGCCCGAGCCTGCCCGCTGGGAGGCCCTGCGCGCCGCCGCCAAGCAGCCCACCATTGGCAAGCACATCGACGACGCCTTAACCCTGATAGAGGCTGAAAACGCCAAGCTCAAGGGCATCTTAGACAAACGCTATGCCCGCGCCCAGCTGCCCGACGGCAAGCTGGGCGAGCTGGTAGACCTGGTGTCCACCATAGGCTTTGGCGACAACCCCGACGTAGCCCGCGATATTTTGGGCCAGGTGTACGAGTACTTCCTGGGCATGTTTGCCAGCGCCGAAGGCAAGCGCGGCGGGCAGTTCTACACCCCCGCCAGCATAGTTAAAACGCTGGTCGCTGTGCTCAGCCCGCACAGCGGCAAGGTGTACGACCCATGCTGCGGCAGCGGCGGTATGTTTGTACAGTGCGAAAAGTTTATCCAGCAGCATGCCGGTAAAACTAACGCTGGGGCCAAAAATTCTGCCCACGACATATCCATCTACGGCCAAGAATCCAACCCCACCACCTGGCGCCTGGCAGCCATGAACTTGGCCATTCGCGGCATCGACTTTAACCTGGGCCGCGAGCCTACCGACACCTTTGTGCACAACCAACACAAAGACCTGCGCGCCGACTTTATATTGGCCAACCCACCCTTTAACATCAGCGACTGGTGGCACGCCAGCCTAACCGGCGACCCGCGCTGGACACATGGCGACCCACCCGCAGGCAACGCCAACTACGCTTGGCTGCAACACATGCTGCACCACCTAAAGCCCACAGGCCGCGCAGGCATTGTGCTGGCCAATGGCAGCATGAGCAGCAGCCAAAACAGCGAGGGCCAAATACGCGCCGCCATGGTTGACGCCGACGCGGTAGAAGTGATGGTGGCCCTGCCCGGCCAGCTATTTTTTAACACCCAAATCCCCGCCTGTTTGTGGTTTTTAGTCAAACAAAAAACCCACCGCAAAGGCCAAGTGCTGTTTATCGACGCCCGCAAACAAGCCAGCATGATCAGCCGAGTGCAAAGCGAGCTAACCGACGCCGTGATAGAGCGCATAGCCAGCACCGTAGCCGCATGGCGCGGTGAAAAAGACGCCAGCGAATACCAAGACATCCCCGGCTTCTGCCGCAGCGTGCCCTTGGCCGAGATAGCCCAACACGGCCACGTCCTTACCCCCGGCCGCTACGTAGGCGCAGAAGCGGTAGAAGACAACGACGAAGACTTCTATACCAAAATGCAGCAGCTGACCGACAAGCTGGGCGAGCAAATGGCCAAAGGTGCAGAGCTAGACCAATTGATACGGCAGAAACTGGGAGGGCTGGGTTATGAGTTCTAACGATATACACGACACAACACCGCCAAGCGACTGGAGACACTTCGTTGGCGCGCTTAGTACATCGCCCGCATTTGAACGAAAGACTTCTAATATAGCTATCGTTGACCAGCCATTCAGCGTTGACGAAACAGAGCAACCGTTTGGCAAACGCTGGGGCGGTGAATGTTACACCCTCACTCCTGAGCATCTGGCAGCACTTCAAGCGGGTAAAACGCTAGCGTTAGACGTGCAAAATGAGTACGTTACATTTGTGCGACTTCAGCCTGTGGTGGCCGCAAAGGATGCGGCATGACCGACACTACTGCACAGCTAGCCCCACAGATAGCGGCGCTGTTTCGGCAAGCCATTCAGGCTGCCAACGTGGCGGTAGACGACATTATTCAAAGCGGCGAACAAGACACCGCCTACATAGACCACCAGCTCGACCACATGCTGGGCTTTTGCTGCGACCCGGACATGCTGCAGGCCTTCAAGCGCCTGTGTCGCTACTACTTCACCATCGACCCGGCGGCTACGGGCGAACATATCGACGCGTATCGGGAGATGTGGGATATGCCGGATGAGGTAATTGCAGGGGACAGGGTATGAGTTTTGACTTGCCAGTCTTGCCGCCTGACTGGGCATACGCACCTTTGGATAGCTGTAGCCAACCCAATTCAGTAACTTACGGCGTGGTACAGCCTGGGTCTGCGTTAGAGGCAGGAAAACCTCTCATTCGGGTGAACAACTTTCGCGACACGCGCATTGACCTTTCCGACGTGATGTACATAGCGCCTGAAATTGAGGCTAAGTACAGTCGAACACGACTAAAAGGTGGCGAAGTTTTAGTCACTGTTGTTGGCACGGTCGGGCAGGTGGCTGTTGTCCCCAGTCGTTTCGCTGGATTCAATGTTGCGCGGGCTGTAGCTGTGATTCATCCCTTGCCACATATCGCCCCTGAATGGATCGCGCTGTGCATTCGATCACCACTATCTCAACATTTGCTTGGAAGCCGCGCCAATACGACTGTTCAGACCACCATCAATCTGAAAGATTTGCGTGCCTTGCCCATCCCCATGCCGCCAGATGGCGAACGACGCACTATTGCCGAGTTTGTTGGTGCAATCGACGACCGCATTACCCTCCTGCGCGAAACCAACGCTACGCTGGAAGGCATCGCGCAGGCGCTGTTCAAGTCGTGGTTTGTCGATTTCGACCCCGTGCGCGCCAAGATGCAAGGCCGCGCCCCCGAAGGCATGGACGATGCCACCGCAGCGCTGTTTCCGGACAGCTTGGAAGAGTCTGAGCTGGGCTTAGTGCCGAAGGGGTGGCGCGTAGGTTCTGTAGGTGACATTGCTAGTGTCAAAGGTGGTTTCGCCTATAAGAGTTCGGAATTTTGTGATGTAGGGTTTCCAGTCGTCAAAATAAAGAATATCGTTGGTGACGGGACTGTCGATTTAATGGATGCACAGTTCATTGGAAACGCAATTGCAAACAAGACAAATAGATTTGCTTTAAAAGATGGCGACATTGTTATGGCGATGACTGGTGCGACGATTGGGAAATCAGGGGTAGTCGTTACTACGGGAAACCAAATTCCTTACCTAAACCAGCGTGTTGCAAAATTTGAGCCAACTAAGCAGGGGCGCGACTATAGTTGGTTGATGTTCGTTGCATTCCAAAATAACTTCATGTTTGATCAGGTCGTCAATGCTGCTTCGGGTAGTGCGCAACCCAACATAAGCACAAGTGGTATTGAGTCAGCACGCTTGGTAATTCCTACTGGAGTTGAGTTGTTGGATGTATTTAACAGTTACTTGACTATACTTTTTCAGAGCTGGATGGCAAGCCAAAACCAATCCCAAACCCTAGCCACCCTCCGCGACACCCTGCTGCCGCGCCTGATTTCGGGGGCTTTGCGGCTGGCTAGAATGGATTAAATACCTGCCATTTACTCTTAATTTAATAGCTGCTTGAGCAGGTTTTACTTGGGTTACAGCCCTATTTATCTCTTAAAACAGCCCATCCAACACGCCTACGCCGCCCACTTTGCCAATCCACCCCGTGCTTAGTTTCAGATAGGCTTTGTATGTCTGCAGTACAGTCTAGGACAAAAGGATATTTGGTATGAGCAATGAGGGTACACAATACGGACTTTTTGAAGTAGCTGAGCAGTTACCTATAGAGCAGCCTACGGCAGACGCAGCGGGCAGTCGCTTCAGTGATTACGTGGTCTACGTGGACGAAAGTGGCGATCATTCCTTGGCCAGCATTGACGCTGAATACCCGGTATTTGTATTAGCTTTGTGTGTATTTCATAAACGTCACTACGCCGAAAAAATCATCCCAGCGGTTGAAAAATTCAAGTTCAACTACTTTGGGCACGACAGTGTGGTGTTGCATGAGAACGAGATTCGTAAACAAAAAGGTATTTTTGCTTTCCTGAGCCATATTCCGTATCGGCAAGAGTTTATGGGTCGGTTATCTTCTATTGTGGAAGCAAGCAATTTTGTCTTGATCGCCTGCGTTGTAGACAAACCGCGTTTAAGCAAAGCCGCAGGCGCTGCCCCCAACCCGTACCATATTGCTTTAGGAATTTGCCTTGAATCTTTGCGCAATTTTTTAGCTGAGAAAGGGCAGGATGAACTGCAAACTCACGTAGTTGTTGAGTGTCGCGGCAAAAAGGAGGACAGCGAGTTAGAACTTGAATTTCGGCGAATCTGCGATGGCGACAATCCGGGTAATAAGCATTTGCCGTTTGATGTAGTGTTTGCAGATAAAAAAACTAATCTCACGGGTTTGCAATTGGCTGATTTAGTGGCGCGGCCTGTGGGGCTGAACTACATTCGACCAACCCAGCCAAATCAGGCTTTTGATTTGCTAAAGTCAAAGTTTTTTGCGCTGGCGGGAGATTGCACGTTGGCAGCCACTACGAGAACGTGGGTTTGATGATTTATCCGCCCAGAAAAGCGAAAAGCCCCGGTGAACCCACCGAGGCTGTAGCGCCGACCAGGAACCCCCAATCCACTTAAACATTATTTTAACCTAATAGCAGGCCGTGTGTCGATGGGTGTTACACATATCTTAAACAGACCGACATTGGCGTTTAAATGTGTTGGTTTAAGTATACTTATCTACCTCTAAATAAATAGCAAGCTATCTGTATTTCACGCTGGAAAACCTCGGATTCTCCTTACCCTGTTGCCTCATATATGTCAGTTCCCGTTTCTGTTCCAACCCCCACCAGCCAAAGCCAGCCGCGCAACCGTCTGCACGGTTTGACGCTAGAGGCTATTGTTACTGCGCTGGCAGACCATTACGGCTGGGACAACCTAGCCCAGCGCATCCCGGTGCGCTGCTTTACGCACGACCCTAGCGTGGCGTCTAGCCTGAAGTTTTTGCGCAAAACTCCGTGGGCGCGCGACAAGGTGGAAGGGTTGTATTTGTTTATGCTGCGTGAGCAGCGCAGAAATTCCGCCTGAGAAAACAACAAAACAGTCTTGTTTATCGCTAACAAGGCATTGAAAGTCTGCTTTCATACCGCGCGCCAAATTAAACAATGGTTTAATACGCTAAGACCTTATTAAAGAATTCTTTAACACCATGCGCAGCACCGGCACCTACATTACGTCCACCACGCTGGGTGAGCCAGTGCGGGCGTTTGTGCCGTATGGATTGCCTCCACGCAAACCTGCTTTGGCCGCCGAGGGGTTTGCAGAGGCCAATCGCCAGGCGGAGCTGGCTTTGGCGCGGCTGTCGGGCGTGGCGGGGCTGGTGCCGTCGGTAGACTGGCTCCTGTACAGCGCTATTCGCAAAGAGGCGCTGCTGACATCGCAAATAGAAGGTACGCAGGCCACGCTGGCCGACCTGCTGGACGACGAGGCAGGCTTTACTGTCAGCAACACTGACGATGTAGAAGAGGTGGCTAACTACCTGCGCGCCTTTAAGCTGGTGCAAGACAACCTGCGCGACCCTAAAGGCCTGCCGCTGAGCGTGCGCCTGCTGTGCGATGCGCACCGCTTGCTGCTGCAGGGTGCGCGGGGCACAGGCAAACAACCCGGCGAGCTGCGCCAATCGCAAAACTGGATTGGCGGCACGCGGCCGGGCAACGCCGTGTTTGTGCCGCCGCCTGCGCACAAGGTGCCCGAACTGCTGGCCGAGCTGGAGCAGTTTATTCATGGTGCACCGCCCGGCCTGCCACCGCTGGTAAAAACTGCGTTGATTCATGTGCAGTTTGAAACTATCCACCCCTTTTTAGACGGCAATGGGCGCATTGGGCGGCTGCTGATGGGCGTGTTGCTAGAGCACTGGGGCTTGCTGCCCGAGCCGCTGATGTACCTAAGCGGCTACCTTAAGCAGCACCAGTCTGAATATTACCGCCGCTTGGGCGCTGTGCGCACTGAGGGTGACTGGGAAGGCTGGGTCGCGTTTTTTCTAGAAGGCGTGGCCGATGCCGCTGTGCAGGCTGAGCGCAGCATTGTGGACATTGCCACGCTAGTAGCCGCAGACCGCCGCCGCTTGCTGGCTACGCCCAAGGCCAACCCAGCCAGCTACCGTTTGTTTGAATTGCTGCCCATGATGCCGCGCTTTACCATCGAGCGCGTGCGGCAAGCGCTAGACACTAGCTTTCCCACGGCCACAGCGGCTGTGAAGCAGCTGGAAGACTTAGGTATCGTTGCCGAGCAAACGGGCCAAAAGAAAAATCGCAGCTACGGCTACCAAGCCTATATTGCGTTGCTCACACGATGACCGAAGACCAGCTAGAACGCGAAACCCTTGCCTGGTTGGCCGAGGTGGGTTACACGCACGCCTATGGCCCCGACATGGCGCATGACGGCCCTGCGCCGCAGCGCACTAGCTACCGCGACGTAATTTTGGCCGAGCGGCTGCGCGCTGCCGTTGACCGGCTAAACCCTAGCGTGCCTGCAGCGGCGCGGGACGATGCGCTGAAGCAAGCGTTGGACTTGGGCATACCGGCGCTGCTAACGGCCAACCGGCAGTTTCACCGCCTGCTGGTAGCGGGCGTGCCGGTGCAATACCAAAAAGACGGCGAGACGCGGGGCGACTTTGTGCGGCTGATTGACTGGGCCACGCCTGCGCGCAACGACTGGCTGGCAGTAAACCAGTTTTCCATCAAAGGCCCGCGCCACACGCGGCGGCCCGACATTATTTTGTTTGTGAACGGCCTGCCGCTGGTGCTGCTAGAGCTTAAAAACCCAGCGGACGAAAACGCCGATGTGTGGAAGGCGTATGAGCAGATTCAAACCTACAAAGAGCAAATACCCGATGTGTTTGTCACCAACGAGATGCTGGTGATATCTGACGGCACCGAGGCACTGCTGGGGTCATTGTCTGCCGACCCTGAGCGCTTTATGGCTTGGCGCACGATTGACGGGCACATGCTAGACCCGCTGGGCAAATTTAACGAGCTAGAAACGCTGGTGCGCGGTGTGCTGGCCCCGGCGTATTTGCTAGATTATTTGCGCTATTTTGTGCTGTTTGAAGACGACGGCGCGCTGGTCAAAAAGATTGCGGGCTACCACCAGTTTCATGCGGTGCGCCGCGCTATTGGCCAAGTGGTGGCCGCGTCTCGCCCCGGCGGCAGCCAAAAAGGCGGCGTGGTGTGGCACACGCAGGGCAGCGGCAAAAGCATCACCATGACGTGTTTTGCCGCGCGGGTAATGCAAGAGGCCGCGATGGAGAACCCCACCATCGTGGTGATTACCGACCGCAACGACCTGGACGGCCAATTGTTTGGTGTGTTTAGCCTGGCGCAAGACCTGCTGCGCGAGCAGCCCGTGCAGGCGCGCACGCGCCAAGAGCTGCGCACGCTACTGGCCAACCGGCCATCAGGCGGCATCGTGTTTGCCACCATTCAAAAGTTTATGCCGGGGGAAGACGAAGACATTTATCCGGTGCTGTCCACGCGGCGCAATATTGTGGTGATAGCCGATGAGGCGCACCGCACGCAATATGGCTTTGAGGCCAAGTTTAAAGAGCGAAAACAGCCTGTAACCCAAGTAAAACTCTCTCAAGCAGCTATGACAGTGATAGCAACTGGCGATGGTATCGTAGCGCCGGGTGTGGAATATGCGCCGCCTGCTTACACCATGGTGGCCGCGCCCATAACGCAAACACCAACGCCAGCGGGCAGCTACCAAGTTGGCTACGCCCAGCATCTGCGCGACGCCCTGCCCCACGCAACCTTTGTCGCCTTTACCGGCACTCCGGTCAGCAACACCGACCGCGACACCCGCGCCGTGTTTGGCGACTACATCCATGTGTATGACATGCAGCAGGCCAAAGAAGACGGTGCCACGGTAGCCATCTACTACGAATCGCGCTTGGCCAAGCTAAGCCTGAAAGACGCAGACTTGCCGCTGCTAGACGACGAGGTAGACGAGCTGGCCGAGGACGACGAAGAAAGCCAACAGGCCGCCCTAAAAAGCCGCTGGGCTGCGCTAGAAAAAATAGTAGGTGCCGAGCCGCGCATAGCCAGCGTGGCGGCTGACCTGGTAGCCCACTTTGAAGAACGCAACACCGCGCAAACCGGCAAGGCCATGATTGTGGCCATGAGCCGCGATATTTGCGCCCACCTGTACAACGAGATTACCCGCCTGCGGCCCGACTGGCACGACGCCGACCCCGAAAAAGGCGCCATCAAAATAGTAATGACCGGCAGCGCCAGCGACCGCGCCCTGCTGCGCCCGCATATCTACAGCCCGCAGACCAAAAAGCGCCTAGAAAAACGCTTTAAAGACCCCACTGACCCTCTACGCCTAGTGATAGTGCGAGACATGTGGCTCACCGGGTTTGACGCACCCTGCGTGCACACGCTGTACGTAGACAAGCCCATGAAGGGCCACAACCTGATGCAGGCCATTGCCCGCGTTAACAGAGTGTTTAAAGACAAGCAAGGCGGCCTGGTGGTGGACTATATTGGCATTGGCAACGAGCTGAAAGCGGCGATGAAGGAGTACACCGCCGCCCAAGGCCGTGGCAAACCCACGGTGGATGCACATGAGGCCTATAGCCTGATGGCCGAAAAGCTAGACGTACTACAGGCCATGCTGCACGGCTTTGACTACAGCGGGTTTTTAACCGGTGGCTACAAAACGCTGGCAGGCGCGGCCAACCATGTGCTGGGCATCAAAGACGGCAAAAAGCGTTTTGCCGATGTGGCGTTAGCCATGAGTCACGCTTTTACCCTGTGCTGCACGCTGGCACAGGCCAAAGCAGTGCGCGAAGAAGTAGCGTTTTTGCAAGCCGTTAAAGTTATTTTGACCAAAAAAGATTTAACCGCCCAGCGCCGCACTGACGAACAGCGCGAGCTGGCTATCAGGCAAATCATCAGCTCTGCGGTAGTGTCAGAGCGGGTGGTGGATATTTTTGATGCGGTGGGTTTAGACAAACCCAATATTGGTCTGCTAGACGACGAATTTTTAGCGCAAGTGCGCAATTTGCCTGAGAAAAACCTGGCAGTCGAGCTGCTAGAGCGCTTGCTGGAAGGCGAGATTAAAAGCCGATTTGGCAGCAACGTGGTGCAAAACCGCAAGTTCTCAGACATGCTGAGCGATGTGATTAAGCGCTACCAAAACCGGTCGATAGAAACCGCACAGGTGATGGAAGAACTGGTGAGCATGGCGCACAAGTTCAGAGAAGCCGCATCGCGCGGTGAAGTGCTGGGGCTGAGCGACGATGAAGTGCGCTTTTATGACGCACTGGCTACCAACGAGTCTGCCGTGCGCGAACTAAAAGACGAAACGCTCAAAAAAATTGCCCACGAACTAACTGAGAGCCTACGCAATAACCTGAGCGTAGATTGGTCAGAGCGCGACAGCGTGCGCGCCAAGCTGCGCCTGATGGTCAAGCGTATATTGCGCAAATACAAATACCCGCCAGATTTAGAAGACGCTGCGGTCGAGCTGGTGTTGCAGCAGGTGCATGCACTGGGCGAAGATTGGTCTGCTTAACTGCACACATCGCCTCAAAAGCGGAGATTACGGCGGGCAGTGGCGGTGCCAAAGTGCTGCAAGGCATGGCGCAGGTGGTCATTGCTGATGGCAGCGATGTGACGCAGGCTTTTGTAGCGGGTGCGCAGGAGGCGCTGGCGGTGGCACGCACCAGGGGCATACGCGTGGCCGTACTGAAAGAAGGCAGCCCGTCGTGCGGGTCGGCTTTTACCTACGATGGCAGCTTCTCTGGTGGCCGCACCGCCCTGCCCGGTGTGACGGCGGCGCTACTGCTGCACAATGGCTTAACGGTGTTTATTGAACATCAATTGGAAGAGGCGCAGGCTTTTTTGCAATTGCTGGACGACGCCTAGCTTTACCCACAAACCTTATTTGATCGGACAAAACCTTATGCAAAACTACATCACGCACAGCTTGACTGATGCACACACCGCGCTGACCCAGCTGTTGTCTAACACCGAGGCTTTAAAAAATATCGAACACGCTGCCGCCACATTGATCGAAGTTTTTGAAGCCAAAGGCCATGTGTATTCGTGCGGCAACGGCGGGTCGATGTGCGACGCTATGCACTTTGCCGAAGAACTGACGGGCCGCTACCGCGATGACCGTGCGGCATTGGGTGCAGCGGCCATTAGCGACGCCAGCCACATGAGCTGCGTGGGCAATGACTATGGTTACGAACACGTGTTTTCGCGCTACATCCAGGCGCATGGCCGGGCGGGTAGCTGCCTGATAGCGCTAACCACCAGCGGCACCAGTAAAAACGTAATTCGTGCAGCGCGCACGGCTAAAGAGCTTGGCATGAAAGTCATCATTCTGTCGGGCCGTCGCAACCCAGAGCTAGAGGCGCTGAGCACCGTGTATGTGTGCACCCCTGCTGGCAAGTATGCTGACCGTGTGCAAGAGCTGCACATTAAAGTGTTGCATATTTTTATAGAGCTAGTGGAGCGGCATTTCTTTCCGGCTAACTATGTTGCAGCAGTGTAAATTTTATATTTTTTGGCTTTTATAGGCCGTAGAAACTGCTCAGGCAGCTATTGAATTTGTAGTGCTGCTTTAGGCTTCTGCTCATACACTTCACGGTTGCGTAGCATTGTTTCGTTCGTTAGCCCTGCTCTTTCTTTGTGCCTCGCGGCCACATAGCATCGTTGCGTTCAATTGGCCTTTTACTGTTCTAGGACCTCGCGGTCACACAGCACCGCACGGTATGCCCATGCCAAACGGACCTGCGGCCCTTTATTGTTTGTCATAGGCATACCGAACGTTACTGCGCTCCACTGGTGTGGTCGCTGACAAATGGGCAGATGGGCAGCCGTAGTACTGTGTTATTCACTGCGACTACCGCCGAGCGAAACCCTAATGCAATTACAAGCGTGCTGTTGTGGCGTGTGTCCTATGACAAACAATAAAGGGCCGCAGGTCCGTTTGGCATGGGACACACGCCGCAGCAGTGCGCGTGCTAGAACAACGAACCAACTAACAAACTAACAAAGATACAAGCAACTATACCAACGCCCCCATAGCCTGCGCCATATCCGCCTGCAAGTCGCGCACATCTTCTAGCCCAATGCTAAAACGCACCAACGTTCCGCGGTAAGGCCAATGGGCTACCGTGGCGTCGCGCATGCTGGCTATGTCGTACGGCACCACCAAGCTTAAGTGGCTGCCCCATGAATAGCCTAGCTTAAACAACTTTAGCGCGTCACAAAACGCATCAACCTGCGCTGTGGTGTACTGCGGTTTAAACACAATGCTGAACAAACCAGCGGCCAAGCCCGGGTATGCGCTGTCAGATGATGCGGCATTAATCGCTACATTATCCATAGCTGCTTGAGCAGGTAAAACGGGCGAGCACAGCTGTTTCCATTGTGCATAGCCGGGTGCGCCAGGCAGCGCGGGGTGCAATACTACGTCTACCTCGGGGCGGGTTTGCAGCCATGCGGCTAGCTGGCGCGCGGCAATGTCGTGCGCGCGGTAGCGCAGCGCTATGCTGGGGATATTGCGCAGTATCAGCTCGGCGTCGTTGGCCGCCACACCCGTGCCCATGCGCATGTGGGTCAGCTTGATTTTCAGGCCCAGTGCTTCGTCGCGTGTCACCACGCTGCCCATCAACACGTCGCCACCGCCGCTGGGGTATTTAGTCAGCGCTTGAATGCTTATATCGACACCTACAACATCCGCGTTATCTAAATTTAAGTCCGCTCTGGCTGAGCTGACATCCGTTCGGGCTGAGCCCGCCCTAGCCCTCTTACCTTCTAAATCAAACGCATTAAACGCCAGTCCTGCCCCCCAGGTATTGTCTAGCGCACAAAGCACACCACGCGCTTTGCACACCTTTACCAACGCTATTAAATCTGGGAATTCCATCGTTACCGACCCCGGTGCTTCTAGCCACACCAGCTTGGTTTTGTGGGTGATTTTGGCGGCCAAGTCAGCCGGGTCCATGCTGTCGTAGTAGCGGTGCGTAATGCCAAACTGCGCCAGCTCGCCCGCAGCCAGCACCTTGCCCGGGCCGTAGGCGTTGTCTGATATCAGCACCTCGTCGCCCGTGGCCAGCAGCGCAAAGTCTACGTTAGCAATCGCCGCCAGCCCGCTAGGCACCAGCACGCAGTGCAGAGCGCCCTCTAGCGTAGCAATGCGCTCTTCCAAAATAAACGTCGTAGGGGTGCCATGCAGCCCGTAGGTATACCCCGACTTGTCCTTCCACTCCCGCGTGCGCATAGCCGCTACATTCGGAAAAATCACCGTAGACGCCTTATGCACCGCCACTTGCGGCGCAGCAAAGGTGGCGGGCGGGGTGTAGGGGTGGTGGATAAGGTGGGTGATGGGTTGTTGGGTCATGGTTTGGGTTCGGGGTGATTGGCTGCGGCTTGCGCCCGCAACGCATTGCGCAAGCGTTCTAGTTTCAACCGATCTGGTATGTCAGATTCACGGCTTGTTTTTTTAGTCAGCAGCATGCCGTCTACATCCAGCGTAACCACATGCACGCCGTTAAACAAAACTGTTTGCACGTGCGATTTAAGTGATTCAAAAGACTGACTGGCTGCAACATACAGCAAATCAACAAAAATCTCGCCCTCTAGCGCCGTAGAGTGGCCTTTGTCCATCCATTCACGCCGCAGTGCTGTCATAGCTTGCGCGTTGCCAGGAATACTAGCCAAGGCCTGCAACAAACGCGCATTGTTGTCTGCGTCAACCGGCAATAGCAAGTCAATATCCTTAGTAGCGCGCGAAAAACCATGCACAGCCATTGCGGTACCACCTATCAATGCATACTCCACGCCAAAAGATGTGAGTGCCTGGGTCAATAGCACCAAGTCGTTAGCATCAGGCTGGCGCGCAATCATGGTGCAAGCGTTACCTTGTGCGTAGCGTAAACAGAATAATGCATCGCAAAAGCTAACTCCCGAGCTTCGTCAAAACGGTTTTTTTCCTCTGGCGACGCATAGCTGCGCGCAGTAGGCTGATAGTCAGGCGCATTGGCGAAAAAAGCATTCGCGTTGCGCTGCACCCTGCCCCACACATTTTCAAGCCAGTCGCTGCGCTGCGACGGGGACATGGCCTGGACGCGCAAGGCCTCGGCAAGCTCCTTATTTTCTTGGCTATCGTTCATACCCACATGGTAGCGCGAAAATGCTCAATGTTTTGGCCGGTCTATTTGCGTATTTTCAGTGCGCGTTGCCGAAGATAAGGCGAGCGAAACGTTTCTACAAACAAGCCGCGCTGCCGCACAAGCATCTTCTACCCGCTGATATTTAGCCTGCGCCAACACCATCCCACCAAACGACCGCCCCACATCTGAACAAGCCGTCCAATCATCTCCTTTGACACGCCATTGGCATCGCGCAAAGTAGGGTTGTATTGGGTGATGCGGTATTGGTGGCGCACAGCTTGCTTAGTAAAAGTCTTTGGGTCTGCAGATGGCGCTGGGCTTGCGCGAGGGGTTAGGCATCCCTGGGGGTTAGAACCATGATGAAGACTAACTCATTGTTTGCAGTATCAGTGCAAACCTCCTGCCACCTCAAACGCTTATACAGAGCCTGTTGATCGGGTTACCAAGGCTACGATTAAAAATGGAGTAGACGCTGCAAACATTACAACAATGCACAAAAGGCAGAAACCTAGGTAGCGTACCAAAGCTTTGTACTTCATGCCAAGGGGGCGGCTGCGATAACGATAGTATGGAACGGAAAAAAAGGTAAATAAAATAATTGCACCACCGAGAGACGTTGTGCGACAGTATTTTTGTTCTTTCGCATCGGTGTAGTACCAAAGGTAAGTAACTACTATGAAAAATATAGGCAACAAGAAACCGAGAAGCTTCGAAGGCGGAAGGTGATAAATTGCAGAATAGACAGCGAATACGCCATTGATAGCGAACAACCCTAGCAAAGAATGAATCAAGCGACGTGCAGTCATGGGTATGTTGGGCAAAGTTACAGTGACCAGAGCAGATGAGAATGGAGCGTACTGTACTGCAAGCGTATATTAAATCTGATCTGACCCTATTTATTCCTTGACCCTATTTATTCCTATTTATTCCTATTTATTTTTGACCTATTTATTTTGTACTGCATTTATCCAAACGAGGAGTTGGGCCTCATTTCACTAGGGTAGCGTGGCGACCCAGACGTCATGCTCGGCACCTAAATTATGATGATTGGAGTTGATCATGCCTCGCAGACAAGCTAGTCGACAGTGGCCTTCAATCAGTTGGAGAGGCTCCTTCATGGGCTCCTTGGCACTGCGAGGGTGAGTGACATGGCCAGCGTTCCTAGCGACTAGGATTGGAACCGGAAAGGTTCCGTTCGCCAGAATGAACTGAGCCATACGTGACTTGCTACGTGGTGCGTTGGAAACGTATTCAACGCCTTCAGCGTCAAGTTCTCTAATCCAGGTGGCTATGTGATCGATCTTAAGTATTTCGACATTTGAGAATATCTTGCGCTCGTAGCTCCAGTTATGCGGCTCAAGGTCGGCCCAATGATTGCTGAAGTCCCTCCAGTGTCGATAGATCCAGTCCTCAACAATAGGTCTCGGGATTGCCGAAAAAGCCTCAGGCCAGCGAGCATAGTACGACTCGAAGGACTCACTGTCGATATCACCGTACTTGCGGACTGCAGGATACTTCACGAAGCCTTACGTTTGACATTACCGGCGGCACAAAGGCGAAGCCTCTGGGACGTCCGCTTGATGAAGCGGTTAGGCTGCACTTTGGACCTCGGCCTAAGCTTCGTAAACTCATCATCGGACACTTCTTCAGCTTTGAAGAAAAGGTCTCAAACCTTCCACTTCTCCATCAACTTCTCCGGCGACATGTTGTCGTAGCCTTCGAAGGGTTGGTGGATCCACGGGTTGGTGGGTAAAAAGTCTACGGAGTAGTCGGGTTTGAAGCCTGATACGCCTTTGGTCCAGATGACGGCGGTGCGTAGTTCGGTGATGGGTTTGTAGTTGTCGCGCAGCCTGTCTACCACGGCTTGCAGGGTGTGGCCGGTGTCGGCTAGGTCGTCTACCAGCAGCACTTTGCCGGAGATGGTGCCTTGGGGCGTGGTGATGTAGTGGGCAATGTCTAGGTGGCCTTGCACAGTGCCTGCCTCGGCGCGGTACGAG
>JAYSWJ010000221.1:0-23401 GCA_043718065.1 Polaromonas sp.
GTTTATTGCCCATGAATGGGACTCCTATCAATCACAATTAAAAAGCGATGGAGTCCACGGGCAAACACATAACCTGCACGAAACTAACCGATCACCAACACATGTACACAAAAGGTACACGCCACTTGATTATGCGCCAAAAAAGTAGCTTATGTCGAAGCCCGTACTTACCCTAGCTATTTATATCGGCTTTTATGTGGTCTTTTCGCGTCGCTAGCTTAGCGTTGAGTTGGGTCCGAGCCATGACTATGGCCTGGCGGTGCATCTGTATCACCCGTGTAATGACGCCACTGGCGCATAGCATTGCGCAGAGTAAGGATCTGATTTTCAAAAACAGGGCAGGCTTTGCAGATCCACATGTGCGTGCGTAAATGCGCGCGCTCGGCCAGCGACAAAACACGGTCTTCTCGGGCCACCACCAGTGCGGCCACTTCTTTGCAAGTGCGCTTTTTAAACCACATAGTTTTCAAACAACATAAGGAACTTCCAAACTTTCTTGTTACTCAATAATCCGTACAGAGAACAAAACTACACTTTTTGCAAGCCAAACCAGTTGAGTTCTAGGCACTCGCGTAGCCGTAGGCGTGCGCGATGCAATTGCACATACAGGTTGGTAGCGGTGATACCCAGTTCCTTACAGACCTCTTCGGCATCCAGCTCTAACCATTCGCGCATCAAAAATAAACGCCCTTGCAGCGGCGGCAATTTGGAGACACAAGCCTCCATGATGACCATAAATTGTTTTTGCCCTAAATCTTGGTCAGGATTGCCCCAATTAGCCGGGCGCTCGGCAAAATGGCCATCGGCTTTAAAGCCGATGGTGTCCAGCTCGTCGCTGTCGCGCTCGCCTTGCAAATCACTGGCATTGACCTCGCGCAGATTAGCGCGCAAAGCGTCCACTACTTTGTGTTTCAAGATACCCACGAGCCAAGTCTTCAGTTGCGATTGGCCTGCAAACGACTGCGGCTTGGCCACAGCAGCCAGCATCGTCTCCGACACTGCATCTTCTGCCCACGCATCATTGCGCAATTGCAAGCGCGCAAAACGCAGCAGGTATCCGCGCAAAGCAGCAACATCGTTTTCAAAACTCATAGAATTTCCTGCTAACCATGTAATAAGAGCAACGATATAACGACAAAGGCTTGTGTTCACATTATTGCAGTAACTTTGTACTGCATGTATTTTGTTTTCTTAAGGAGAATTATCTTATGGTGCGCGATGTACGCTGGGCGTCTTTTGTATTGAGCTTGGCTTGTGCCATGGGTGGCAGTCTGTTGGGACATACAGCTGCGCACGCACAAACAGCATCTGCCGCTGCGCCTATTCCTGTGATCGCAGGCACTGCGCTAGATAAGAAAACCTTCCAACTCAAATCGCTGCAAGGCAGAGTAGTGCTGGTCATGTTTTGGTCTACTGATTGCGCCGTATGCCGCGACAAAATATCTGAGCTACGTCAAAACGCAGCGGGCTGGTCAGATAAACCTTTTGAATTGGTGTTGGTGAATGTTGATCGCCGCATGGATGACGTAGAAACATACAACAGCATTATCAATAAATCTGTACCTGTTAAGCAACGCTTTACCCAACTGTGGGCTGGTGACAATGGATACAAAGACAACTTGGGTGCAACAC
Organism: Polaromonas sp.; assembly: GCA_043718065.1. Lineage (GTDB taxonomy): Bacteria > Pseudomonadota > Gammaproteobacteria > Burkholderiales > Burkholderiaceae_C > JAAFIP01. The sequence continues at coordinate 1,633 of JAYSWJ010000221.1, forward strand.
AGCTGCGGCGTAACCAATTACCCACTACGCTACTGATCGACAAAACCGGCAAACTGGTTGAACGTTACAACGGACTTATACCTGCAGACGTCTGGGACACTATTTCCGATATGTTGTAAATTTTTATTTCGCGTTAGGCATTAAACGTAAGAAATTTTCTTCTTGACAGACTTAACCATAACTAAAGCATATTAACTTTTGCGGCGGTTTTTTAACTTATTTTTGGAGTAATGTATGAACCAACGTGCTTTGATCGCTGCAGCCGCAGCTTCACTTCTGTCTAACGTCCTGATATCTGCACCCGCTGCAGCACAAGAGAAAGAAAAATGCTACGGCATTACCAAAGCGGGGCAAAATGATTGCGCCAACTTGGCGGGTACCCATGCCTGTGCTGGCCAATCCAAACTAAGCGACGACAAAGGTGAGTGGAAATATGTTGCCAAAGGCACCTGCGTGTCCATGAAAGGCATGACAGCTGGGCAAACCAAAAAGGCCTCCATGATGAAAAAGGACGCCGAGGTAAAGAGCTAATAATTTGCAGCTTACTGTGTTAACTTTCTTTTCACTTCTTCTGTGCCATTGCTGTCGACAGATTCGGTTTGCGGAGTAACAGGCATAGGCTGGCGACAGCCTCATTACACGCAAGTATTTGAAACCTTACCGAAGGTGTCATTTTTAGAAGTACATTCAGAAAAATTTTTTGCCCATGGTGGCGCATCCTTGGCAACGCTTACACAGGCGCGCCACCATTACGACATTAGCCTGCACGGCGTAGGCTTAGGCTTAGGCTTAGGGTCAGCTAGCGGAATTGATGTATGGCATGTGAACCGATTGCAGCAATTGGTTGAGCGCATTGAGCCTGTACGCGTCAGCGACCATGCTTGCTTTGCCCGCGGTAACTTTAAGGGCGTAGATGTGCACGCCGCTGATTTGTTGCCCATCCCTTTTAACAAAGCATCGCTTGACGTGCTGTGCACTAATATCCAACGTGTGCAAGACCGCTTGCAGCGAAGTATCATGGTGGAAAATCTATCTGCCTATATTGGCATGGTGGGCAGTCATCGCTGCGAAGTAGATTTTTTAAATGCTGTAACGCAGCGTACGAGTTGCCAACTTTTGCTTGACGTGAATAATATTTACGTCAATGCGCTGAATGCTCAGAACAACTCAGGCGCAGTTCGCGATGTAAACCGTGCACTGCAAAACTGTAGCGAATGGCTTGATGCTATTCGACTTGCTAGCGTTGGCGAAATTCACCTTGCGGGCCATTGCGATATGGAGGATATCGTCATTGACAACCACGGTGCACTAGTGTGTGACGCCGTATGGAAAATATATGCCAAAGCTGTACAAAGCTTAGGTCCTGTCCCCGCTTTGATCGAATGGGATACAGACATTCCCCCGCTACCAACATTATTGGCTGAGGCCACGCGCGCTGACGCAATAGCGCATACCCACATCTGGCCGTCGGCATGAACGACTCGTTAGCGCCGCGGGAAGCATTAGCCCGCTAACAAAACAATTTTTTAGCTTCCATTTTTGTACTTCGTGCAGGAGAGCCATCGCGCGGCTTGGCGGCCTACCGTGCCAACGCCCATGCCCACGCCGAGCGCGCCTTGGGTGCCGCTTACCCTGTCGTGGCGCAGTTGCTGGGTGACGAAGATTTCAGTTATCTTGCGCGTGATTTTTGGCACCAGCACCCACCCTGGTGTGGCGACTTAGCACAATCGGGCGACCAAGTGCCATCGTTTTTGGCTGCATCAGTTCAATTGACAGATACGCGATATTTAGCGGATGTGGCGCATGTCGAATGGGCACTGCACACCTGCGCTAGCGCAGGTGACCTAGCGCAAGATATCGCTAGTTTTGCAGCGCTCTTGCAACATGAGCCAGAGCTTTCAACCTTTTTAACGGCACCTGGCGCACGCATATTGCCCAGTGCCTACCCTGCTGCTGCTATTGCCCTTGCGCACAAAGGTCAAAGCGCTATCGAAGGTGCTGCCGCACTACTGCATGCTGGTGTAGCGCAAACAGCCTTGGTCTGGCGACAAGGCTTTGCTCCGCGTTTGCGCATAGTGCACGAGGCTGAACTTGCATTTATCTGTGCGGTGTGCGCACAAAAAAGCTTGGCGCAGGCTCTTGGTGTGGCGCACGCAAGTTTTGACCTTAGTAATTGGCTAACGATCAATGTACAAAATGGCTTGTTGCTGGGTATGACGACGCACACCACATCGTCTTCATACCGCAGTGCATAACGTCCAAGCTTGGTTTGTTAAATACCAAGAAAACTGCATAGAAATATGATTTACCAATCTGCTTCTCGGTCTGGTGATGCGCTGATTTTATGGATGCTTAAATCAGCACCTTCAAACTCTTCTTCTTGGCTCATGCGCAAGCCCATCGTGATTTTGAGGGCGTAGTACACCACTATGCCGCTGACCAGCGCCCACGCCACACCCATGGCGGTACCGATCAGCTGTGCACTTAGCGACACACCACCTAACCCGCCCAGTGCTGTGCTGCCAAAAATACCTGCTGCAATACCGCCCCATGTACCGCACAGGCCGTGTAATGGCCAGACACCCAATACGTCGTCGATCTTCCATTTGTTTTGTGTCAGTGTGAACATGATGACAAAAATAGCACCCGCTATGCCGCCCACCACCAAGGCCCCCAAGGGGTGCATCAGGTCACTGCCTGCGCACACGGCCACCAAGCCAGCCAAAGGGCCGTTGTAGACAAAACCCGGGTCATTTTTGCCCATCAGCAATGCCACCAAAGTACCGCCCACCATGGCCATCAACGAGTTGACCGCTACCAAGCCCGAGATTTTGTCAATCGTCTGCGCGCTCATAACGTTAAAGCCAAACCAACCGACACACAAAACCCATGCACCAAGGGCGAGAAACGGGATTGAGGACGGTGGATGCGCAGAGATGCCGCCGTCTTTTTTATAGCGGTTGTAGCGAGCGCCCAGCAAAACAACAGCGGGTAATGCAATCCACCCGCCTACAGCATGCACTACAACAGAGCCCGCAAAGTCGTGAAATTCTGCACCGGCGGTGGCTTTGATCCAGGCTTGGACACCGTACGCTTGATTCCAGGCAATACCTTCAAAAAAGGGGTACACAAAACCCACAATAATGGCGGTGGCAATCAGCTGCGGCCAAAACTTAGCCCGCTCAGCAATGCCGCCGGAAATGATGGCCGGAATAGCCGCCGCGAAAGTTAGCAAGAAGAAAAACTTCACCAGCTCATAGCCGTTCTTTGCGGCCAGAACCTCTGCACTTACAAAAAAGCTGGTGCCGTACGCTACGCCGTAGCCCACGGCAAAATAGACCACTGTAGAGACTGAGAAGTCGACCAATATTTTGACAAGCGCGTTAACTTGGTTCTTCTTGCGTACCGTCCCCAGTTCTAGAAATGCAAAACCCGCATGCATTGCAAGCACCATGATTGCGCCAAGTAAGATAAATAGCGCGTCTGCGCCTTGTTTTAGTGCTTCCATACGATCTCTATACGATTTAAAAGGGTGTTATTGATTTATATTGGTGCATAAGTTGCCAATTTACACAATAAGCACAAGCATGAAGCAATAATTGCGCCAAAACGGTGCTTCAAGAAGAGAGTGTTGATACTGGGGTGCTTCAAAAATGACCCTTAGATTGACTTAACATGGTTGACTACTGGCAAAGCACCCTCTCAGAAGGCATCCCATGGTATTAATAGCTGGCTCCGCCAACCTTGATTTTGTTGTCCGCGCAGGGCACATCCCTGCTCCGGGCGAGACCGTGCTGGGGCGTGATTTTCAAACCTTTGCGGGCGGCAAAGGTGCTAACCAAGCGGTGGCCTGTGCACGCGCAGGCGGAGCAGCCACGGCAATGCTGCTGGCTTTAGGTAACGATGCATTTGCTGTGCCACTGACCGACTCACTGACGCAGGCTGGCGTGCAACTGCATGTAGTGCGCGCGGCCCAGCCTACTGGCACCGCTTTTATTTGCGTCTCAGACGATGGTGAAAACGCCATTACCGTGGCACCGGGCGCTAACTCTGCGTTGCACCCAGAGCATCTGACACAGCATGGGCCTGGCTTGCAGGTCGTTACCCATTTGTTAATGCAGTTAGAAACGCCATTGCCTACTGTGCACGCTTATGCCCAAGCGGCCAAAGCAGCCGGCGTGCAAGTGGTGCTGAACGCTGCGCCTGCACGTGCGCTGCCAGCCCAGCTGCTAGCGCTGGTAGACGTGCTGATAGTCAATGAAGGTGAGCTAGCAGCCTTGACCACGGCACACGGCACGCTGGAAGATAAATTAACGCAACTGCAAGTGCCGTGTGTCGTAGTGACGCTGGGCAGCGCAGGCTGCATGGCGCTTGCGCAAGGTAAGCTGATCACACAACCGGCCTACAAGGTGAAAGTGGCAGACACCACCGGGGCTGGTGATACTTTTTGCGGCGTGCTGGTGGCAGCGCTGGCGGCGCAAGCTGATGGCAGCAAAGACTGGGCGAACCTTCCGCAAGCACTGGCACAGGCCAGTGCGGCAGCAGCGCTGGCCTGCACACAACTGGGCGCGCAAAGCAGCATTCCCCCGCTCAGCGCGGTGCAACATTTGATGCAACAATAAACCAATGACCGATTTAACTGTGAACCCGCATTGGGTAATTTACGACACCGACCCTGGTGTTGACGACGCTATGGCGCTGTATTACGCGCTGGCCCACCCGGGCATTAAGCTGCTGGGCATTACCACCACCTTTGGCAACGTAACAGTGCAGCAGGCCACGGCCAATGCCCTGTACCTCACCCAACTGGCCGGCGTTGACGTGCCTGTGGCGCAAGGCGCAGGCCAACCTCTGGTCAAACACACCGAAGCACCGCCCGACTTTATCCACGGTGCCGACGGACTGGGCAATCTGCCATCTCGCGTACCCACGCAACGCAGCGCCGACCCACGCAGTGCGGCGCAGTTTATCGTCGATATGGCGCGCCAACATCCGGGGCAGATCACGCTGGTACCCGTAGGCCCGCTCACTAACATGGCTGCAGCGCTGGCACTAGAGCCCAAGCTGCCGCAACTGATCAAACAAATGGTCATCATGGGAGGCAGCATTGCCGAGCACGGCAACGTGTCACCTGTGGCCGAGGCCAATATTTGGAACGACCCCCACGCTGCCGATGCTGTGCTGACTGCAGGCTTTAAGCTGACCATGGTGGGGCTGGACGTGACCTATAAGGTGCTGCTGCCGATTAGTTTGTTTGCCAAGATTGCATCGCACTACAGCCACAGTGCCACCGATACTTTGCTGCATGCAGTGAAGTTTTATGCCCACTTCTATGCCAGCCGGTTTGCGCACATGAAAGATTTTGAGGGCTGTTACGGGCACGATGTACTGGCGTTGATTTGTTTAACCAACCCGGAACTGTTTGGCTACGAGAGCGGTCGTACCCGCGTGGCTACTGAAGGCTTTGCGCAGGGCCAAACCATCATGCAGCGCGAGAGCTTTATGCAATACCCCACACCGGGCTGGGAAGACAGCGTACCCGCCATCACCGCGTGCATGACGGTAGATGTGCCTGCTGTAACCGCCCTTTTCAAGACCACCTTGCTGCGCGCCTGGTTGCCTAAAGAGGTAGCGTAGCCGCACAACACACCAGGAGCTTGCCATGCAATTCCCTATTGTCGATTTCACCCATGCTGATGCGCCTGTGCAGTTTTGCGAAAGCCTGCACCGCACGGGCTTTGGCGTACTCAAAAACCATCCTCTAAAGCAGTCGTTGGTCAGCGGTATTTATGACGAGTGGCTGGGCTTTTTTTCTACTGATGCCAAAAACCAGTATCCGTGGAACCCAGACACACTAGACGGCTACTTCTCGCCCGCTGTGAGCGAAACGGCCAAAGGCAACACCGCGAAAGATCTCAAAGAGTTTTTTCATATCTATCCGTGGGGCCGATACCCAGCACAGGTAAGCGACGCCGCACGCCAGTACTACACGCAAGGTAACGAACTAGCCCGTACCTTGCTGCAGTGGGTAGAAGACTACTCGCCCCCAGAAGTAAAAGCACGCTACAGCATGCCGCTGCCGCAGATGATCGAGGGCTGCCAAGAAACGCTGCTGCGCGTGCTGCATTACCCACCCTTGCGCGGCGACGAGCCCGCCGGCAGTGAGCGCGCTGCGGCGCATGGCGACATTAACCTGCTAACCATTTTGCCCGCCGCCACAGAGCCTGGCCTGCAGGTGCTGGGCCAAGACAAGCAGTGGTACGACGTGCCCTGCGATTTTGGTTTGCTGATCGTCAACATTGGCGACATGCTGGAGGAAGCCAGTGGCCATTACTACCCGTCGACCGTTCACCGTGTTCTGAACCCTGTGGGTGAAGGTGCCAAGAAAAGCCGTGTGTCGTTGCCGCTGTTTTTGCATCCACGGCGTGAGGTGACATTGTCTGAGCGGTATACGGTAGGGAGTTATTTTGAGGAGCGGATGCGGGAACTGCGGGGGAAGTAACGTTTCTGCGTCTTCTGGGCTTGGCTTGGCTTGGTTTTTGTTTTGTACTCTTGTACTCTTGTACTCTTGTACAGGAGTTGGCAGACGGCGTACTCAGCTTCGCGGCTGTCCTCCGTGGCGGCCTAGGGCCGCCTACTCCCCCTTTATGCCGCTGCGCTGAGTACACCGCCTGCCAGCTCTTGTGAACACGGTAGGCGATCTACCGCTTGCTTGCTTACCTACCTTATTCGTAGCCTTGGTGCTTGGTGTGGACAGCGCAGCGGCATAAAGGAGGAGCCCGCAGGGCGGGGGACAGCCGCGGAGCTGTTCACGCCAAGCACCAAGGCGTGCACAGGTCTGCCGCCAGGTGCCCATGCCGCAGAACACCCGCAAAGTAGCCGCGTTTTGAGTGAAATAAGCCTTCTAGGCCGTAGATACTGCTCAATCAGCTATTAAATTAATAACACTCGGCAGACAACTAATTGCGTACTGTTACCCAAGCAACAGCTTGTCTTGAGCCACAGCCAGCGCTTCTGGCTTACCGCTTAGCACCAGCGTGTCACCGTCTTGCAGCATACAATCCTCCAATGCGTCGACCCGCGCGCCACCCATGCGGCGCAGGCTGACGACGCGTACGCCCACGGCTTCTAGCGCTATGTCGCCCAAGGTGCGGCCCAGCGTTTTAGCCGACAGCGGCATGGTAAAAGTTGTCAGCCGCGTATGGTCTATTTCGTCGGCTGTGTCGTCGTCCACGCCATGAAAATAACCGCGCAGCAAGTTGTAGCGCGCGTCCCGCTGGTCTTGCACGGTGCGGATCACGCGGCGCATGGGCACGCCTACCAGCGCCAGCGCGTGGCTGGCCAGCATCAGGCTGCCTTCGATCGACTCTGGCACCACCTCGGTAGCACCAGCGGCTTGCAGTTTTTCTAAATCGTGGTCGTCTTGCGTGCGCACAATCACCGGCACATGCGGTGCGTGGGCGCGGATATGGGCCAGTACCTTCATGGCACCTGCTACGTCCAGATAAGTTACCACCACCGCACTGGCCCGCGCTAGGCCTGCGGCCATCAAGGCTTGCAGGCGCGCTGCATCGCCAAACACCACCGAGTCACCCGCTGCGGCAGCTTGGCGCACACGGTCAGGGTCCAGGTCCAGCGCCATCGACGGAATATGCTCTTGGTCTAGCATGCGGGCCAGGTTTTGGCCACAGCGACCGTAGCCGCAAATAATGACATGCTTATTAGTGTTAATCGACTTGCGGGCAATCGTGGTCATTTGTAGCGACTGTTGCAGCCAGTCGCTGGACACCAGCTTCATCACGATGCGGTTGCTGTACATAATGATGAACGGCGTGGCCAGCATGCTCAGCACCATGCTGGCCAAAATAGGATTGAGTAATTCGGGCGGCACCAAGGCGTGTTGCTGCGCCAGCGTCAGCAACACAAAGCCAAATTCACCCGCTTGGGCCAAATATAAACCCGTGCGCAGCGACACGCCTGCGCTGGCGCCCAACACTTTGGCCAATGCCGTTACCAAGCCCAGCTTGAACAGCACTGGCAGTACCGTCAACACCAACACCAGGGGCCAACGCTCTAGCACCAAGCGCCAGTCCAGCGTCATGCCGATGGTGATAAAAAACAACCCCAAGAGCACGTCGTGAAAGGGCCGAATATCGGTTTCCACTTGGTGCTTATATTCCGTCTCTGAGATCAGCATGCCCGCGATAAAAGCCCCCAGTGCCAAGCTCAAGCCCGCCTCCTCGGTCAGCCAGGCCAGCCCCAGCGTGATTAGCAGCAGGTTCAAAATAAACAGCTCATCACTTTTGCGCCGCGCGACCAAGGTAAGCCACCAGCGCATCACCCGCTGACCACCAGTGAGCAAAATGGCGATCAAAAACGTAGCTTTGAGCGCCGCAATGCCCAAGGCCATAGCCAGCTTTTCGGGCGATGCGCCCAAGGCCGGTATCAGCACCAGCAGCGGCACCACGGCCAAGTCTTGGAACAGCAGCACACCCATCACGCGTTTGCCGTGCTCGCTGTCCATCTCAAGCCGCTCTACCATCAGCTTGACGACAATCGCGGTACTGCTCATAGACAGCGCCCCGCCCAGCGCCAGCGCGCTTTGCCACGGCATGTGCCAGTATTGCTGCGCCATGGTGGCTAAAAACATAGATCCGCCAGTGGCCAGCACCACAGTCAAAACTACCTGCAGCAGCCCCAGGCCGAACACATGCTTGCGCATCGCCCGCAGCTTGGACAGGTTGAACTCCAGTCCAATCACAAACATCAAAAACACCACGCCAAACTCGCCCAAATAGCGCACGCTGGCCGAATTTTGTGCCAGTGCCAGTGCGTTAGGGCCTATCACCACGCCCACCGCAAGATAGCCCAGCATGGGCGGCAGCTTGAGCGACCGGCACGCCACCACGCCCAGCACAGCGGCCAGCAGGTACAACAGCGTGAGTTCTAGAGACGTCATGCGGCAATACTAGCATTGGGCGTGCCAAGTACCTGCCGCTGAGCCACATTTAATAGCCCGTGCATTGGCAGCAAGCGCACTGCAAGGCTAGAGCGCCTAAAATCGCTTTATAACTTGAGGAGACACACCATGCGTATTTTGATTGCCGAAGATGACCAAGTCTTAGCCGACGGTTTGCTGCGCACGCTGCGCAGCTCAGGCGCTGCGGTAGACCATGTGACCGATGGCGCGCAAGCTGAGTCGGCACTGATGACCCACACCGAGATTGATCTACTGATTTTGGATTTGGGCCTGCCCAAAATGCATGGGCTAGAAGTGCTTAAGCGCCTGCGCAGCCGTGGGTCCACACTGCCAGTGTTGATTTTGACTGCGGCTGACGGTGTAGAAGAGCGCGTCAAAGGGCTCGATTTGGGTGCTGATGATTACATGGCCAAGCCGTTTAGCTTGCAAGAACTAGAAGCCCGGGTACGCGCCCTGACGCGCCGCAGCACGGGCGCTGCCAGCACATTGATCAAGCACGGCCCATTGCACTACGACCAAGCCGGCCGCGTGGCCACCATAGACGGCAAGATGGTTGACCTCTCAGCGCGCGAGCTGGGCCTGCTAGAAGTGCTGCTGGTGCGCTCAGGCCGTTTGGTCAGCAAAGACCAATTGGTCGAGCGCCTGTGCGAATGGGGCGAAGAAGTCAGCAACAACGCCATCGAGGTGTATATCCACCGCCTGCGCAAGAAAATTGAAAAGGGCCCGATTCGCATTGCCACCGTGCGTGGGCTGGGTTATTGCCTAGAAAAAATACCAAGTTAGCTGATGACCCCCACGCCTGCCACTGCGTGTGCTGCGCTGCCCCCCGAGGGGGTGGGCCTTGCGCTTGTTGAGTACGCAGAGTGAAAATATTTCAACGCGAGCAGCGCAGTTTATTTGGAGAAATCCTTGACTGGATGCTCACGCCGTTGCTGCTGTTGTGGCCCATTAGTTTGGTGCTGACTTGGCTGGTAGCGCAAGGCATTGCCAGCAAGCCGTTTGACCGCGCGCTGGCGTTCAATGCGCAGGCGCTGGCGCAGTTGGTTACCGTACAAAATAACCGCGCGCAATTTAACCTGCCGCAGCCCGCCCGCGAGATACTGCGGGCCGATGATTCTGACCTGGTCTACTACCAAGTGCTGGGTTTGAAGGGTGAACTCTTGAGTGGCGAGAAAGACATGCCCGTGCCTGCAGACGATGAGCGCATGGAGCTGGGCACCGTCAAGCTGCGTGACGACCAAATGCGCGGCCTAGACGTTCGCATTGCTTATGTCTACATATCGGGCGACGCAAATGCGCCCACTACCTTGCCCATCTCTACTATGGCTAGCACCGCCACTGCGTCATCTACCAAACTAGCCACTGGCAAACCGGTGTTGGTACAGGTGGCCGAAACACTAGAAAAGCGCTCCACATTAGCCACCGAAATTGTCAAAGGCGTGATGTTGCCGCAGTTTGTGATTTTTCCGTTGGCGGTATTTTTAGTGTGGCTCGCCTTGGTGCGCGGCATCAAACCGCTGAGCGAGCTAGAAGACCGCATCCGCGCACGCAAGCCGGACGATTTAAGCGCCATTGACGCTAAAACCGTGCCGTTTGAGGTGGTTCCTCTGGTGTCCTCCATTAACGACCTGCTAGCGCGACAAAAACTGGCCAGCGCAGCACAAAAAAGGTTTTTGGCTGATGCCGCTCACCAGCTCAAAACCCCGCTGGCAGGTCTGCGCATGCAAGCCGAGCTGGCCCTGCGCGAGGGCGCGCATGAAGAAGACCTTAAACAATCGCTCAAACAGGTCAGCCGATCCAGCATTCGGGCCACGCACACGGTGAACCAGCTGCTAGCACTGGCACGCGCTGAGGCCAGTGGCCAAACCGTGCCTACGCAAGTGTGCGACATGGCGCGCCTGACGGTGGAGGTAGTGAAAGACTGCTTGCCCCGCGCGATGGAAAAACGCATCGACTTAGGCTACGAGGGCACGCCCGCTGGTGGCGCTAATACCGACACCACCCACCACGCAAGCCGCCATGCCACTGAAAGCGACGCCCTCATCACCGGCAACCCTACGCTGCTCAAAGAAATGGTGCGCAACCTGATCGACAACGCCATCAACTACACCGACTCCACCCCCGAGCGGCCCGGCGTAGTGACGGCACGCGTGCTCACCGACCCGTACGGCAGCGTGGTGGTGGTGCAGGTAGAAGACAACGGGCCCGGTATTGCGGCGTCAGAGCGCGACCTAGTGCTGCAGCCGTTTTATCGCACCCTGGGCCAAGAGGCTGACGGCTCGGGCTTGGGCTTGGCGATAGTCTCTGAGATTGCCCAGCAGCACCAAGCCAGCCTGACCATGGAAGACACCCACCCGCGCGCGCAACCACCGGGTGTGCGATTTACATTGCGGTTTCAAAAAACCACGCCGCCTGCGGCATAAGTCATGGTTATTGCGTTTTCTTATGGCCCAAGTCGCGCCGCAGAGCCTGTGTGGGTAGTGTCGCGGTTAACACGGTATTTTTACTTTCTTGTAAGCCAATTTTTAAGCAGTTTAGGCCGTTCAAGCCGTAGAACCTGCTCAAGCAGCTATGAAATCAATAGTAACTAAACACTGCCCTTGCCGTGCACAAGACGCTGTACCGCTACCCTATGCCCAGTGTTGCCAGCCTTGGCACGCTGGCTGGGCCAGCGGTGTGCGCGCTGCAACACCCGAGCAGCTGATGCGTTCGCGCTACAGCGCCTACGCCTTGGCTCAGCCCGGCAACCCCGATGGCCAAGCCATGCTGCAGTACCTCTTGGCCACATGGCACGTCAGCACTGTGCCCGACGATCTAGAGCTATCGCCCACCCAATGGATAGGTTTGCAGGTACTGCATGCCGAGCAAACAGCCCAAGCAGGCATAGTTGAGTTTGTAGCGCACTACAAAGCAGACGGCAAAGCGCATCAGTTGCGCGAGGTCAGCCGCTTCATTTTGATACCAGCCAGCGGTGCGCAAATAGCGCAGTGGGTCTACATTGATGGCGATGTGACTACGGACTGATTGCTGTGATGGGTCTACTATGAAGACACGCTGCCGTATAGCCACAGCTTGCCAAGCCATCTTGTCAGCAAGATCAGTTCTCGTCAGACTCAAACAGCGATGCCGCGTCTTCTACGCTGATGTGCCATATTTGCGAGCGCGAACTGTGCCGACGCAAATCGCTTAAAAATGCCGTCATTTCCAGCGGCGTAGCGCCATCGCTCCAGCCAACCCGGTGCTGCGGAAACATGCGTTCGCGGGTGCGTGGATTGGTCATCAGCACCGTCCATTGTTTAGGGCGTTCGCGACGTTTTATAGCGGCAGCCATCGCCTCGACTTGTGCCAGCTCGCCCTCCAGCATGCACAGCCACCGGTCATGGCCCGCCAACACCATGCCCGTCACGCTGCTAGCACCCACGCGCACTGACAGTTGACGCACCCAAGCTTGGGAATCAGCCATCTGGTTCAATGGATTATTGACGCTTAGAAAAGCCGTCTTGTGAATCAGCGGTGCGGCTTTCGCCATGGTGCGAGGTGTGGGTTACCGCGCTCAGCTGGACGTACGCGGTTTGTTGGTTTTCGGTATGGGGCAACTCTGCCGTGAGCAACATTGTGCTGATCAACCGAGCAATTTAGTTTGAATCGCCCGTGAGATATGTCACATTAGCGAAAACTAGCTAATTTCCGTGATTTCTGAATGCAAATTCACCGTTTTTAATTACTTAGCTCTTACTTCGCCGCGCCAGTCATGTGGTTTTCGCGTGCGCGCTCAGCATAGCGGTTAAAACGCCATGCAGTGCCTTGCGCCGTAATACGCTGCCACGTGGCGCGCTTAGCCTCGGGCGAGAATTCGGGCCAATGCTGCACCTCAGAGAAGGTGCGGCCGCAGCCTTTGCAAAAGTCGTCACCCTGACTGGTAGAGCAAATAGCGATGCAGGGCGTATCGGGCGTGGTCTCATACCACGCTAACCACGCTGCGTAGGCTTTGCGCGGCATGCTGCGCTCATCCACCATGCTTTGGTGGTGGTACACCATCAGTGCGTACACCTCGGCCAAAGCGCGCAGTTCAGGTGCCAGCGTCACCCCGTCGGGCGACGGCGATCGGGCACGCCAGTAGTTAATGGCGGCCTCCATATCAGTGATAAAAATACCTACACTGCGCCCAGCAGCGGGCGGTGTGAGGGTGGATGGCTGTGCAGACATGGGCCTGCATGATACCGCGCGGGACAAGTCATACACATTGGCCGCCCATTTCAGTGCTGTGGGCCAATTTACTTGCTGTTTAGGACGTCTTGGTTTTAGACGTACTGCGCACACTCAGCACCATAGTAATGGCCAGTATGCCCACTACTACGCCCAGCGACAGGGCCACCGGCACCTTGAACACGTCAATCAACACCATCTTGGTGCCAATAAACACCAATACTACCGCCAGCCCATAGGGCAGTAAATGAAACTTGCTGGCCACCGATGCCAGCAAGAAGTACATGGCGCGTAAGCCCAAGATAGCAAATACGTTAGACGTCAGCACAATGAACGGGTCATTTGTAATAGCAAAAATCGCCGGGATCGAGTCCACCGCAAAGATCACGTCGGTCAGACCCACCAAACAAATCACCATGAACAACGGCGTTGCAATGCGTTTGCCGTTTTCTTGCGTCCAAAAATTCTCGCCATCGTAGTTTTTGCTCACAGGCAATAATTTGCGCAGCAGTTTAAGCGCGGGGTTGCTGTCCAGCGATTGTTCTTTGCCAGCCGCCCACCACATTTTGATGCCCGTGATGATTAAAAACGCACCGAAAATATACAGCACCCATTGAAATTCTTGCAGCAGCCAACCGCCCAGCAGAATCATCACACTGCGCAGCACGATGGCACCTACGATGCCAATCATCAACACACGCTTTTGGTATGCAGGCGGTACCGCAAAGTAGGTAAAGATCATCAAGAACACAAAAATGTTGTCAACAGCCAGTGATTTCTCGATCAAATAGCCGGTTAAAAATTCAAGCGCCTTAGTGTTAGCCAACTCAGCATTGCCAGTACTGTCTTTGACGGCCCACCAAAATAAAGCGTTAAAGGCCAAGCTGGCAGCTACCCAAATGATCGACCAATTCAACGCCTCTTTGACATTGACCTCGTGCGCGCCTTGCTTTTTTAAAACAACGAAGTCGATAAAAAGCGCGACCAAAATAATAGCGATAAACGTGACCCACAGCCACAGGGGAGCAATAGTTTGCATAGCAAAACCTTCTAAAAAACGGAGTTAGAACAACTCCGAAAGGTCTTGCGGGGGGCGCTGTGGGCACATGGCGTGCGCACGTTCAATGGCTTCCCGTGCTCCGGCTACTATTAAAATTAATAGCAACGTATTGACGAAACACGGGCGTTTTAATCGCTTTTATGTAAGAAATTAAAACGCGCTACTCCCCTTTCGGTCATCTATTATCAACCATGTAGTGCGCGCTGCAAGCTCAACCTTATAAAGCTCGGGGCTATTTCTATAGCATGTAGCGCCACGGTGTCGGATCTTGTTCAATGCGCAAGAGAAGGGGAGTAGCTCCCTTTTTGTGCAGATTTTTTTAACTGTTTGTACACATGCAAACATGCTGCACAAAATTAACAACGTGCCGTCAATACGAAGCCCGCCAGCTTCCGGTACGTTGGGCAGATTTTGCATATTGCATGCTGAGCCAGACCTTCGATTAGCACCTTTGCGGTAATTTGCGGGCTGTTGGATCGAAGAACGTTGCGCTTTTTAAACTTTCAGTTTCACACATTGCGCTGTGAAAAAGCGCACCCCCATCCAATATTCCACAGCCGTCCGCAAAGGATTGGGTCGAACGTTTCTACATAGTAAGGACCACGCCATGGATACCTGTATTGTTTATCTCGATGATGCGAGCTACGCGCACCAGTTGCTGACTCCAATGCTTTGGCCGTCGCGCCCCACGCGTTGGGTGCTGGTGGCCTGCGCACCGCGCATGAGCCGCCGTATCGGCAAATGGCTTAGCCACAGTGCGCGCGAGAATTGGCGTACCAAGTGGTGTGATAGATTGTTTACCAGTATCACACCGCTGCTGCAAACACCTTATGCCCAGCAACCTAATGTGCTGGAATATGTGGTGGCCGACGCACCACTACCGCAGCTAACAGAGCAACTGCATGCACGGTTTGGCGCAGCTCGCGTGGTGGATGCACGGCGTCCGAAGTTTGACCAAAATTTGGCACCTGTCAGCCCCGCGCAACCCGCTGGCCAAGCTGCGCCATGGCAAATACCTAGTGCAGTCGGCGGCTAGGGTATGATGCGGGAGTGCTGGCGTTGTAGCTGTTGCTATCTCCACGTTTGCACTGAGCCTGCGATGGGATTCGCATAAATCTTTGGCTGGTTTACTCGGGGATTGGCTGCTCGGTTCGCCTGCGCGCCTAGAGGGTGGTTGCTTGGCTAAGCGTGCACGCCGGTAAGCTGGACTCGAGCCGGACCCGACTCGTCACATTGTTCTTTGCTTGGTTTGAACAGCCCGCAATTTATGCGAGTCGCTGGATCAGTAATCACTATCAATTGCATAGCTGGTTGAGTAGGTTCTGCGGCATAGAGCGGCTAAAACACCATGAAAAATCGCGTGAATTGCCTTGTCGCCGCAGTTCACTATCCAAGAGTATCCATCTTCGAAGCTCACGGCGCCAGAAAATTAATCTTCAAAACTCACGCGAACCCTAGAAAAGGCACAGTGCTATGCTCTACCTATGAAATTAATTATCAAATGGCTGTTAAGCGCCATGGCCTTGCTGGCTGTAGCGCACTTCTACCCTGGCGTGCAAGTTCAAAGCTTTACAGCCGCTTTGATTGCTGCCTTTGTCATCGGTTTGCTCAACACCTTTGTGCGGCCCATCTTGGTGTTTTTGACCTTTCCGGTCACTATCGTCACGCTGGGTTTGTTTCTGTTTGTCATTAACGCCGCGATGTTTTGGGCAGCTTCCAAGCTACTGGAGGGGTTTCAAGTCAACGGTTTTGTGGCTGCGTTAGTCGGGTCGCTGCTTTACTCGCTAGCAGGCATGGTGATTGAAGCTGCGCTAGAACGTGTTTTCAAAAAATCTTAATCGCTAGTTTGCCAGTTTGTCGTTGACAAAATCGCGCTGCAAAACTTGCACCGCCCGCGCACGCGAGTCGATGATCGACAGTTCAATATGGTCGACGCTGGCGCTGCTACGCGCAAGGTCTTGGCCTGCTTTAAAACGGTCTAACGCCGCTGTGTAGTCTAGCAACGCCACGCGCGACTCAGCTTGCGCACGTATAGCACGCAAGGGCTGCTTTTGGGCGGTGTACACGTCTGCCAAGGCTTGCCACGCGGGGGCATCCTGCGGCTTTTGGGTCATCCAAACTTGCAGGGTCTGGGCGGCTAATTGCATGTCGGATACGCTGGCACCCGGCGCTGCTGCAGCGCGGGCCCACATCAACAGCGCGGGGCGCTGGGGTGTGCTGCCGGTGGCTGTAGCGCGTAGCATCTCGCGCGCCAGCGCGGCATCGCCTTGGGCCAGGGCAATCTCTGCCAAAAGCACGTCAATAGCCTGCTCTGCATACATGTCTTTTGCAGCAGCGTTTGTAAGCACCACGCTTTGCCCAGCTATCAACGCCCGCTTGGCACCTTCGGCCATGCGTTTTGCAGCGGCTAGATCGCGTTGTTTCAGCGCTGCCAAGGCGCCGCCATACAGCTTGGCCGATAGCAATTTATCGCGCGGCGTGGCAGTGGCATTAGCTCCCCAGACGCGTAGCTCACTGTCGGCTTGCACTACTTGCGCACGCAAGGCGTCTGCCGACTGGTTGGACAGTATTTGCGCGCGCTTGGTAATAATCGCATGCTCCAGCGCGCTGTTTTGGCCAACTTGTCGTGCAGTTGGCACAGCCAGTTGCATGCGCGCTTGCATGTCGCCAATACGTTCACTGGTAAGCGGGTGACTGCGCAAATACGGGTAGCTTCCGTTGTCATTAATACGGTTGGCCACAGCCAGTTTGTCAAACATGGTGACAAAGCCTTGCACATTAAACTGGGCGTCTTGCATGATCTGATAGCCGATACGGTCGGCTTCGCGCTCCATGTCGCGCGAAAAGTTAAGCTGCGACTGTGCGCTGGCCGCTTGGCCACCAGTAATCACCGCGCTGGCGACATCGCTGTTTTGGCGCGCTGCCAGTGCACCCAGAATCATCGCCGCCAGTATCAACGGCGTTTGTTGACTTTGTTTAGTGGTGATGCGCGCAATATGGCGCTGCGTGACGTGGCTTAGCTCGTGGCCCAACACGGACGCCAGCTCATCCCGGTTAGCCACCAAGGCAATCAAACCCAGATGCACACCCAAATAGCCGCCCGGCAGGGCAAAAGCGTTCACACTGCGGTCACGCGACAGCATAAGCTGCCACGCAAAGCGATCTTGCAGCTCGGGCGTCAGGTCTCCGCGCGCGCTGGCAGCACTTACCAAGGGCTGCCAAATGCGTTGCAAGTAGTCGCCAATTAACGGGTCGTCAAGGTAGTCAGGGTCGCGGTAAATCTCGCGGGCAATACGCTGGCCCAGCTCGCGCTCCATCGCCACGCTCATCAACTGGTCATCGCCCAGTTGCGGCAGGCTGGCCTGTGCGTAGCTGGGTATTGGGCCACCCAAACCCGCCACAAGCGCTATGATTAAAATAGCTGCTTGAGCAGTATTTACTAGGCGAAAAGATCTTATTTTCATTAAAATAATCGAAATGAGGGGTGATTTTCTTAAAGCTATCCTGCAAGATACTGCTTTGCCAAGAGCCACGAAGGCTAAAGTTAAAGCACACAGCTCGCGGGCTAATCAACAGCACCGCCTGGCAAGGGCACTGATAGCTCGACATAAGTTTATGATGATGCCTAGGTTAAAAGGTTTCGACTATTCCAAGGACACTGTATTTTGCAACACGCTGCGCCCTACCCACTTACGCATTTTGACCCCTCTGGCCATGCCCACATGGTGGATGTAGCGGGTAAACCAGCCACCAAGCGGGTAGCGGTGGTCTCTGGCCGCATTGTCATGCAGGCAGCTACTTTGGCGCTGATTACCTCGGGCAGCGCCAAAAAAGGCGATGTGCTGGGCATTGCCCGTATTGCAGGCATTCAAGCAGCCAAAAAAACCAGCGATTTGATACCGCTGTGCCACCCATTGGCTGTTACCCACGTAGCGATAGATTTTGCCTGCAACGATGGCCCTGTGGAGCACAGCGTAACGTGCACAGGCACGGTAGAAACTGTGGGCCCTACAGGCGTAGAGATGGAGGCGCTGTGCGCCGTGAGCGTGGCCTTGCTCACCATCTACGACATGTGCAAAGCCGTAGACCGCGGGATGACGCTGCACGGCATAGGCCTGCTAGAAAAGCACGGCGGCAAATCGGGCAGCTTTATCGCTGCACCTGGCAGCCCTGTCGCTGCAGGCTAAAGTCCTACATTGACGTCTTTATTTGCACGGCACACTTTGCAACACACTCGGCCCACATTCCCCAACCTACCCGCCTATGCCTGACAGTTTTATCCGCAAGCCCGCCCGCCGCGCCTACGCCTGCGTGTGCGGCAACGTGCTATTTTTTGGCAACAGCGCGTGTTTGCAATGCCATCGCCAGCTAGGCTACGAGCCTACACGCGCCGAGGTAGTGGCCCTGCATGCTACCGAGCGCAGCGACCAATGGACCATCTTTAGCGAAGGCGGCACCAGCGGCACAGGCCTGCGCTACCAGCGGTGTGCCAACTTTTTGCGCGCACCAATGTGCAACTGGCTGCGCCCGGTTGATCACGCTGCACCACACGCTGGCGCGCAAGCTGACGACGGTTTGTGCATATCGTGCAGCCTGACGCGCACTATTCCCGACCAAACCCAGCCCGAGAACCACGTACTGTGGCAGCGTATTGAGCAAGCCAAGCAGCGCTTGGTCACGCAACTGCTGGTGCTACAGCTGCCGGTAAATTCTTTGATCCGCTCACCTTGGCAAGATGCCAAACGCGGCATGGCATTTGATTTTTTGCGCAGCTTACCCGGTGGCCCGCCCGTCATTACCGGCCACGCTTACGGCGTGATCACACTAGACGCGATGGAGGCCGACGACGCCGCGCGCGAGCAGATCCGCGAGAGTTTGCGCGAGCCCTCACGCACCTTGCTGGGCCATCTGCGCCACGAGGTAGCCCACTACTACTGGGACCGGCTGGTGGCGGGCACGCCCTGGCTAGAGACCTTTAGGCAACTGTTTGGCGACGAGCGTGCTGACTACGGCCAAGCGTTGCAGATGCACTATGCGGTGGGCGCGCCGTTTGACTGGTCTAAACGCTTTGTCAGCGCCTACGCGTCGTCGCACCCGTGGGAGGACTGGGCCGAAACCTGGGCACACTACCTGCACATGCGCGACGGTATGGACACTGCACGCAGCTTTGGGCTGGATGCCAGCGTGATGGACATGGACCGCATGCCCTACACGCTGGACGCGTTGTGGGACAAACAGCGCAGCGGGGCACAGGCCTATTTAGACTTTATTAACAACTGGCTGCGCATTACCGCTGTGCTCAACGAGCTGTCGGCCAGCATGGGCGAGCGCGATTTTTATCCCTTTGTACTGCCCTTTCCGGCGGTGGCCAAGCTGCAATTGGTGCACGAGATAGTCAAAGCGTCCAGCGTGTCGGCCCAGCCTGCAACACTGCAGAAATCACTACAAAAATAATAGCTGATTGAGCAGGTAGTACGGCTTCAAACGTAAAAATTATGTAATAAACCTAGTAAGTTATGTAGCATTAATGTTTGCTTTTGTGACATCAACGACACAAGGCAAAAACACTAGCGCCAAGGTGGTTTAGCAGGTTAAATAGAAATCTTGTTAACCGCATATTAGGAGCTAATGCATGACATCACGCAGACTACGCAAACCTATCGACAGCAAAAAATTTAACGCACTCAGCGTAGCTATTATTTCAGCCGCCGCATTGTACATGCCGATGAGCTACGCGCAAATGACAGCGCCCAGCCAGCCAGCGTCAGCAGCGAGCAGCTCTGACACAGCACGGTATATGGAAGCCTTTGTGCGGGCAGATAAAAACGGTGACGGCAAACTAAGTAAAGAAGAAGCTGAAAGCTTGCCCGCTATTGCGCAACGGTTTGACCAAATCGACGCGGACAAAGACGGCAGCATCTCGCAAACAGAATATTTGACTGCGCTTAAAAACTAATCTTCTCACCGCATAAAAAAAGCCCCGCACATGCGGGGCTTTTTTGCGGGCTAATGGTTTAAGTTAATTCAGGTGTTGCAGCGGGCTCAGGTTTGCGCAGCAGCTTGCGCCACAGCTTACCTAGGCCATGCTCTAAATCATCAATAAAGGTATACACCGACGGAATCACCAGCAGGCTCAAAAAGGTCGAGGTGATCAACCCGCCCAATACGGCTACGCCCATCGGTGAGCGAAAGCTACCGTCTGCTGCACCCCAGCCCAGTGCAATGGGCATCATGCCCGCGCCCATGGCTATGGTGGTCATCACAATGGGGCGGGCGCGTTTGTGGCAAGCATCTAGCAGCGCGTCTGTACGGCTCATGGGGGCGACCGCTGGTTGCGTCTCGGTGGCATGGCGGCCACGGCGTGCCTCCATAGCGTATTCCACCAGCAAGATAGAGTTTTTAGTGGCAATACCCATCAGCATGATCAAGCCAATCAACGACGGCATCGAAAAACTTTTACCACCCAGCAACAAAGCGACAAACGCACCACCTAGCGACAACGGCAGCGCTACCAAGATCGTCATCGGGTGCAAAAAGTCTTT
Source organism: Polaromonas sp. (assembly GCA_043718065.1). Taxonomy (GTDB): domain Bacteria; phylum Pseudomonadota; class Gammaproteobacteria; order Burkholderiales; family Burkholderiaceae_C; genus JAAFIP01. The sequence continues at coordinate 22,421 of JAYSWJ010000221.1, forward strand.
GAACAGCAGCACCAACACAATGTAGATGCACAGCACCGCCGTCATCATCGCCAGGCCAAAGCTGGCAAACAACTCGCCCATCACCTCAGCATCGCCAATCACCACTTGTTTAACACCTGCAGGCAAGTTTTGAATGGCAGGCAATTTATTAACTGCTGCAGTCACGTCCCCTAGCGGCAGGCCAGACAATTCCACTTCAAACTGCACATTGCGTGCGCGGTTAAACCGGTCGATCACTGCGGGCCCGCCAGACAGCTCGATAGTGGCCACTTGGCTTAGCATCACCGGGCCGCGCGTGCCGGGCACCATCAGGCGCTCTAGCGCGCTGATGTCGTTGCGTGCATCGTCAGACAAACGCACCACCACGGGTATTTGGCGCTGCGCTAAGTTCAGCTTGGGCAACGCAGCGTCATAGTCGCCCACGGTGGCAATGCGCAAGGTCTCGCCAATGGCGATGCTGGTAACGCCCAGGTCGGCCATGCGCGTAAAGTCAGGGCGTACCGTTAACTCAGGGCGCACCAGCGACGCACTAGACGCTACTGAACCCAGGCCGGGGATGGTGCGCAAGTCACGCTCTACCGCAGCAGCGGCTGTGGCCAGCGCGACAGGGTCGTCGCCAGTTAGTGCCAGCACATATTTCTCGCCCGAGCCGCCCAAGCCCACTTTGCTGCGCAAACCGGGCAGCTCCTCTAGCGCCTTGCGGATATTGTTTTCAATACCTTGCTTGCGTGGCCGCGTACCACGCTCGGCCAGCAGCACCGTCAGCGTGGCCTTGCGTGATTCTGCTGCGCCACCCGGTGCAAACGGGTCGCCGCCCGCAGCACCGCCACCCACAGTGGTGTAGACCGATTTGACATGCTCTACTTTGCTGATCAGCGCGCGTGCTGCCTCGGCTGCTGCTTGGGTTTGCGCCAGCTTGGTGCCCGGTGGCAGCTCTAGGTTGACCTGGGTTTGCGAGTTGTCGTCGGGCGGAATAAAGCC
>JAYSWJ010000222.1:0-8671 GCA_043718065.1 Polaromonas sp.
GACAGAGCAAAATTTCGTACTGGATTGGTTTGTCTCCGGATATAGCCTCGTCTTGAATTTTGATCCGTCCCCATTTGCTTGGTGTGTGCCAACGGTGAAGTGCGAACACGGTAGCTTGCCGGTTGCCTGAAATCGTACAAGCGGCGATATGCAAACTCCGTAGCGCCTTGCTTGCTTGCTTGGGATACGCGACTGTGCAAACGCTTTTACGCGTAAACGCAGACGTAACAGCAATGACAAACGCAAAAGCAAAAGCAGTTGTAGCCCAAATAGACGCTCAAGCAGCAAGCCAGCGTACTACAAATATCATAGCTGCTTGAGCAGGATTTACTTGGGTTAGAGCCCTAAAATACGTTAAAAACAGGCCACAAAACAGCCCAAACGTGCCTTCACCTCCGAACAGCCCACCAAACTAGTATTCGCTGCGCCGCGAAACCGCGAGGTCCAAGAACAAACATCTTAGAGACAAGAAGAACCAGCACTGCACCGCGAAACCGCGAGGTCTAAAAACAGACATCTTCGAGAGAACAAGAACATACCGCGCACCGCGAAACCGCGAGGTCTACAAAAGTAATCTTCTAAACGCGGCCATGCAAAACTACAACACCACCTTCACCATCGGGTGCGTAGACAGCGTGCGGTACACCTCGTCGAGTTGCTCGCGGGAGGTGGCGGTAATGGTGAGCGTGACGCCTAGGTATTTGCCGCCGCTGCTCTCGCGCAGCTCTACCGTGCTGGCGTCAAAGCTGGGGTCGAATTGCTTGGCAATGTGGGTTAGGGCGCTGACCAAGCCGTCCACTTTGGGGCCCATTACTTTGATGGGAAACTGCGACGGGTATTCAATCAGCGATTGTTCTTTAGGAATGTCCATGCCAGATTGTAGGCACATGCTGCAGCGCCTGCAGTAGGCGCGTAGCGACCAAGGGCTTGGCTTTTAAGGGCCGGTAACTTTAAGCGTTTTTCGCGGCTTGGTAGGCGGCGTATAACTTTTGCGTCAAGGGGCCGGGCAGGCCGCGGTGGCTGGCGTGGCCTACGGGCTGGCCGTCTAGCTGCGTGATGGGCAGTACCTCTGCCGTGGCCGACGACAGCATTAGCTCGTCACAGTCCAGCACGTCGTCGCGGCTAATGGCTTGCAGCTTAAAGCCGATGCCTTGGGCTTGGCACAGCTCTTCAATCAAACCGTAGCGAATGCCCTCTAGCACCAAATTGTCTTTGACTGCGCCGTACACGGTATTGTTTTTAACCACCCACACATTGCTGTGCGCCGCCTCGCTCAGCACACCGTTGCGAAACATTACGGTTTCTTTGGCCCCCGCATCAAAGCTAATCTGCCGCGCCATCACCGAGCCCAGCAGGCTGGTGGATTTGATGTGCGCTTTTTGCCAGCGAAAATCATCATGCGTAACGCAGGCCACGCCGTGCGCGCGCATGGCGCTGCTGTAGGTGGGCATGGGGTTGCACATGGCAAACACGGTGGGCGTGATGTCGGGGGGCATCACATGGTCGCGCATGGCCACGCCGCGGGTGATTTGAAAGTAAATCATCAGGTCGGCAGTTTCTGGTGCATTTACAGAACCATTTGCGCTGTTAACCCTTGTAAATTCTGCTCGACCAGCTACTAAGTTCATAGCTATATCGTGCCACCCGTCGCGGGTTAGTGGATTGGCAATGCGCATCTCTGACAATGACCGCTCCAGCCGGGCCATGTGCTGCGCAAATCGGAACACGCGGCCCGTGTACACCGGCAGCACCTCGTAGATGCCATCGCCAAAGATAAAACCACGGTCTAGCACGCTCACCTTGGCCTCGTTCAGCGGGGTGTAGTCACCGTTAAGGTAGCAAGGGGTGCTGGGCAGGTTAGGTTGCATGGCGAGCTTTTTTACTTTAAAAATAACTTAACAAGATTGTATTTTATAGTGGCAATTAAGGCTTGCAGGCCGTACCAAATGCTCAAGCAGCTATGAAATTAATAGTACGCAGGGTGGCAATGATGTGTCATGCCTTGTATCAGATCGGGCTAAATAACGCTAAACAGCGCCAGGCCGTGTTACTTTATACGTACAGGCAGTTTGCGCGTTTGCCCAATGGCCAGCAAGAAAAAATCTTCATCGCTGACCTGCGCGGCACGCTTGGCAGCGGCCAGGTCTTTGGGTGGCTGGTCCAGCGGCTCGTCGGTCAGCGCAAATGTGCCCCAGTGCACGCCTATGCTGCGCTTGGCTTTTAAGTCTTGGTGCGCTTGCACCGACTCGGCCGGGTTAAGGTGCTGCTCTTTCATAAACCAGCGCGGCTCGTAGGCCCCCACAGCAATCAACGCCAGATCAAAGCCGCCGCCTTGGGCAGCAGTGTGCCTGTCTGCAAACCGTTGCTGGGTGTCGGCAAAATCTTGGCTGTAACCAGCGTCGCCGCTAAAGTACCAGTGAAAATCTGGCCCTAGCACGGCCCAGCCGCCCCATAGCGTTTGGCAGCGGTCGCCCAGCCCGCGTGCCGACCAGTGCTGCAGGGGCGTAAGGACAAACTCTACGGCGCCCACTTGGGTGCTGCCCCACCAGTCCAGCTCTTGCACATGAGTGATGCCCAGGTCAGCCATCCAAGCCTTCAGGCCCAGAGGTACTATAAATAATGGAGTGCCCCCCGCTTGCTGGCAAAGGGCTAGCACAGAGTCTTTGTTCAAATGGTCGTAGTGGTTGTGCGAGATAAGCACCACGTCAATCTTGGGCAGCTGGCCCAGCGCCACGCCCGGCGCGTGCGCCCGCTTAGGCCCCAGCCACTGCACTGGGGCGGCGCGGTCTGAGAATATCGGGTCGGTCAGCACATTGAGCCCGCTGGCTTGCACCAAGGCAGTAGCGTGGCCTATCCATGTCACCGCGGGCTGCATGGCAGTGCGGTTTTGCGCATTGGCTTGGATAAAAGCGATGTCTGCGGTAACCACAGGGGTAGAGCTCTCGGGCGCTGGCGGCAGGCCGTCGCGCAGACGCTCGTATTGCCAGCGCAAAAAGGCGCTGGTCGGTTTGACCACGTTGTCGCTGTAGTTGTTTTTAAAGCCCTGGGGTGTGTGGTGCGTTTTAAGACTGTCGAAATAGGGGTTCGCTGCAGTGCAGCCTGACAATGCGGCAACAGCGCTGGCAACACAAGCTAAGAGACTAAAAAAACATAGCTGCTTGAGCAGTATCTACGGCCTTCAACGGCATTTTGACGCATAAAGCGTGGGTCTAGCGTACTAAGCGTACGGCCACAATGGCCAGCCAGCCTAGCGCAAAATTAATCACCACCATGCGGTGAATTTGCCCTGCCACTTTAGCTGCAACAGGCCATTCGGCGGCGGCTACAGCGCGTTTAAATTTGCGAAAACCGGCAAAGTAAATATGCCCAAAGATCAAAATCATCACCATGCCAAAAACTATCATCAGGTTCCAGCCCAGCGGCACCGACCCTGCGCCGCCCGCCGCTTTGGCAGCCTTGAACGCGCTGGTGTACAAATGGGTACCTGTGGCAAATAAAATCACAGCTGCTACCGCCACGATAGCAAAAAACCGCCGCCATACCTCAACCATCAAGCGTGCACGCGGCTCTGGTTCCATTAGCGCAATAATCGCCGGGCGCAGCGCAAACAGCATAAACGTCATGCCGCCCATCCACACAATGGCGCTGACAAGGTGAAGCAATTTGGCAATGTCGTACATATCAAGGCTCAATTTAAACAATCGGCGCTGCAAGGCAGCGTAAAGCCTAGAGGTTACGTCAAGATGGCGGCCTGCTGCAAAAGCTGCGCTTAATTCCCCACGCCAAGCCTAAACAGCGGGTTCAGTGCCTCGCAAACAGCTATTAATGATGTTCGTGCGCGTTGCACAACCTTGGATTTTTGTGGATTTATGCACTAACGAGGGGTTTCTACGTATAATCAGAGGCTTAGCTAAATTTGTCTGTTTGTAACGTTGGTGTAACTCTGCATGAATAAGATGCCTGCTGCCCATCCTTATGATGATTCAGAAGATGTGGCTAAACAAGAACCCGAATTTAAACGGTGGACGGCTGATGATGCCCGTTTACTGCGCGAAAAATCGCCGTCAGTCTCCCCTTGGCGCGTGGTCGGGTGGCAAATGATGGCGGGGGTAGCGATTGCGCTGGGCGCTTGGTTACTTAGTGGCGATAAAGCGGTGGCAATGTCGGCGGGCTACGGTGCGTTGACGGTGATTCTTCCTGCTGCGGTACTCGCGCGGGGCATCATGTCACCCACGTCCAGCATCAATGCCATGAGCGCAGCGATGGGCTTTATGGTGTGGGAGATGGTCAAAATTGGTCTGAGCGTGGCGATGTTAATTGCCGCGCCCCAGCTAATAGCTAACCTGAGTTGGTTGGCGCTGCTGGTGGGGGTTGTTTTGACGATGAAGGTATATTGGGTGGCGGCTATTTACAAGCCGAAACCTAGAGTGGTTGAGGGCTAAAACCCCTTCGGTAGAGGATTAAAACCCCGTTGGTATTTATATATTAGTGAATTGAATTTAGGTAACAAAAAGATGTCTGCAGCTGAACAAGGCCCCACATCCGGTGAATACATCATTCACCACCTGACGCATTGGCAAAACAAAACACAAACCAATATTGTCGATTTCACTGTATTCAACATTGACTCGATTTTTTGGAGTGTGTTGCTCGGTGCACTGGGCTGCTTTTTGCTATGGAAAGCTGCTAGCAAAGCCACCTCAGGCGTGCCCGGCCGCTTTCAGGCTGCGGTAGAAATTTTGGTCGAAACGGTAGATGCGCAAGCTAAAGGCATTGTGCATAGCGCCAGCAGTCGCAAGCTGGTGGCGCCCTTGGCGCTGACAGTGTTTGTCTGGATTTTCATGATGAATGCCATGGACATGCTGCCAGTGGATTTGCTGCCTTGGATTTGGGAGCATATCGTGGGTGTTACAGGTGGTGACCCGCACAAAGCCTACATGCGCGTCGTACCCAGTGCCGATTTGTCGATCACCATGGCCTTGTCGCTAGGCGTCTTAATTGTTTGCTTGGTCTACAACGTCAAAATGAAGGGCCTGGGCGGCTGGATTCACGAGCTGTTTAGTGCGCCGTTTGGTGCGCACCCTTTGCTGTGGTTGCCCAACTTTGCCATGCAAATCATTGAATTCGTTGCCAAAACTGTATCGCACGGTATGCGACTGTTCGGCAACATGTACGCAGGCGAATTGATATTTATGTTGATCGCTTTATTGGGCGGCAGCTTCACATTGTCGGCTGGTGGTTTTGGCTTGGCAGCGCTGCACATTGTGGCGGGCACGGCTTGGTCTATTTTCCACATTTTGATTATTGTGTTGCAGGCTTTCGTGTTCATGATGTTGACGCTCGTGTACATCGGCCAGGCACATGACGCGCACTAAATTGTGCAAAACAAGATTTTCAGTTTCTCGTTAGTTTTTCTTTAACCCTTCCCTCTCACTTTAGGAATCATCATGGAAGTTATTAGCTTTGTAGCACTCGCAGCAGGTTTGATCATTGGTTTGGGCGCTTTGGGCGCTTGTATCGGCATCGGCATCATGGGCTCCAAATACTTAGAATCCGCCGCACGCCAGCCAGAGCTGATGGGCGAACTGCAAACCAAGATGTTCTTGTTGGCTGGTCTGATCGACGCGGCTTTCATTATCGGTACGGGTATTGCGCTGTGGTTTGCTACGGCTAACCCGTTCTTGGGTCAAATCGCCCGCTTGGTCGTCGCTAAGTAGTTTCTCGTCTTTGTGAATGTTGACTGCACGGGTTCTAAAGCCCAAGCAGTCAGCAATCCACATCACTTATTAAGGATGTTGACGTGAATATTAACGCCACCCTGATCATTCAATTGATCGTTTTCCTGATCTTGGTCTGGTTCACGATGAGTTTTGTTTGGCCACCAATTGCAAAAGCTCTTGATGAGCGCGCAGCCAAAATCGCCGACGGCCTAGCCGCTGCCTACAAAGCTAAAGCCGATCTGTCGTCCGCTAACAAGCGTGTTGAAGAAGAGCTGGCCAAAACGCGCACTGAGACCGCTGGCCGTTTGGCTGACGCAGAACGCCGCGCCCAAGGCATTGTCGAAGAAGCGAAAGCCAAAGCGACTGAAGAAGGCAACAAAATCATCGCCGCTGCCAAAGCTGACGCTGACCAACAAACCATCAAAGCCCGCGAAACTCTGCGCGAGCAAGTCGCTGCCCTCGCCGTCAAAGGCGCTGAGCAGATCTTGCGCAAAGAAGTTAACGCTGGTGTACATGCAGATTTGCTCGGCCGCCTCAAGGCTGAGCTGTAAGGACCGCACTATGGCCGAACTTGCCACTATCGCCCGCCCTTACGCCGAAGCGCTGTTCAAGGCCGCCAAGTCTGACTTGGCAGGCACGGCAGTGTGGTTAGATGCTGTAGCCGCTGTAGCTGCCAATCCGCAGCTGCAACAGTTTGCGGGTAACCCTAACGCCAGTGCTGCACAAGTGTTTGAACTGCTGTCCTCGGTGGCTAAAGTCACTTTGCCTGAACAAGGTAAAAACTTTCTGAACACTATCATCGACAACAACCGTGTCAACGCACTGCCAGAAATAGCAGTGCAGTTTCGTGCATTGAAAAATGCGCAAAGCGGTACAGCCGATGCTACGGTGTACAGCGCGTTTGCGATCGATGGCGCGGCATTGGCCGATGTTTCTAGCCTGCTAGAGAAGCGTTTTGGTCGTAAGCTAAATGTGACCGTTGCGTTAGATCCTGAGCTGATCGGTGGTATTCGTGTCGTAGTGGGTGACGAGGTGCTGGACACGTCGGTCAAAGCCCGTTTAGATCAAATGAAAGTTGCCCTGACCGCTTGAATCTAGTATTTGCGCGAACAGTGGCGTTTAGAGCAACAATTAACTATAGAAGGAACGAGTCATGCAACTCAATCCCGCAGAAATTTCCGAACTGCTGAAAAGCCGTATTGAAGGCTTGTCTGGTGCTGCCGACATCCGTAACCAAGGCACCGTAGTGTCCGTGACCGACGGTATTTGCCGCGTCCACGGCCTGTCTAACGCGATGCAGGGCGAAATGCTTGAATTCCCCGCCGACGCCGATGGTCAGCCTAGCTACGGCTTGGCGCTGAACCTAGAGCGCGACTCGGTGGGCGCCGTGATTTTGGGTGCGTATGAGCACATCTCCGAAGGCGACACCGTCAAATGTACGGGCCGCATTTTGGAAGTGCCTGTCGGCCCAGAGCTCAAAGGCCGCGTGGTCAACGCGCTGGGTCAGCCTATCGACGGCAAAGGCCCTATCAACGCCAAAATGACCGACGTGATTGAAAAGGTTGCGCCCGGCGTTATCGCCCGTCAGTCAGTCAGCCAGCCTCTGCAAACCGGACTCAAGTCGATTGACTCGATGGTGCCAGTAGGCCGCGGTCAACGCGAGTTGATTATTGGTGACCGCCAGACCGGCAAAACGGCTGTGGCAATCGATGCCATCATCAACCAAAAAGGCCAAGGCGTTACCTGCGTGTACGTGGCTATCGGTCAAAAAGCATCCAGCGTGAAGAACGTGGTGCGCGCACTCGAGCAAGCTGGCGCGATGGAGTTCACCATCGTGGTAGCTGCTACTGCGTCTGAATCGGCTGCTATGCAATTCGTATCGGCCTACTCTGGCTGCACCATGGGCGAGTATTTTCGCGACCGCGGCGAAGACGCATTGATTGTGTATGACGACCTGTCCAAGCAAGCCGTGGCCTACCGCCAGGTGTCTTTGCTGCTGCGTCGTCCGCCAGGCCGCGAAGCCTACCCTGGCGACGTGTTCTATTTGCACAGCCGTTTGTTAGAGCGCGCAGCCCGCGTGAACGAAAAGTACGTTGAAGATTTCACTAAAGGTGTTGTCAAAGGCAAAACGGGCTCATTGACTGCATTGCCGATCATTGAAACCCAAGCCGGTGACGTATCCGCTTTCGTGCCTACCAATGTTATCTCGATCACCGACGGCCAGATCTTCTTGGAAACCAGCTTGTTCAACGCCGGTATCCGCCCCGCTATCAACGCCGGTATCTCTGTGTCCCGCGTGGGTGGTGCAGCACAAACCAACTTGATCAAGAGCCTGTCCGGTGGTATCCGTACCGACCTGGCCCAGTACCGTGAACTTGCCGCTTTTGCGCAGTTTGCGTCTGACCTAGACGAAGCCACCCGCAAGCAGCTAGACCGTGGTGCCCGCGTGACTGAATTGCTCAAGCAAGCCCAATATAGCCCGCTGTCTATCAGCACCATGGCTGCCACCTTGTTTGCCGTGAACAAAGGCTACATGGACGACATCGAAGTCAAGAAGGTACTGTCGTTTGAGCATGGCTTGCATGCCTACCTCAAAGACAAGCACCCTGCCATGCTGGCCACCATGGAAAAAAACGGTGCCAAGTGGGACGTGAAGAAAATTGACGCCGCTAAAGACGACGAAGCCAAGCAAGCCTTTAAAAAGGCGTGCCAAGGTGCCGAGGCTGAATTGGACGGCGCAATTGTCGCGTTCAAAAAGACCTTTGCGTAATTGCGTACCTAACTAGGAGCCAACATGGCAGTCGGTAAGGAAATACGCGTCAAGATCAAGTCGGTGGAAAACACCCGCAAGATCACCAAGGCCATGGAGATGGTGGCCGCATCCAAAATGCGCAAAGCGCAGGAGCGGATGCGCGCTGCCCGTCCCTACAGCGAAAAAATCCGCAACATGG
>JAYSWJ010000223.1:0-3457 GCA_043718065.1 Polaromonas sp.
AGAATGATAATCAGGTTGAGCAGCGACATGGTGCGGATGCTGATGCTCAAGCTCATCAGCACGCCAATGAAAATTGCGCTCAGGGAGCCACCGGCCAAGATCCAGCCCCAAGGCGCGCGGGCGTTGTAAAAAATCCAACCCACACCCAAAATGAAGGGTACCAGCAAGCCACCTCCGGTGACGTTCCAGCCACCACCGTAGTTAATGCGGTACAGCGCATAGCCAAAACTAAAACCTTGCGTCACCACAATATTGTCTAGCAGCAAATAAAAGCCCGCGCAGGCCATTATTAAGCCCACAAAAAAAGTCATCGAGCCGCCTTGCGTGCCGCCCGCCCCCTGGGGTTGGTATGCCATATGGTGATTCCTAGTATAGTTATAGCCAAAACTCATAGTAGTTTAAGCCGGTTTCAGCCCATTAAAAATCTTGATTCATTACCAATACCAAGATTCTATAAAACACAAAGGACATTGACGATGCACACGCTGTCATTCGATGCCAAGCTTGACCTGACTTTTCAGCGCATGGTGGACGTGCCTAAAGAGCGCATTTGGCGCGCTTGGACCGAACCCGCGCTGTTGATGCCCTGGTTTTGCCCACTGCCGTGGAAGACCATTGAAGCAGAAATTGACCTGCGTCCCGGCGGTATTTTTCGCACCACCATGCTGTCGCCCGAGGGGCAAACATTTCCTAATCTGGGTTGCTATGTAGAAGTTATCCCTAACCAAAAGCTGGTGTGGACTAACGCACTGCTCCCGGGGTTTCGCCCCAGTGCGTCCAGCCCCAGCTGCGGTGATGCACAAGCAGACTTTAAGTTTACTGCCATCATCGAACTGGCAGACCACGCAGGTGGCACACGCTACACAGCAACGGTAATCCACGCTGACGAAGCGGGTTGCAGCCAGCACGCCGCCATGGGATTTGAGGGTGGCTGGGGCACAGCGCTAGACCAACTGGTGGCCATGGTTAAAACGATGTAAATGGTGCCTGACACCCGATAGACCGGGTATGGTGTTAAGGCGCTAAGGCGCTAGAAACTACCGGTTTAAGCAAGCAATCGCAGACTGTGAAATATTTTAAGTTGCTGCTAATTTAATAGCGGAAGGCCAAGCATTTCCTTGGGCGATAGCCCTAAAGCACCATGTTTTTTGGCCTTTTAGCGTTCTTTAACCTTTCGGGGACTCGGGTTGCGCGCGTCAGATACAAGATCGCTTGCGCTAGCCAACAGATCAGTCAAGTAAGCAACCTCAGCCTGCAGCCGATATTCGGTATGGCGCAGTGCCCATTGTTTGGCCAAGCCTACATAGTCGCGCACATCCTCATTAATTTGCTTGCTTTGCGCCAGCAGCGCACGCACCTTGTCCAGTCGTTCTGCCAAGACTTGGGGTAAGGTGTCCAGAGCCTCGAACTCAATCCGCGTCAGGGCGAGGTCGAATGGGTCATATTTGAACCATACCTCGCTCAGGCCTTCTCGGCGAATATCTGCCAAGGCTGCGTGACCAGCGACTGTCATTTCATACAGTTGGCGGGTAGGCCGGTTGCCTTCGCGCTCACTGCCAGATTCTTGCAGCAGCCCCTCGGTGGCAAGGCGCTTCATCGCCCCATAGACGGCACCCACAGAAATGTCGGTCCATAAATGCACATGGTTACGTTCGGCCTCCAGCCGCAGGCGGTGGCCGTGCATGGGGCCGACTTCGGCGAACGAGGCAAGAATAAATAGACGAATGGAAGACATGATTGGCTATTGCTTTCGTGAGATTAATCTGGTAAGATTATTTTTTCATACGTTTCATCAAGGAGTTTAGTATGCGTGTATTTGTTACTGGGGCCACGGGTTTCATTGGTTCAGCTATTGTGCAAGACTTATTGGCCCATGGCCACACTGTGCTGGGGTTGGCACGCAGCGATGCCACTGCGGCCACGTTAGCGCAGTGGGGTGTTGATGTTCACAGGGGCGATTTGTCGGACACCGACAGTTTGGCTGCAGGCGCCCGCGCCTGCGATGGCGTGATCCACACCGCTTTCATTCACGATTTTTCTCAGTATGAGGCTAACGCTGCTACTGACGGGCGTGCATTGGAGGCGATGGCGGGTGCTCTGGAAGGCTCGGGCAAACCCCTGGTTGCCACATCCGTTACGACGTTACTCACACCCGGCAGCATTGGTACCGAAAATGATGCGCCTGCGCCTGCGGGTTTTGCCAGTGTGCGGTCGGTGTCTGAAGGGGTACTTTTAGCGGCTCAACGAGGCGTGCGAGTGAGCGCGGTACGTCTTCCGCCTTCTGTGCATGGCAAGGGTGACTTCGGTTTTGTCCCCATGCTGATCGACGTTGCGCGACGTACGGGAGTGGCAGCCTATGTGGGCGACGGCGCGAACCGCTGGCCTGCGATCCATCGGCTTGATGCTGCAATGCTGTTTCGGCTGGCGCTTGAGAAAGCAATAGCAGGCAGCCGGCTGCACGGTGCTGCTGAAGAGGGCATACCGATGCGTGATATTGCGCAGGCCATTGGCCAAGGCCTGGGTTTGCCTGTGCGCAGCATGACCGTGGAAGAGGCAGACGCGCATTTCGGCTGGATGGCATCGTTTGCAGCGATTGACAATCCAATCTCGAACGCTGTTACTCGCAATGCCGTTGGATGGCAGCCACAGGAAGTGGGCTTGCTTGCTGACATGCAAAGCAGTGGCTATTTCTAGGCTTGGCTAGCGTCTTTTTGTTGATGGGTTGCGCCAAAGCGCAAGCCGTCAACGAGTAGTGCAACCATGCGTTGCGCATAATCACTTCGGTCATCACGAACCGACATGCACAGGTTGCCAACCGCTCGGAGTAGATCGTAGGGCTCAATGTCAGTGCGCACCTCGCCCGCAGCAGCTGCTGCGTTAAGCAATGATCCAAGCGCAGGCTGGAGCCGCGCATCAAAGTACGCAGGCAAAGTGCTGAACGCTGGGTCGCCAGAGTGCAGCGCGGTTGCAAGCCCGCGTTTGGTTGCGATGAAGTCTGCATACCGCTGCATCCACCGCGCCAGCGCCTCACCCGGCGCATATTCTGATGACAAGAGCGGCGCGGCATCTGCGCAAGCATCAACTTTTTCACGGAAAACTGCCACTACCAAGTCTGAGCGTTGCGGAAAGCGGCGGTACAGGGTGGCGACGCCAACACCTGCCTTGTCTGCAATCTCGCGTACCGGCGCGTCCACACCCGAGGTGGCAAACACAGCCAAAGCCGCTTCAAGCAATGCGTCGTTACTGCGCTGTGCGTCTATACGTAATGGGCGAGGCTGTGGTGCATCAGTCCTAACGTCATCATCCAAAGCGGTTATTTTTTTACGCATTGTTTCTCTTTGTTTTATTAAACGGAACATAGTTCCATATAATACGGATCGGTGTTCCATTTTACACCGTAGGTTAGTGATCCACAAGATCACTTCATCTAATTCCACTTTTACAGGAGAAACACAAT
>JAYSWJ010000224.1:0-3439 GCA_043718065.1 Polaromonas sp.
ACTGGTTTACGTCACATGCACAGCCACCTGCATACCGCCTACAGTGTGTACTGCAATGCGGTGGTCAAACACGGCCTCTAGCGCACGGTGTGTCAAACCATCTGTACATGCACCGTGGTGCTGCACCCTGCCCTGCGCTACGATCAACATGCTGTCGGCCTGTAGTGCCAACGACACTTCGTGCAACACACTTACCACCGTGGTGCCGCGTGACACCAGGCTGCGCACCGTGTGCAACCAGTCGGTTTGGTGCGGTGGGTCAAGGTTAAGCAACGGCTCGTCCATCAACAGCACGTCAGCCTGAACGGCTAACACGCGAGCAAGCAGCACCCGCTGGCGTTCACCGCCCGATAGCGAGCCTAGTGCTCTGGCGCGCCAGTCCCAGGCTTGTGCCATCTTTAGCGCCTGCTCTACCGCTGCGTGGTCTGCCGCGCTGGGCGCAGCCAGCCAGCCTTGGTGCGGCAAGCGGCCCAGCATGGCTACGTCATACGCTGTTAAGTCGTCAGCACCACCTTCGTTTTGGCCCAGCCAGGCCATGTGGCGCGACCGTGTGCGAGCAGGTAAATCGGCTAAATTATTTCCAAGCAGCTGCACTTGCCCGATGTACGGTAGCAACCCGGCCAGCACCTTGAGCAGCGTCGACTTGCCTGCGCCATTGGGGCCGACAATACTGGTCCATTTCGCGGCAGCAAACTGCGCATTGATGTTATGCAGCACTGGGTGTTTTGCAAGACTGGCACTAACATTACTTGCTTGAACAGCTATTTTTTTCATAGTCATCAAGTATTTCTAGTAGTACCTAGGGCTTGCCCACGGTACATCAGCCACAGCAAATAGCCGCCACCCAGTACGGCGGTAAGCAAGCCCACGGGCAGCTCTTGCGGCGCAATTAACCACCGTGCCAGCACATCAGCGGCGCACAACAACACCGCACCCATCAGGGCAGACAACCACAGCAGCGTCGCGTACCGTGCCTTAACTGCAGCCCGCACCAAATGCGGCGCGGCCAAGCCTACAAAAGCTATCAACCCGGTTTGCGCCACTGCGGTGCCCGTGGCCAATGCCAATACCAACACCAAGGCAGCACGCAGCTGCGGCAGTTGCAGCCCCAAGCTTTGCGCTGTAGCCTCGCCCAAACTTAAGCCATCTAATGCCCGGCTAAGTAGCATGGCCACTAACAAACACAGTGCCCACACCACTGCCATAATGCCGCAAGCAGCCCAGCCTACAAAGCCAGTTGAGCCCAACATAAACGCCTGCATAGCCTGCAAAATCTCGGGTGACCACAGCGTGATCAACGCGCTGACCGCGCCCAGCACTACGCCCACCACCACGCCCGCTAGCAGCAGCCGCAGCGTGTGCCCCACGCCCTTGGCCAACGCCAGCGTTAGCAGCACCGCCAGCACCGCACCTACAAACGCCGCGCCGGTAAGCCCCAGCCTGGCGGCTAAAGCTTGCGTCATGGGGCTGACGCCCATCAGCGCCAACGCAGCCGCTACGCCCACCGATGCGCCCGAGGCACTGCCCAGCAAATACGGGTCGGCCAATGGGTTGCGAAACAGCCCCTGTGCCACCGCACCGGCCAAGCCCAGCAATGCGCCCGCCAACCACGCGCCCAGCGTGCGCGGCAGCCGAATGTCCCACACAATTTGGCGCGACAGCGGGTCGTCCCACGCGTGCTGTAGGCTGCTAAAGCCTGTGCTACCCACGCTAGCCCCTACCAGCACCAGCAGTGCGCTGGCGGCTAACAGGCTCAGCGTTAGCCATACGCCACGCTGACCCATGCGGAGCGCAAGCGGTGATGCGTTAACGGTGTTTATGCTGGGGTTCACGGTATGAAGTTACGGTGTGATTTAGGCTGTGAAATCTAAAAGCTTTAAGTCGAGCCATCAAGGCGCTTTGCGCTGCGCTACATCAGCCAAACACTGCGCCATGATGCGCGCACCCTCGGCCATGCGCGGACCCGGGCGCACCAGTACATCGGAGTCATCTGGCTTAAAAATACACACTCTTTTATCTTTAACCGCGCGAATTGCAGCCCAGCCGGGGCGGTCGCTCATACCTTGGTAATTGCGGTCGCCCACCATGATGATATCGGGGTTAGCCCGCACCACAAACTCTGGGTTAATTTTTGGAAATGGCCCTAGCTCTGGCCCGATGATATTTTTTACCTGCAGCCGCGTTAATGTCTCGCCAATAAAAGACGACGCGCCTGCTGCATACGGCGCACGGTTAACCTCAAAATACACTTTGGCGTTTTTGGTGCTGGCGGGTAACGACTGCGCTGCCGCGCTCATGCCTGCATCAATTAACCGCCACACCCGATCAGCCCCCTGTGGTGCAGGTATTTGTAGCAGTTGGCCCACCACCGCCAGTACGCGGCGCACGTCGGCATGAGTTTTAGTCTCAAGTGCCAACACTTTTATGCCCAGTGATTGCAGCCGCTCGTGCGCGCGTGACGACACTGCCATCAGCACCACATCAGGCCGCAGCGCCACAATAGCTTCGATATTCGGGTCAAGGCCACCGCCCACTTCGGGTAGTTTTTTAACCGAAGCAGGATAGTTGGAATAGCGGTCCACACCCACCAAGCGCTGGCACTGGCCTAGTTCGCACACGGTCTCGGTCAGCGATGGCAACAGGCTCACAATACGCTGCGGCGATTGGGCAAAAGTGACGGTGACTTGGCGATCATCCACCAGATCAAACGCCCAAGCTGACGATTGCGCAACAGCACACAGGCACAGTAGTGCACATTGCCATAGTTTTAACATTAAGTGTCTTTCAAAGATAGCGGCAAGCCCGCTGCCATCAGCGTAACGCGCTGGCATACATGGGCCACATCTTGGTTAAGCCGCCCTAACGCATCAACATAGGCGCGCACATCGCTCCCCATCGGAATCACGCCCAGTCCAATCTCGTTAGAGACGATGACCACGGGGCCTGTAGCTGACTTAATTGCTATTAATAACAGAGCTGCTTGAGCAGTATTATCGGTACTTACAGGCCTATTTGGCGCATTATTTTGTGCTGATGGTGCCTCTAGCGCTGTGTACGCAAAGAGTTGATTTGTCAACCATAGCGTCAAGCAGTCCACCACCAGCAAGGTTTGTGGCGTGCTGTGCTGCGCTAGCGCATCTGCCAGATTAAGCGGTTCTTCAACAGTGCACATAGCGGGCACGCGCGCCGCTCTGTCGGCGCGGTGGCGGGCTATGCGGGCGTGCATCTCGGCATCGTGCGCTTGCGCTGTGGCTACCAGCACGGCAGTGTGCGTGGGCGACATGGCCAGCCACTGCGCTGCCAGCTTTTCGGCGCGCGCCGACTTACCACTTTTTTGCCCGCCAATAATCAATTCGCTGCGGGCGATGTGCTGTGCATCAACCATGCTGCGCGCTCCAGTCCATGATGATGCGGTGCAACTGCGCTACACCATCAGTCA
>JAYSWJ010000225.1:0-23125 GCA_043718065.1 Polaromonas sp.
GCGCGCCGGGTTCGTTTTCTAATAAAACTGCAATGATGTGTTTCATGGGATTCCTCTTTTCTGAGCCCTCCCCTGTGCACGGTAATGCACAGACTTGGCTGCAAATAGATTTATCTAAATTTAAAAATACTATTAATTCAATAGCTGCTTGAGCAGGATTTACTTGGGTTACAGGCCTATTTACCTTAAAATTAAAGGTCCTCAGAGCTTAGAAGCATCTCGTTGATGCCTTTGCCCGCTTTGACCATTGGGTAGACGTTCTCGGTGGGGTCGGTGCGAAAATCCATAAATACCGTGCGATCTTTCAGCTTGCGCGCTTCGCGCAGCGCAGGCTCTACGTCTTGGGGTTTTTCGATCAGCATGCCCACGTGGCCATAGGCCTCAGCCAGCTTCACAAAGTTGGGCAGCGCGTCCATGTAGCTGTGGCTGTAGCGGCCTTCGTAGTCAATCTCTTGCCACTGGCGTACCATGCCAAGGTAGCGGTTATTCAGTGAAACAATCTTGATCGGCGTGTTGTACTGCAAGCAGGTAGACAGCTCTTGAATGCACATTTGCACCGAGCCTTCGCCTGTCACGCAAAACACTTCGGCCTCGGGCTTGGCCAGCTTGATACCCATAGCGTACGGAATGCCCACACCCATGGTACCCAAGCCGCCTGAGTTGATCCAGCGGCGTGGTTCGTCAAAGCGGTAAAACTGCGCCGCCCACATTTGGTGCTGGCCCACATCGGAGGTGATGTAAGTCTCAGTATCCTTGGTCATGTTCCACAGGCTTTGCACTACGGCCTGCGGTTTGATGACGTCTTTATTGCCTTTGTCGTAGGTCAGGCAGTCGCGCTTGCGCCAGTTGTCGATCGTGCTCCACCAAGCGCCCAATGCATTGGCATCAGGCTTGGTGGTGGACTCTTTGATCATGGCGATCAGCTCGTTTAGCACATCTTTCACATCGCCCACGATAGGAATATCCACCTTCACGCGCTTAGAAATGCTGGACGGGTCGATGTCGATGTGGATGATCTTGCGTTCGTTTTGCGCAAAGTGTTTGGGGTTGCCAATCACGCGGTCGTCAAAGCGCGCGCCTACAGCCAGCAGCACGTCGCAGTTTTGCATGGCTTGGTTAGCTTCTACCGTGCCGTGCATGCCCAGCATACCCAAGAATTTGCGGTCGCTGGCCGGGTACGCACCCAAGCCCATTAAGGTGTTGGTGACCGGGTAGCCCAGTATGTCGACCAGCGTGCGCAGCTCGGCACTGGCGTTGGACAAAATCACACCGCCGCCGGTGTAAATATAGGGGCGCTTGGCGTTAAGCAGCAATTGCAGCGCCTTGCGGATTTGCCCGCCGTGGCCTTTGCGCACGGGCTGGTAGCTGCGCATCTCCACTGGTTTTTTGTACTCGGCTGCGTCGTAAGGCGTTTTGTTAAAGCTCACGTCTTTTGGAATGTCCACCACCACCGGGCCGGGGCGGCCAGTGCGGGCAATGTGGAAAGCGCGCTTCATAGTCTCGGCCAAATCGCGTACGTCATTGACCAAAAAGTTATGTTTGACGATGGGGCGGGTAATGCCGACCGTATCGCATTCTTGGAAGGCATCCAAGCCAATCGCGTGCGTAGGCACTTGGCCGGTGATGATCACCATCGGAATGCTGTCCATGTAAGCCGTAGCAATGCCGGTAACTGCATTGGTTGCGCCCGGGCCAGAGGTAACCAGTGCCACACCTACGTCGCCCGTGGCGCGAGCGTAGCCGTCGGCTGCATGCACTGCGGCTTGCTCGTGGCGCACCAAAATGTGCTGCATGGTGTCTTGCTTATAAAAAGCGTCGTAGATGTGCAACACAGCACCGCCGGGGTAGCCCCAGACGAACTTGACGCCTTCGGCTTGTAGTGTTTTAACTAGGACTTCGGCACCGCGCAATTCGGGCAATTGGCCCACCGAGGTCGAGCTAGTACTAGGTGCTGTCGATGTCGCAACAGAGGCGATTTCAGCCTTAGAGATTTCCATATTCAACCTTTCAAAGCTTCTCTAACGAAACTTGAGTGTTGCCCCTCACGCGCTCTTGCGAAGCCGTTGCGGGACTTAAGCGCTCTGACTATGGAGTGCGCTACTGCGACTCGGATCAGAACCCGTTTGCTGGTTTTAAATTAGCAGTCTAATATTATCGCACTGCAATATGCGATTTTCGTGGCAGTGTCAGCAAAAACTGGCCTGAAAAGCCGAAAAGCGCCCACGCAATGCCATAATTTGCCCATTCAGACGCGCGTCCTGCGTTGCGTCCCCTAAGCCCCATAACTGACAAGTCTTCCCTTTGGCCACCGAGCAAGAACTCTCCGATTTCCTGAAAAGCATCGAAAAACGTGCCTTCAAACGATCGGTCTACCACGTACGCGACGAAGAAGCGGCGCTAGACATTGTGCAAGACAGCATGATCAAACTGTGCGAGAGCTATTCACAGAAGCCCGCAGCCGAGCTGCCCATGCTGTTTCACCGGATTTTGTCCAACACCACGCTAGACTTTTTCAGGCGCAGAAAGACCCGGAGCGCCATTTTTTCCAATATGAGCGACTTTGCCGTGGCAGGCGAGGATGGTGAATTTGATTTATTGGAAACTTTAGAGTCGCTAGACCACTCCGAAGGCACTGAAAGCGCCCAAACCAGCACTGAGCGGGCACAAACCTTGCAGGAGATTGATGCCGAAGTGCAGCAACTGCCAGCGCGTCAACGAGAAGCCTTCCTGATGCGTTACTGGGAGGAGATGGACGTGGCTGAAACAGCTGCGGCTATGGGTTGCTCGGAAGGTAGCGTAAAAACGCACTGTTCCAGAGCAGTCCACGCGCTCAGCAAAGCGCTCAATGCCAAGGGAATTCGACTATGATAAATTTAAATAATCTGGCTAATACGCCAAACAACTCGCAATTAAGCAATGCGCACTGTGATGCACTGCAAGACCGTTTTGGCCTGAAGGTTACGGCCCGCTTGAACGAGCAGCAGTTGCCCCACGATATTTCTGAGCGCCTGCGCGTAGCCCGCCAGCAAGCCATTGCCCGCCGACCGAAATTGACCGTCACTGCCAACCAGACTGCGCCGTCAATCTTTATGTCGGGCGGCGCTGCGGCGCTAGGTGGTGGCTTTAACGACGATGGCGTGTCATGGTTTAACCGTATCGCATCTGCACTGCCCTTGCTGGCTCTAGTGGTGGGTTTGATGGCTGTCAGCAGTATGGTGGACGATCAAAGTGCCAACGACACTGCGGCGGTAGATGTACAGCTGCTGACCGACGACTTGCCACCCGATGCGCACACTGACCCAGGATTTGCCCAATTTTTAAAATTTGGCCCACCTCAGCCTTAAACCAGCAGAGTCTTAATTTGTTCACCATGCGTTTTCGTGTACCAGCCCTGACTGCCGCAGTTGCCATTAGTGCGACTGTATTGGTGTGGGTGCTGGTGGGTTTGACTTTGCCTGCCAAGGCGCAGACTAAAACAGCCATAAGCACCCCTGCCACCGACCCCAACGGTGCCGCCTGGACAGCATTAACACCTGCCCAGCAAACGGCTTTGACACCGCTAATGGCTGCATGGCCTACGCTGAATTCCAACCAAAAGAACAAATGGCTTGCGCTGTCGAACAACTACGCTAGCTTGCCCGCGCCTGAGCAAAGCAAGCTGCAAGAGCGCATGAGCGACTGGGCCAAGCTGAGCCCGCAACAACGCGCCCAGGCCCGCCTTAATTTTGCTGAAAACCGCGCCCTGACCAATGGACTGACCTCTGAGCAGCGCAGCGCGCAGTGGCAAGCCTACCAATTGCTCAGCCCGCAAGAAAAGCAAGCCTTGGCTGCTGGGTCTGCCAAACCAAGCTTGGGCACCGCAGCACGCCAAATCCCTGCAGATCCTTTGAAAAACTCGCCTCCCACACAATTTGGCACCGCCAAGGTGCTGGAGCGGCAAGCCAGTCAACCGGCACCGTCTGCACGCAAAATTGCGGTGTCACCGCATCTGCAAACCAGCAATAGCTTGATGCCCAAAACCACGGCATCGTCTGCCGATATGGTGCCCAGCGCTGACAGTGCGGCCACCCCACGCCCTTAAAACTCTGGGCCGCGCGCGCTGCAACTGCTTAAAATAGGCAGTTGAGAAGTAAAAATACCCTGCGCAAGCACCTATTTTATGAAAAATAGGCCTCTAACCCAAGTAAAATCTGCTCAAGCAGCTATTTAATTTATAGCATCTATCTGACCTATGACACCCACTTCCCATTTTGACACAGCACCCATTAGCCCAACCTTGGCAGTGGCTGGCTTGCGCAAGCGCATGGCCTGCTGGCTCTATGAGGGCATGTTGATGTTTGCAGTTGCGTTTATTGCTACTTGGTTGTTCAGCACCTTGGGGCAAATGCGCAATGCCATGGACGCGCGCCAACACCCGTTATTGCAAGGCTTCTTGTTTGTGGTGTTTGGCGTGTATTTGGTGTGGTTTTGGCATAAAGGGCAAACCTTGGCCATGAAGACTTGGCACATCCGTGTGGTGGATGTGCAAGGCCAGCAAATTAGCCAGCGGCGTGCGTTGGCACGCTATGTTTTAAGCTGGTTGTGGTTTGTGCCGCCGCTTGCAGCGATGGCTTTTTTTAAACCCTCTGGCGGGCAGATCACGCTGGTTTTGACGGCTTGGGTGGTGGTATACGCTTTGCTCAGCCGCTTGCACAGCTCCAAGCAGTTTGTGCACGACGTGCTGGCAGGCACGCGCTTGGTCAACCATGCGCCCATGAGCAAATCATCACCGGCTTGAGTTTTAACTTGGGTTTTAAATTGGGTTTTCGCTTAGGCTGAGCTCAGGCTTAGGCTTAGAGTTGCTATGCCAAAGCACCAACCTAGGCAGTGTTTACGCGACAATCCATGTATGACTGAATCTAACCACACCCATCATTCTGCGCAGACCACCCAAACTGAGCAATCTGCCGACCGCGAACCCGCCGACGCCCAAAAATCGCGCACCGGCTTCACCCGCCTGATGCATGCCACCGGCTACTCACTGCAAGGCCTGCGTGCGGGCTGGGGCGAAACCGCTTTTCGCCAAGAGGCTATGGCCAGCATCGTGATGCTGCCTGCGGCCTTTTGGGTGGGGCGCGGTTGGCTAGAAGTGTCTATGCTGGTAGCCGTGGTGCTACTGGTGATGATTACCGAACTGCTCAACACCGGCATAGAAACCGCTATTGACCGCATTGGCCCCGAGTGGCACGACCTGTCTAAACGCGCCAAAGACATGGGCTCTGCCGCTGTACTGCTCAGCGTGCTGTTGTGCGCTGGGGTCTGGCTGGCGGCGCTGGTACAACGCTTTTAAGTCTTTCTAAAATATGACACAACCTGCTTTTTCTTTATGCGTGTACTGCGGCTCGCGCGACGGTGCACAACCGGCTTTTGCCTCTGCCGCTAACGAGGTGGGCCGCTGGATTGGCAGCCATGGCGGGCAGCTGGTCTACGGCGGCGGCAAAAACGGGCTGATGGGTATCGTGGCGCAGGCCACGCTGGACGCAGGCGGTACGGTGGTGGGCATCATCCCTCAGGGCCTAGTCGACCGCGAATGGGCCAACCCCGCCTGCACCGAGCTGCACATCGTTAAAACCATGCACGAACGCAAAGCCATGATGGCCGAGCGGGCCGACGCGTTTATCTCGCTGCCCGGTGGCATAGGCACTTTCGAAGAGTTTTTTGAAATCTGGACCTTAAAGCAACTGGGCTATATCGACAAACCCATTGGCCTGCTCAACACCAATGGCTACTACGAGCAGTTGATCGCCTTTTTGCAAACCTCGGTAGCCGAAGGTTTTGTAGGCGACTGGCAAATGGACATGGTGCGCATGGAGGCCGAGGTAGATTCGCTGTGCGAGCATTTGATTGAGGCGGCAGGCATGAACCCTAAGCCGCATTTGTCAGGCATGTGAGGCCGTAAGTGAGGTAACGCAGCCAATTAAGTGCACACGATAAAAATTACCGGAATAGAACTTACTCGTTGGGTACATAACCCAGCTGTCTACTAAGTCACACAACAGTAAAATGGTGTTTCTTTTTACACACAACGGTTGTGCTTTTATGCACCCCGTTTAACTAAGCACTATGAACAGAAGACAGTTTTCCATCGTTGCCGCTGCCAGCGCAACTGCAGGTTTTGGTATCGCCCAAGCGCAAACAGACAGCAAAATTATCCTCGGCCAATCAGCTGCACTCACCGGCCCAGCTGCCCAGTTAAGTATCTAGTTCAACGCGGGTGCCAAGGTATTTTTTGACCTGCTCAACGCCAAAGGCGGCATTTACCGCAAGCAAATTGAAATTGTGGCTAGAGACGACGGCTACGATCCCGAGCGCTGCGCCCAGAACACGCGCTAGCTGCTGGCCGACGATGTGTTTGCCTTGTTTGGCTACATCGGCACACCCACATCACTGGCCGCCCTGCCTTTAGCGACAAGGGCTAGCGTGCCGTTCATTGCACCATTCACGGGCGCCATGGGCCTGCGCGAGCCGATGAATAAAAATGTCTTTCACTTGCGCGCGTCGTATAACGAAGAAACCGCCGTCATCGTCAAACAACTCAACACCCTGGGCTTGCAGCGCATTGCGGTGTTCCACCAAAATGATGCTTACGGCAAAGCGGGTTTAGACGGCGTCATCAAGGCACTGGCCGAGCTTAACCATAAACCTGTGGCCGTGGCCACCGTAGAACGCAACTCGGTAGACGTAGCCGCCGCTGCTAAATTGCTGGCAGCCAGCAACGCAGACGCTATCGTGCAGGTAAGCGCCTACAAATCGTGCGCAGCATTTATCCGCGCTGCAAAGGCTGCTGGCTTCGGCGGTCAGTTCTACAACGTATCTTTTGTAGGCACGCAGGCACTGTCTGACGAGCTGGGCAAAGACGCTGCTGGCGTAGTGGTGACCCAAGTGGTGCCCTCGCCCTACAACATGGCGACACCGATTGCGCGTGAATTTGCCGCTGCGCTGACAGCACATGGCAAGGGTGTGAAAGCCAACTTCTCCACTATGGAGGGCTACCTAGCCGCCCGCATGGTAGCCGACGGCCTCACGCGTGCAGGCGCAAAGATTAGCCGCGAATCTTTTATTGCTGGCCTAGAATCATTGGCCGCAGCGACTATGGCGGCTTTGCCGTAGCCCTGTCTAACAAATACCACGTTGCCTCAAAGTTTGTAGAGAAAACTATGCTGAGCGGCGACAGCCGCGTACGCAGTTAATCAGCTATACCGCAGCCTCGTCTTGTTCGCCAGTGCGGATGCGTACCACGCGCTCTACGCTGGTGACAAAAATTTTGCCGTCGCCAATTTTGCCGGTGCGGGCGGCTTTGACAATAGCGTCGACGCAGCGGTCTACATCTACAGTTTTGACGGTGACTTCAACTTTGACTTTGGGCAAAAAGTCTACGACGTATTCAGCACCGCGGTACAGCTCGGTGTGGCCTTTTTGACGGCCAAAGCCTTTGACCTCTGTGACTGTGAGGCCGGTAACACCGCACTCAGCCAAAGCCTCGCGGACTTCTTCTAGTTTGAATGGTTTGACGATGGCGGTGATTTGTTTCATAAAAGTCTCTTGTTAGATACTGAAAACGGGAACGAACTGCCGGACGCGAAGGACGCGAAGGGCGCTAAGGCTGCGCGAAGGACGCGAAAAAGAAAATGCCAAATCAAAACGAAAATTTAAATTCAAGTAGCAATAGATTTTGATTTAATTCTCCAAAGCATAGCATTTTCTAAAATTATTGAAAACTAAACTTATTTTTTCTTTTATCTTCCTTTGTCTTCCTTTCGCGTCCTTCGCGCAGCCTTAGCGCCCTTCGCGTCCGGCAGTCCGATTTAAAACCTCAGCCCCCTACAAAACCCTAAGCCCGAAATTTAGAAGTTATCGGATACCGCCAGTCTTTGCCAAAACTGCGGTGCGTCACCCGAATGCCCACTGGCGCTTGGCGGCGTTTGTATTCGTTGATTTTGATCAGGCGGGTGACCTTTTCTACATCGGCGCGGTCGTAGCCTGCGGCGATGATCTCGTTGATGCTTTGGTCGTTTTCCATGTAGCGTTCCAAAATAGCATCTAGCACGTCATACGGTGGCAGGCTGTCTTGGTCTTTCTGGTCGGCGCGTAGCTCGGCGCTAGGTGGGCGGGTGATGATGCGCTGGGGGATGGGGTTGTCGCAGGTGCCGTACGGGTTGTGGGCATTGCGCCAGTTTGACAATTTGAACACTGTGGTTTTGGCCAAATCTTTGATGACGGCAAAGCCGCCTGCCATGTCGCCATACAGCGTGCAATAGCCGGTGGCCAGCTCGCTTTTGTTACCGGTGGTCAGCACGATGGAGCCAAACTTATTACTCAGCGCCATCAGCATGGTGCCGCGAATGCGGGCTTGGATGTTTTCCTCGGTGGTGTCCTCGGCCAAGCCTTTAAACTCGCCTGCCAAGGACGCTTTGAACGCTTCAAACTCGGGCACGATAGAAATCTCGTCATACCGCACGCCCATGCGCGCGGCCATGTCGCGCGCGTCGATCCAACTGATGTCTGCCGTGTAGGGCGACGGCATCATCACGGCGCGCACGCGGTCTTTGCCCAGCGCGTCTACAGCAATGGCCAAAACCAGGGCCGAGTCGATACCGCCTGACAAACCTAGCAACGTGCTGGGAAAGCCGTTTTTATTAATATAGTCGCGCACGCCCAGCACCAGCGCGTCCCACAGGTCGGCTTCGTCGGTTCGTGCAGGTTGCTTAGGCGCTATTAGTTCAATAGCTGCTTGAGCAGGTTCTACGGCCTGAACGGCTCTTTTTGCTTCAAAAATAAACAGATCTTCAACGAAACTGGGGGCATTGCCCGCCAGCGAGCCATCGGCGTTCAGTACAAACGATGCGCCGTCAAACACCACCTCGTCTTGCGCGCCCACGTGGTGCGCGTACACCACGGGCAGGCCGGTGTGCAACGCGCCCTCGCGCATGCGGGCAATGCGCTCGCCGCACTTGCCTACGTGGAAAGGCGATGCGTTGATCACGGCCAATAGCTCAGCGCCCGCCTCTTTGGCCAGCTGGCCGGGCTCGTCAAACCACGCGTCTTCGCAGATCAGCAGGCCAATAGAAAAGCCATCGACCTGGAAAACGCACACGCCCTGCCCCGGTGTGAAGTACCGCCGCTCGTCAAACACTTGGTAGTTAGGCAACTCGCGCTTGGCGTAGGTTTCTAGCTTGCGGCCCTCACACAGTACGCTGGCGGCGTTGTAGCGGCGCTGCACTGCGGTGCTTTTGGTACGCTGGTCGCCACCCACGGGGTGGCCCACCACCACGTACAAACCTTTTAACCCTGCCAATTCGCGGGCCACGGTGGCCATGGCATCATCACAGGCATGAATAAACGCGGGGCGCAGCAGCAAGTCTTCAGCCGGGTAGCCGCAAATCGACAGCTCGGGTGTGAGCACCAGCCGCACGCCTTGGGCGTAGGCGGTTTGCGCTGCGGCGATAATTTTGGCAGCATTGCCCGCCAGGTCGCCTACGGTAAAGTTAAGCTGCGCAACACAGATTTTTAAAGACATGAAAACCACACCAACCGTTCGGGCTGAGCCTGTCGAAACCTACCTCTGTCACGCAACCCTTCGACAAGCTCAGGGTGAACGGAGGTTGCATGAATCCGTCTAATATCTCTGCAGATTATGGCACTGCTGCACCAAGCCCTGACACCACTGCGGCCTTAACCACTGCGGCCTTAACTACGGCGGCCTTGGCATCCGCCGCACACACAGCGCCGCCCATCACACGGGTACACACCTCGCCGCTAGAGCTAGACGCCCAGCAATGGAACGCCATGCTAGCCACCAGCGACGCGCCCACGCCGTTTATGCGGCACGAATATTTAGCCGCCCTGCACACCAGCGGCAGTGCTTGCGCGGCCACCGGCTGGCTGCCGCAGTTTGTTAGCCTGTACAGCGCAGGCACGGCAGACGCACAAGAGCAGCTGCTGGCCAGCGCGCCCCTGTACATCAAAGACCATTCGTATGGCGAATACATCTTCGATCACGCCTGGGCCCGTGCCTACCAAGAGCACGGCCTGCGCTACTACCCCAAGGCTGTGGTAGCGGTGCCGTACACGCCAGTTCCGGGCACTCGATTTTTATGCGTAAATGATGCTTTGAAGCCGCAGTTACTACTCAAGCAGCTAGCATTTTGCAAGCAAAACCATATCTCATCATTGCACGCACTGTTCACGTCTGATGCTGACAAAACCATGTGCGACGCCCACCAGCTGATGGCCCGGCAGACGGTGCAGTTTCACTGGACGAATAGTACCCCCACGCTCCCTACTTTGCAGGGTGCGCTGCCCCCAAAACATGACGAAGGCAGCGCACATGTCGCTACCGGGGAGCGTTTCGCCTTGGGGCGGCCCGGCGGCGAAACATCTGATCAGGACGTCACCCCATCACTCGATGGCCAGACTGAGCCCTACGGCAGCTTCGACCACTACCTGTCCACCCTGTCGCAAGACAAACGCAAAAAGATCCGCGCCGAGCGGCGCAAAGTGGCTGACGCAGGCATCACTTGGCGCACAGCACAAGGCGCTGCCATCACCGCCAGCGACTGGGACTTTTTCTACCGCTGCTACGAACGCACCTACCTAGAGCACGGCAACGCGCCCTACCTCACCCCCGAGTTTTTTCAGTCCATGGCAGGCACCATGCCCGAGAACTGGGTCATGTTCATAGCCCTGCACAGCGGCCAGCCGATTGCCAGTAGCTTGATAGCGGTCAGCTGCGACTACAGCAAGTTAAGCGCTGCGACTGCGTTGAATAAAAATCCGACCAACTGTTGGGCCAACACCTCAACCGCCAACGCTACAAATTTAGTAGCTGCTCGAGCAGTTGATACGGCTCAAAACGGTGATTTTCCATTTGAAAATACCCTGCCCTTACAGCAGAAAATAGCCTATGGCCGCTACTGGGGGGCTCTGGCCCGCGTAGACAGCCTGCACTTTGAAGCCTGCTACTACCAGCCGCTGCAATGGTGCATCGAGCATGGCTACCACCGATTCGAAGGCGGCGCACAAGGTGAACACAAGATGGCCCGCGGCCTCCTACCAATCGCCGCCCACAGCGCCCACTGGCTAGCCCACCCCCAGTTTGCCGACGCTGTGGCTCGTTTCCTAGAACGCGAAGGCTCGGGGATTAATAACTACATGGAGCATTTGGAAGGGCGGAGTCCGTTTCGGGTTTCATAGCCTCAAAACCCAATAGCGTTAGCGTTTTACTGCGGTGTTGCATAGATTTTTTATAGCTGGGCCAATAATCAGTATGATTATTCAATATCAACACACCAAGCCGATTTAAAAGAATCTAATGATTTATCTAAATTGCAATCGCAAGATTATTCTGCAGGCTTTTGCGAAACACATCAGATTAGAAAGTTCAAGCCATGCCGCATAAACCAGTACCAGCCGAAACAGCGTTGTATATCAAACTTGGGTCATCAAGCGAGTGGGCGAGCGAATGCGTTCGCGAAGGTACGTTGAAGCTCGGCTACCGGGAACTATCCGATCGGCTTTGTCGAGAACCGAATTGGCAACAAGTTAAAAAAAAGCACTGGAGTTTTCAAAAGACCAAGGAGTTGCAACACGTCATGTAAAGCAAGTCCAGTTATTCTACGAAACCCCTCCCTCTACTTTATGGATTACGTTTCACTCTGATCGTCTTTGGTGGTGTTTCGCAAGTTCCCCGGTCACATACCTAGATAATCAAACTAAAACACGCCAGACTGTCGATGGATGGCATGATTGCGACACGAAGGGTGCACCACTGGATAAAGCATTGCTCAGTGTCCGAACTGGATTACCTACTTCACAAGATCAATGGCACTGCACAACCTCACGTGTTAGCGGCACAGCGAGCGCTTGAGGCGCTAGTTGTGTCCCTAGTGCCAATCGTTCAAATGCTTCATCATAAGGATCTCGAATTCCTAACCGACCTTATCTTTAGGCAATCTGGTTGGAATCGCATCGGAGTGACAGGCGGAACAACAAAGGACATTGATCTCGATTTGCTATCGCCATTAACCGGGGAAAGGATTGCAGTGCAAATTAAGTCAGGTGCAGGTGTTGGCGAATACGATTCTTACCTTGAGAAATTTGCGGATATGCGC
The DNA here is from genome assembly GCA_043718065.1 of Polaromonas sp. Lineage (GTDB taxonomy): Bacteria > Pseudomonadota > Gammaproteobacteria > Burkholderiales > Burkholderiaceae_C > JAAFIP01. Next base: position 12,150 of record JAYSWJ010000225.1, read on the forward strand.
AGCTACGCGAGGTTCTATTTCATCACCCATTCGCCGACCCGTGCTCTAGCTGAATCAGCAGCCAAAGCAGCTGATACTAGTTTCATTTTCTGGGGAGCATCAGAGCTTGCGACTCGCGCCGTTCGAGGCGGCCTCGCAGGCTGGTTGCTCGACAAAGCAAGCTGATTACGCCATAAATGGCAACACCGTTACGTATCATGCCTTTAACCAACGCGCGCCAACTAAGGTAGCGGCACGGTTGGGCATGCAGCGACTGACAGATTTCTGGTACTCCAGTTGAGAGGGCAGTTGATGCATGACCAAACGTGTATACGAGACAGTCTAGGCTAGTGACTGTACTAAGTCTACGGCGATAACACCACACAACATCAGCTTCTGCTCAGCAAAAAAAGACGATTTTAAAAGAAAAATGGCCCTCGCGGGCCATAGATACTGCTCAACCAGCTACGCAATCCATAGCACTAGCCCTGCGGCGTCTTACCCACTGCGCTCACTGGCACAGGCACAGTGCCTGCGCGGTTGTTCTCTACCCACTTGCGTACGCGCTCTGCGTCGCCCAGGCGGCTAAGCTTGCCGGCGGAGTCTAAAAACACCATGATGAGTTTGCGGCCAGCTATCTTGGCTTGCATCACCAGGCACTGGCCTGCTTCAGATATGTAGCCCGTTTTTTGCAGGCCAATTTCCCAGTCGGGGTTGCGTGTGAGGCGGTTGGTGTTGACGTAGTTCAGTGTTTTCTCGCCGATGGCAATTTGATGGTCGGGCGAGGTAGACAGTTGGCGCAGCTGCGGGTTATTAGACGCGTGGGCTACCAAGGTGGCCAGGTCTTGCGCGCTGCTTTGGTTGCGGCTGGACAAACCGGTAGGCTCTACGTAGCGCGTGTCACGCATATTCAGCTGTGCAGCACGCACATTCATGTGCTGTACAAAGCGGTCCATGCCGCCGGGATAGGTGCGGCCCAAGGCATGGGCGGCGCGGTTCTCGCTGCTCATCAGGGCCAGTAGCATCAGTTCGCCACGGGGCAGTTCTGTGCCCACTTTCAGGCGTGACCGGCTGCCTTTTTCGGTGTCCACGTCGTCTTGGGTAATGGCGATCATCTCGCCCATGTCTAGGCGCGCTTCGCTCACTACTACGCCGGTCATCAGCTTGGTGAGTGAGGCAATGGGCAGCACCGCGGTATCGTTTTTGCTAAACAATACTTCGCGGGTATCTTGGTCTATCACCAGTGCTACGCTGGACTTTAAATCTAACTCGTCTTGCATGCCGTGCAGGCCTGCCAGCTCGCCAAACGATGGCTTGGGTGGCGTGAACGCTACCAATTGAATAGCGCGTGCAGGCCGCATCACTACCACACGCTTGCCGTTTTTACCGCGAATCACCACGCGTTGCATCTTGGCGTGTGCTATGTTGCCGCGTGCGCCGCGCTGGGCAACCACCCGCATCACACTACCTTTCGCGCCGGCTTTGCCAGACACGCGCAGTATGCGGCCAGTAGCGGCTACGGTGTGTTTTTTGCCCGCCGATTTGGCCGATACTTTGATGGCGCTTTTAGAAGCAGTTTTAGATTTGACGCTGGTTTTTGCACTGGCCTTGACAGCGGCCACGGGTTTTTTCTTAGCTTGCGCGGCTTCAGCAGGCATTACAGTAGCGCTGCTGAACACTACGGCTAAGCCGAGCACAGCTACACATTTACTCACAAAACTAAACAACTGATTCACATTGCTTCTTTTGGCTACAACCATGATGCGCGCTCCAATACGGGGTTTCCGATGAATCGTAAGTGTATACACGCTTAGAAAATTATGCAATATCAATCACTTACGTTACATAGCTCAAATCGCTCTTACATTTAAGTAGTAACCCTAATAACTTGTAAGCGAGCCAGCAGCTAAATGCCGTAAATGCTTGATTTAGCAGGGAAATGTTTACTTTTTACTGCTGGGTTTATGTTGTACTGCTGAAAAACCCGTAGAGAACAGATTTCGTGGGAAAATCACTTCTTTGTGGTCGCCATCGCGCGACTTTTTACTTGGCTCTTCCCCCACAATTTATGTCCAGCAATCTGCACCCCATGCTTAATGTGGCCGTGAGCGCCGCACGCGCTGCCGGCGCCATCATCAACCGCGCTGCGCTGGACATTGAATCGGTTCGCATCGCGCAAAAGCAAATGAACGACTTTGTCACCGAAGTCGATCAAAAATCCGAAGCGGTCATTATCGAAACCTTGCTCACGGCTTATCCCGGCCACGGCATTTGGGCCGAAGAATCAGGCCGCGAACATGGTGCCAAAGACTCTGAGTTTGTGTGGATCATCGACCCGCTAGACGGCACTACCAACTTTATCCACGGCTTTCCGGTGTATTGCGTCAGCATTGCGCTGGCGGTTAAAGGCAAAATCGAACAGGCTGTGGTGTACGACCCCACGCGCAACGACATGTTTACCGCCACCAAAGGCCGCGGCGCGTACCATAACGACCGCCGCATTCGCGTGTCCAAACGCACGCAGATGAAAGACTGTTTGGTGTCCACCGGCTTCCCGTTTCGCCCCGGCGACGACATGCCAAAGTACATTGCTATGTTTACCGACGTGATGAAGATCACCTCGTCTATGCGCCGCCCCGGTGCAGCCGCGCTCGATTTGGCCTATGTAGCCGCAGGTTTTAGCGATGCGTTTTTTGAAACCGGCTTGCACGCGTGGGACGTGGCCGCGGGCTCGCTGCTGGTGCAAGAAGCCGGTGGATTGGTAGGCAACTTTACCGGCGAAGCTGACTTTTTAGACCAGCACGAATGCATGGCCGCCAACCCACGCGTGTACGGCCAATTGGTTACCGTGCTGGGCAAGTACAGCCAGTTTGCCAGCGCTGGCGAGAAAGCCGCACTACGCCAAACCGTCACATTGCGTGGTGACCAAGGCTCTGACTTAAACGAGACGGCCTAGCAGGTTATTTTGTAATTCAACACCACAGCACACTGCACCACACGGCTACGTAATGGCAGCTGAACACACCCCCATGATGGCCCAATACTGGGGCCTTAAAAAAGACTTTCCCGACACGTTGCTGTTCTACCGCATGGGCGACTTCTATGAAGTTTTTTATGCTGATGCAGAAAAAGCTGCACGTCTGCTGAACATCACCCTTACCCAACGCGGCCAGTCAAGCGGGCAGCCCGTGGTGATGGCGGGTGTGCCGTTTCATTCGCTAGAAACTTACCTTGCACGCTTGATCAAGCTGGGCGAGTCAGTCGCCATATGCGAGCAAGTTGGCGAAGTGGGCGCAAGTAAAGGACCCGTCGAGAGAAAAGTAGTGCGCGTCGTCACGCCCGGCACGTTGACCGACACCGAGCTGCTGAACGACAAAACAGAATCTGTACTGCTAGCGGTGCACCAAGCCGAGCGTAACCAACTGGGCCTGGCATGGCTGGCTGTCACGCAGTCCGAAATTCAACTAGCGCAGTGCGCGCACGACGAGCTGGCGCAATGGGTGGCGCGTATTGCCCCAAGCGAGTTGATTTACAGCGGTGATGTGACGCCTGCTTTTGAGCAGCAGATTAAAGCGTTGAAATTCAGCACGTCTATCCCATTGACTATTCGCCCGGCATTTCAGTTTGACAGCGGTTTAGGCCGCGCCAAGCTGTGCGCACAGCTGCAAGTGGCCAGCCTGCAAGCCTTCAGCGCAGACGATAGCGCACATGCGCACGCAGCCGCGTCGGCACTGCTGGCCTATGCAGAGCACACACAGGGCAAAGCCCTGCCCCACGTGCGCAGCCTTCGCCTGCAAAAAAACGACGAGCTGATCGACCTGCCATTAACCACACGCCGCAACCTAGAGCTGACGCTAACGCTGCGCGGTGAGGATTCGCCCACCCTCTTCTCGCTGCTGGATACCTGCCAAACCGGCATGGGCAGCCGCGCGCTAAAAAGCTGGCTGATGTCGCCGCAGCGCGCGCGGGCTACGGCGCAGCAGCGGCTGCATGTGATAGGCCAGCTGCGTGATGGCCATGCCGCTAAGCTGCGCAGCCAGCTCAAAGGCATGACCGATATTGAGCGCATTACCGCACGCATTGCACTGCGCCAAGTGCGCCCACGCGAGCTGGTAGGCTTGCAACAGACGCTACAAAAATGTGAGCTGCTTGAGCAGGTTTTACTTGGGTTAGAGGCCGATTTTGCCTATATTTCAGGCCCTTTAAAGCCCCCCACGGGCTGCGCCGCGCTATTACACAGCGCACTGCTGCCCGAGCCCGCCGCGCTGGTGCGTGACGGGGGTGTAATAGCCAACGGCTTTGACGCAGACCTGGACGAGCTGCGCAATATTGGCGACACTTGCGACGCGTTTTTGCTTGACCTGGAAACACGCGAAAAAGCACGTACAGGCATTGCCAATCTGCGGGTGCAGTTTAACAAAGTGCACGGTTTTTATATCGAGGTAACGCAAGGCCAGCTGGACAAAGTACCCGACGATTACCGCCGCCGCCAAACGCTTAAAAATGCCGAGCGCTTTATCACGCCCGAACTAAAAACCTTTGAAGACAAAGCGCTCAGTGCGCAAGACCGTGCACTGGCGCGTGAGAAAATGTTGTACGAACAACTGCAAGACGATTTGCAAACTTTCGTTCCCGCACTATCGGCCTGCGCGCAAGCAGTGGCCACGCTAGACGCACTGTGCGCCCTGGCCGAACGCTCGCTCACGCTGAACTGGTGTGCACCCACATTTATCAAAGAGCCATGCATCGAGATCAGCGCAGGCCGCCACCCGGTGGTAGAGGCGCGCTTGGCCGAAACCTCCAGCGGCAGCTTTATGGCAAACGACACCGCCTTTAACGTCAAGGCGCGTATGCAAGTGATTACCGGCCCCAACATGGGCGGCAAATCTACCTATATGCGCCAGGTAGCCATCATCGTGCTGCTAGCCTCTGTAGGATCGTACGTACCCGCCAGCGCCTGCCGCCTAGGGCCGATTGATGCGATACACACGCGCATCGGTGCGGCAGACGATTTGGCCAACGCGCAGTCCACCTTCATGCTAGAGATGACCGAAGCCGCGCAAATTTTGCACGCTTCCACACCACATTCTTTGGTGCTGATGGACGAGATTGGCCGCGGCACCAGCACCTTTGACGGGCTGGCGCTGGCGTCAGGCATTGCGGCGTATTTGCACAAGTCGCAGGCGTTTACTTTATTTGCCACACACTACTTTGAACTGACCGATTTTCCGGCGCAGCACCACGGCGCGGTCAACGTGCATGTCAGCGCGGTAGAAAGCGGGCGCGACATTGTGTTTTTACACACCATCGAACCTGGCCCCGCCAGCCGCAGCTACGGCATTCAGGTAGCCAAGCTGGCTGGCGTGCCCGCCGCAGTGGTCAACCACGCCCGCCACGTGTTAGAGGCGCTAGAGCTGCAACAAAGCGCAGCGCAAGCCCAAGTCGATTTATTTGCGCCACCGCCCGCGCAAGCGACAGACAATACAGCAAGCAGCGCCCTAGAATCAGCGCTGGGCAGCATCAACCCCGACACACTCAGCCCGCGCGAGGCGCTAGACGCGCTGTACCAGCTAAAAAAATTGACTGATAAAAAATAACGGAAGAATAACGGAGTAAAGCATGACATATTGCGTAGGCATCAAACTCAAAGCAGGCTTGGTCTTTTTGTCCGACTCGCGCACCAATTCGGGCCTGGACCAGATCAGCACGTTTCGCAAAATGATCGTCTACGAAAAACCTGGCGACCGATTTATGACGCTTTTGTCAGCGGGTAATTTGAGCATAAGCCAGTCAGTACGCGAGATACTGCAAGTAGAAAAACTTAAAAACGAAGATGGCGAACCGCTGACCATCTGGAACGCCAAAAGCATGTTTGACGCCGCTCGCGTACTAGGGTCAGCCGTGCGCCACGTGTACCAGCGCGATGCTGAGGCGTTGAAAAAAGCGGGGGTTGAATTTAACGTATCGCTGATTTTTGGTGGGCAAATTGGCAGTGAGTCAATGCGGTTATTTCAGGTGTATTCGGCAGGTAACTTTATAGAAGCCACGCCCGAGACGCCGTACTTTCAAATTGGTGAATCTAAGTACGGTAAACCGGTGCTAGACCGCGTAATTACGCTAGATACTCCGCTGGACGAAGCCGCTAAATGCGCGCTGGTGTCGATGGACTCCACGCTGAAATCTAATTTGTCCGTCGGTTTGCCACTAGACTTAGTTGTGTACGAAGCGGGGCAACTCAAATCAGACAAAATCGTCTGCATCGAAGAAAACAACCCGTATCTTAAGATGCTGCGCGGCACATGGGGCCAAAAACTGCGTGAAGTGTTTGACAGCCTAGAGGACCCGATGTGGAACGGCGGCCAAACCGACACACCGCTTAAAGCACCTAACGTGCGCAGCAGTGCACTGCGCAAGATCAACACGCCGCAGGACAAGCTGATTTAAATCTCGTCACACGTTTTGCACCTATGAGTTTGCTTATTTTTTCGCACGGCAACAGCTTTCCAGCCAGCACGTACAACGTGATGACTGCGTCGCTAAAAAAGCGTGGGTTTGCAGTCAAAGCCATCGAGAAACTGGGCCACGACCCACAATACCCGGTTACCAATAATTGGCCGCACTTGGTGCAACAGCTGGCCGATTTTGTGCAGCGCGAGTCGGATAAAACTGGCACGCCAGCGTATCTGGTGGGCCATTCACTAGGCGGCATATTAAGCCTGATGTGCGCTGCCAAGCACTCAAACCTAGTACGCGGCGTGGTACTGCTAGATGCACCCGTGATTGGCGGCTGGCGCGCTACGGCGCTGGGGGCATCTAAATCCACCAACTTGGTTGGTCGTATATCGCCGGGTGCCGTCAGCCAGCGCCGCAAACAGGCTTGGCCCGACGCTGCCGCTGCGTACAACCACTTTAAAAGCAAGCGCGCCTTTGCGCTGTGGGACGACGCTGCGTTGTGCGACTACATCACCCACGGCATGACTACGCACGACGGTCAATACACATTAGCGTTTGACCGCAAAATCGAAACGCAAATCTACAACACACTACCACATACGCTAGACAGCTATATCAAACGCTACCCGCTGCAGTGCCCTGCTGCATTTATCGGTGGCTTGCAGTCCAGCGAGATGAAAGCCGTAGGCACCACGGCAACGGCTAAGGTGACCCAAGGCCGCATGGCGTGGATGGACGGCACACATTTATTCCCTATGGAGAATCCGCTGGCGGCTGCTGCTGCGGTAGAGGCCGCCATCAGCGGATTTGCACTAAAGACCTAACCGCTGGGTTGCCCACCAATCTCATGCACCCAAAGTTCGCCCAAACTCTACTGTGCGGTTATCGGGTAGTTGGTAGAAATCAGCAGCGCGGTTGGCGTTGCGCTGCATCAAACTGAACAACATACGCTGCCCCGGCCAAAAGCCTTGCAAGCCGCGCTTTGGTGCACTGCTGCGAGACAAAAAGTAGGTGGTGCTCAGGTCAGTCACGTCGATACCGTTTTGGTAACCGAATAGTTTGACGGCATCGTGCACGCTAGGGCGCTCCATAAAACCACTGTGCGCGCAGACTACCCAAAAGTTAGGTGCTAGCAGGCTGACTTGTAGCCTTTGCGCAGGCGCTACACGCGGCAAGTCGTTTGCCACCATGTGCAGTACGATCACCCGCTGATGCAGCACTTGATTGTGTTTAAGGTTGTGCAGCAATGCGTGCGGCACCAAGTTGGGGCTAGACGTTAAAAACACTGCTGTGCCTTGCACGCGGTGCGGTGCGTGGGCTAATAAACTAGGTACAAAATCTTGCAGTGTCAGGCCTGACTCATGCAAGTTGCGCTCGCGCATGCGCACCGCGCGTGCCCAAGTGCCCATCACCACCATCAATACCAATGCAATGCTGATAGACAACCAGCCACCTTGCAAAATCTTCGCCCCGTTAGACAACACAAACACGCTGTCAATCACCAGCATTAACGAAGTAACCGGAATTACCAACCAAGCAGGCCAATGCCACATGCGCAAGGCCACCACGGTAATTAACAAAGTAGTGCACAGCATGGTGACCGAGATAGCAATACCGTAGGCCGCTGACAAGTTAGACGAGCTGCCAAAGCCCACTACCAGCAGCAATACACCCACTAACATAGCCCAGTTAATGCCCGGCATATACACCTGTCCGCGCGCATCGCCTGAGGTTTGCACGGTTTTCATGCGCGGCAGGTAGCCCAGCGAAATAGCTTGCACGGTCATGGAGTAAGCGCCTGAAATAGTAGCTTGTGACGCGATCACCGTGGCCATGGCAGCCAACACCACCATAGGAATCACCGCCCACGCAGGCACCATGCGAAAGAAAGGATTCTCCAGCGCGCTGGGGTCAGCCAACAGCAAAGCGCCCTGACCAAAGTAATTAAGCAACAAGCCTGGCATGGCAAAAAACAGCCACGCGCGGCGCACCGACTTAACCCCAAAGTGGCCCATGTCGGCATACAAAGCCTCGGCACCCGTAACGGCTAAAAACACCGACCCCAACACGGCAAACGATATACCCGGGTTTTGCAGCACGTACTGCGCAGCCCACAGCGGGTTCGCGGCCTGCAGCACCTGGGGCTGGGCAGCGATTTGCAATATACCTAAAAATCCCAGCACACTAAACCACACAATCATCACCGGCCCGAACAATCGACCCACCTTGGCAGTGCCAAACCGTTGCACCGAAAATAACGTCACTATGATGGCCAAGGTGATGGGTACGACATACGGTTTAAAGGCGGGTGTGGCCACCTCTATCCCCTCAATGGCCGACAGTACCGAAATAGCGGGTGTGATCAACGCATCGCCATAAAACATGGTGGCACCCAGCAGGCCCACAAACAGCACGCCGCCCATTAATGCCCGCTGCAGGGCAGGCGCTTTGCCGCCCGTATTGTCACCACCCAGTGCGTGCCGCGCCAGCGCCTGCAAAGCCAAGATGCCGCCCTCCCCCGCGTACTCTGCGCGCAAAACCAAGGTAACGTATTTCAGCGTAACCACCAGGGTAAGAGTCCACACGATAAGCGACAGTATGCCCAGCACGCTGGCGGTATTAAGCACCACACCATGCGCAGGGTTAAATGATTCCTTCAAGGCATACAAGGGCGATGTGCCTATGTCGCCATACACCACGCCCAAAGCGGCCAAGGTTAGCGCTGCGCTGGTAGCACCCGTCGGCCCTACAGCAGCTTGGGAACTGCCAGCAGACTGCGCACCTGAGTTGACTTGCATATAAACCTTAAAACTAAGATTTATCAGGCTATACCTAAAAATGTTGCAGTGCAGTAAGACAAGGCCTACAGATCAATTAAGGCTTTTGATTAGTCTGAACACACAGACAAAGTGCTCTACGCCGCCCACTTGACCCAGCCTGTTGAAGCAGTGACCAGCACGATTACGCCAAACACGATGCGGTAGTACGCAAATGGCACAAAGTCGTGGGTAGAAATATAGCGTAGCAACCAGCGCACGCACAGCCAAGCACTGACAAACGAGAACAGCAGCCCGACACTAAACATCGGTATATCGGCCATGCTGAGCACAGCGCGCTCTTTGTAAAAGCTGTACACGCCCGCACCGATCAACGTAGGCATGGCCAAAAAGAATGAAAAGTCGGTAGCGGCTTTGCGTGACAACCCCAGCAGCATGCCGCCGATGATAGTAGCGCCACTGCGGCTGGTGCCCGGGATCATGGCCAAGCATTGCACTAGGCCTACTTTAACAGCGTCCATCGCCGTCATATCGTCTACATCGTTCACGCGCACGGGGGTGCTTGTATTTTTTTGCAGTTTTTCAGCCCACAAAATAATGAAGCCACCGATGATGAACGTAGTAGCTACGACGACAGGCGTGAAAAGATGCGCCTTGATCACTTTGCCAAATAGCAGGCCCAGCACCACGGCGGGAATGAAGGCGATCAGCACATTCAGCGCAAACTGCTGCGCTTTTTTCTCGGTGGGCAGTGCCACCAACGTGCTGCGTATTTTTTGCCAGTACACCAAAATCACCGCGAAAATAGCGCCAGTTTGGATTGCAATATCAAACACCTTGGCTTTCTCGTCGTCAAAGCCCAGTAGCGCACCCGCCAAAATAAGATGCCCTGTAGACGAGATAGGTAAAAATTCTGTTAACCCCTCGACCACACCCATGATGGCGGCTTTTATCAGCAGCGTTATATCCAAGAGACACCTCGTTATATTAATTTTAAAAGTCTATTGTGCCTTATTACATGGCTTAAACTCTGTCTTAATCTACTATAAATTTAATAGCTGCTTGAGCAGGTAACACGGCTCGAAACACTTAAATCGTTACTGAAATTAGTGTCAGTATGCGGTATGAATGGCGGGCAGTTTATTGCATTGGTTCGCGCTTAAACATCGCGGTTTCGCGGTGCAGTGCTGGTTCTTCATGTCGCGAGGATGTTTTTCCTTCGATCTCGCGGTTTCGCGGTGCAGTGCAGGCCCTGAGGTTGCGCCCCGGTCAGCGGCCCCCTGCGGGGTGAGCATCTGCGGTACTCCAAATTTGGGGTCAATGTGCAAACTCGCCTGTCGGCTCAAACAAGCACTCATGCCTGATCCCAAATTTGTCCGTTCCTCGAGCCCGCCGCCCTGATTGGGCGCAACCCCAAGGCCTGCACTGCGCCGCGAATACAGGTTTGTGGGTTTGTCTGAGGGTGAGGCACGTTTGGGCTGTTTTGTGGCCTGTTTTTAACGTATTTTAGGCCTTCAACCCAATTAAATACTGCTCAAGCAGCTATGATATTTATAGTGATCTGGCTTGCTGTTCAGGCGTCTATTTGCGCTACAACTCCTTGTGCGTTTGGGTAGTCGCACACTTCAAACAACCAGAGCACTGCCATGTTCGCACATCACCGTTTGCGCACACCAAGCAAATGGGGACGGATCAAAATTCAAGACGAGGCTATATCCGGAGACAAACCAATCCAGTACGAAATTTTGCTCTGTCCCCACTTGCGTG
>JAYSWJ010000226.1:0-8581 GCA_043718065.1 Polaromonas sp.
CGCCAGCACAGTGTGCCGTCGCCGCTTTTCCACTGCAAATCGCCGTGGGCGTTGCGCCAGTTGTCAGATGCGGTCGATGAACCAGCCGCGAAAGCAGTACCTGCCAGTGCGACGGATGCAAACAACATTGCTACTTTATTTAGTTTCTTCATGTTCATCCTCAAAATTGATACTACAGCGCTAGCTGTGCGAAGGCGAGTAGATTGCCAAAACAAATTAACTCGTGCTTTGATTGTGCCACAGCCTGCGCTAGCATCCAAATTTGCTGTTACATGCTCGTAACTCAAGGCTGCAATGTTGCTAATGTGCTACAAAATGGCAATCGAGGTGCGCCTTTAGAAGATTGCCATTGGTTGGCTTGATTAGGTCAAGTGCTGCAAAAAGACCGCTAAAATCATAGGGTTTCGTCCAGTACGGTGTCGTATTGGACGATCATAAAGCCCACCAGTAGCACTTCCGATTTGCCTTCCAGACTGCCAGACATGACCCAATTTGCTAAAGAAACCCTGCCAATCAGTCTAGAAGAAGAAATGCGCCGCAGTTACCTTGATTACGCCATGAGCGTGATCGTAGGCCGCGCCCTGCCCGATGCGCGAGATGGTCTCAAACCCGTACACCGCCGCGTGTTGTTTGCCATGCACGAGCTGAACAACGATTACAACCGCCCGTATAAAAAATCGGCGCGTATCGTGGGCGATGTGATTGGTAAGTACCACCCGCACGGCGACACGGCGGTGTACGACACCATCGTGCGTATGGCCCAAGACTTTAGCTTGCGCCACATGCTGGTGGACGGCCAAGGCAACTTTGGCTCGGTAGACGGTGACAACCCAGCTGCGATGCGGTACACCGAGATCCGTTTGTCCAAAATTGCCCACGAAGTGCTGGCCGATTTAGACAAAGACACCGTAGATTTTGGCCCTAACTACGACGGCAGCGAAAAAGAACCGCTAGTGATGCCCACGCGGTTTCCAAACCTGTTGGTTAACGGCTCTACAGGCATTGCCGTGGGTATGGCCACCAACATTCCGCCACATAACCTGAATGAAACTGTAGACGCTTGCCTGCACCTGCTTAAAAACCCAGATGCCACTGTCGACGATTTGATCGAGATCATTCCTGCGCCCGACTTTCCTACCGCCGGCATTATTTACGGCTTGTCTGGCGTGCGCGACGGCTACCGCACTGGCCGTGGCCGCGTGGTGATGCGCGCTAAGGTGCATTTTGAAGACATTGACAAAGGCAACCGCCAGTCGATCATCGTGGACGAACTGCCGTACCAGGTCAACAAAAAGACCCTGCAAGAACGCATGGCCGAGCTGGTGCACGAGAAGAAAATTGAAGGCATCTCGCACATTCAGGATGAATCTGATAAATCAGGCATGCGTTTGGTAATTGAGCTCAAACGCGGCGAAGTCCCCGAAGTGGTGCTGAACAATCTGTACAAACAGACGCAACTGCAAGACACTTTCGGTATCAACATGGTGGCACTGATTGATGGACAGCCCAAACTGTGCAACCTGAAAGATCTGGTCAAGGTGTTTCTTGAGCATCGCCGCGAGGTGGTGACACGCCGCACGGTGTTTGAGCTGCGCAAAGCGCGCGACCGTGGGCATTTGCTGGAAGGCCTGGCTGTAGCACTGGCTAACATTGACGAATTCATCCGCATCATCCGTAACGCGCCTACGCCGCCTGTGGCCAAGGCCGAGTTGATGACCAAAACGTGGGAATCCAAAACGGTCAAAGAGATGCTAACCCGCACGCGTGCTGATGGCAGTGAAGTCAACGCTGATGACTACCGCCCGAACGGCATGGAGCGCGAGTTCGGTTTACAAAAAGACGGTTTGTACCGCTTAAGCGAAGCGCAGACCACCGAAATCTTGAACATGCGCCTGCAGCGCTTAACGGGCCTTGAGCAAGACAAAATCGTTGCCGAATACAAAGAAGTCATGTCGGTGATTGAAGACCTGCTGGATATTTTGGCCAAGCCAGAGCGCGTATCGGTCATCATCAGCGACGAGCTGATTGCTATCAAAACCGAGTTTGGCCAAACCAAGCTAGGCGCGCGCCGCAGCGTGATTGAGCACAATGCGCAAGACATGTCGACCGAGGACTTGATCACACCCACCGACATGGTGGTCACGTTGTCGCATAGTGGCTATATAAAAAGCCAGCCACTAGGTGAATACCGTGCGCAAAAACGCGGCGGACGCGGCAAGCAAGCCACCCAGACCAAAGAAGACGATTGGATTGACCAGCTCTTTATTGCCAACACGCACGACTATTTGCTGTGCTTTAGCAACCGCGGCCGTATGTACTGGCTCAAGGTGTGGGAAGTACCCGCTGGCACACGCGGTTCGCGAGGCCGGCCTATTGTCAATATGTTCCCGCTGCAGGAAGGCGAAAAAATCAACGTGGTGCTGGCGCTGACGGGCGACAACCGCAGCTTCCCTGCCGACCATTACGTCTTCATGGCCACCCGTATGGGCACAGTGAAGAAGACACCACTAGAAGACTTTAACAATCCACGCAAAGGCGGCATCATCGCCGTGGACTTGGACGATGGCGATATCCTGATTGGCGCTGCCATTACCGACGGCAAACACGATGTGATGCTGTTCAGCGACGGGGGTAAAGCCGTGCGCTTTGACGAAGACGACGTACGCGCCGTGGGCCGCACTGCACGTGGTGTGCGGGGTATGACGCTGGACGAAGGCCAAAGCGTGATCGCCATGCTGGTAGCCGAAGACGAGCTGCAAAGCGTACTGACCGCGACCGAGAACGGCTACGGTAAACGTACCCCGATTGGCGAATACACCCGCCACGGGCGCGGTACCAAAGGCATGATTGCCATTCAGCAATCTGAGCGCAACGGCAAAATTGTTGCCGCTACCCTCGTGCACCCTGACGATGAGATCATGATGATCACCGACAAAGGGGTGCTGGTGCGCACCCGGGTGGCTGAAATGCGCGAACTGGGCCGTGCCACGCAAGGCGTGACCTTGATTGCACTGGACGCTGGCACCAAGCTCAGCGGTTTGCAGCGCATCGTCGAAAACGACGCTGTAGTGGACGCCGCAGAACCTGATGAAAATGACAATAATTCCGGCGATGCAAACTGTAACAACGGGACTGCCAATCAAGGCGACACTGATAACGGCAATCCAGCCGCCTAAGTCCCTCGCACTGCATGCCCTGTGCACCTAGTGCTCACTTTAAGGAATTTTATGACACGCCATTCAACTTATCAATTTACTATTAAATCCGTAGCTGCTCTAGCAGTATTTATATGTGCTGCAGGCACTATTCATGCACAAACTACGGATGCCAAGCGCGCATTGTCTGTGCGCGTGATCGCTGCCCAAGAAGGTGCTGAATTAGGCCGCCTGCATGAGCAATTGGCAGCATCAGCCACCCAGCAAGTGGTGTCCAACTGGAACCCGCGCCTAGACGTTATGCCTGAGGACAAGCGCCAAGCAGCCGCCAACGCCCTAGACGCCGAGCTTAAGAAATTTAACGATGACGCACTTAAGCTCGTAGCCGCGCAATCTCCCAAAGCGCGTGAGAGTGCGCTGATTCCAGCCTATGTGGAACGATTTTCTGAGGACGAGCTCAAGCAGCTGGCCGCACTAATGGAAGCCCCGGTATTCAAAAAATACCAGACTATCGCGCCTGAGTTGGGCAGCATATTCGTCAAAGCCATTGTCGATGGCACGCGCGGTGCAGTAGAAGCGCGCAGCAAAGCGTTTGACACGGCTGCAGCCAAAATAGTGGGGGCTACCAACGCGCCTGCCGCCAGCCCCGCAGAGCCCGCTACTAGCCCAGCCGCGCCTGCTAAACCTGCTCCCGCAAAGAAACCCTGATGAGCGACGCCCCTGCCCGCACATTAGCTCAACTGCGCGATGAGATTGACGCAGTAGACAAACAACTACTGGCACTGCTCAACCAACGCGCCAGCATTGCCAATGCGGTAGGGGAAATAAAGCGTGGCGACGGCTCTCCCGTGTACCGTCCTGAGCGCGAGGCACAGGTTATTTTGGGCTTGCAAGATCAAAACTCAGGGCCTTTGAAGCCGGAGAACATCAGCCATATTTGGCGTGAAGTGATGTCCGCCTGTCGCAGCCTAGAGGCTGCGCAGCGCGTAGCAGTACTGGGGCCAGCAGGTACTTTTTGCGAGCAGGCAGCAATTGAATTTTTTGGTAGCAGCGTAGAGCTGATTTACTGTGCTAATTTTGACGAAGTATTCCACGCCACAGCATCAGGTACTGCGCAGTACGGCGTCGTTGGCGTAGAAAACTCTACCGAAGGCGTTGTCACCCGATCGCTTGATTTGTTTTTGCACACCCCCACGCATATCGTAGGCGAGGTCAGCCTAATGGTGCGGCACAACGTGCTGCGCTCTACCGATTCGCTAGAAGGTATTGAGGTGGTTCTAGCCCACCAATTGGCGCTAGCCCAATGCCAAGAGTGGCTTAACAAACATTTGCCCAACGCCGAGCGCCGTGCAGTGTCGAGCAACGCAGAGGGTGCGCGCCTAGCCGCAAGCAACCCGGCTTGGGCAGGCTTGGCTAGCGAGCGTGCAGCAGCACAATTTGGCCTGCACATTGCTGCCCATGCTGTTCAAGACGATGCTTTCAATCGCACGAGATTTAGCATCATTTGCCTGCCTGACACTCTGCTCGCGCCGCGCGCAAGTGGCAAAGATTGCACTAGCCTGATTGTGTCTGTACCCAACAAACCCGGTGCCGTGCATGACTTGCTGGTACCGCTGAAAACCCATGGCGTGTCGATGACACGCTTTGAGTCGCGCCCGGCGCGCACAGGCCAGTGGGAATATTATTTTTATATCGACTTAGCCGGTCACATTACCCAACCCAACGTGGCTGCAGCCGTGGCTGATTTGCGCCAGCTGTGTGCTTTTTACAAAGTGCTGGGCAGCTACCCCGCCAGCACCTGATCGACTACAACCCATAAAAAGAAAGACGAAGATGTTTGAACAACTAGGGTTGATTGGCTGCGGTTTGATGGGAGGCTCGTTTGCACTGGCTTTAAAGAAAGCCGGCTTGGTCAAACGCGTAGTAGGCTACAGTAAATCTCCCACCACGACCGAGCGCGCACGCCAAATGGGTGTGATCGATGTAGAAGCACCTTCGGCATTGATGGCCGTGTCAGGCGCTGATATTGTGCTGCTAGCGGTACCAGTATCTGCCACCGAGGCCAGTTTTAAAGCGATCAAACACCTGATCACGCCCAGTATGCTGATTATGGATGTGGGCTCGACCAAACGCGATGTGGTTGATGCATCGCGCCGCGTGCTGAAAGAGCAAGCCGGCGTATTTGTGGCCACTCACCCGATTACAGGCAAAGAAGTCTCGGGTGTAGAACATGCCGATGCCGACCTGTACTACGGCAAGCAAGTTATCATCACGCCCACAGAGCGTACCCAGGTAGTACAGCTGCAAAAAGCCACCGATTTGTGGACCGCGCTGGGTTGCCAAGTGCTAAAAATGTCGCCCGAATCGCACGATGCGGCTTACGCGGCCGTCAGTCACCTGCCCCATTTGATTGCTTTTGCATTGATGAACGCGATCAACGAGCAGCCTAACGGGCGCGATTACTTGTCGCTTGCTGGGCCAGGGTTCAGAGATTTCACACGCATTGCGGCTAGCGACGCGCACATGTGGCGTGATGTGTTCATGGCCAACCGCCAAGAGCTGCTGGCACAATCTAAGCTGTTCCAAAAAGCCATGATGCAGCTAGAGCAAATGATATCGCGTGACGAAAACGAAGCACTGGAAGCTGAAATCGACAAGGCCAGCCTCACCCGTGCCCAGTGGCGTATGACGACACGCAAGTAGATACGGCATCCGCGCATGGCGGTTTGCGTAAGATGTGGGACTTATATGCCGTTTATAGGTCGCATAGCAGACATTTTTATTAACTCTTTAAGGCACTGATTAGTTAGTGCGACCTGCTGATGTACAGCCAAGCTTACCTCGATCTTCCTGCACTTGCCCAAGCCCAAGGCACGGTAAAACTACCGGGTTCCAAGAGCATTTCTAACCGTGTGCTGTTGCTGGCAGCGCTGAGCGCGGGCCGCACTGCAGTGCACGACGTGTTGGACTCGGACGACACCCGCGTCATGCTGGATGCTTTGGGTCAGCTAGGCTGTAGCATCGACAAAACAGGCGATACCGTCACTATCACTGGCTTGGGTGGCCGCAAGCCGCACAGCCCAGCCAATTTGTTTTTAGGGAACGCTGGCACAGCCATGCGCCCCCTGACCGCTGCCTTGGCCGTGTTGGGCGGCGATTACACGCTGTCGGGCGTGGCGCGCATGCACGAGCGGCCGATTGGCGATTTGGTCGACGCACTGCGCCAGCTAGGTTGCACTGTGGACTACACCGGGCAAGAGGGCTACCCGCCGCTGCACATTGGCCAACCTAATTTGCAACTGGATGCACCCATCAAAGTGCGTGGTGATGTGTCTAGCCAGTTTTTGACAGCGTTATTGATGGCACTGCCATTGGTCGCCACTAAAGACATCGTGATCGACGTCGTGGGCGAGCTGATTTCTAAGCCCTACATCGACATTACATTGAATTTGCTAAAGCGATTTGGCATTGCAGTGCAGCGTGACGGTTGGCAGCGATTTACTATCCCAGCGGGTGCACGCTACCAATCGCCGGGAGATATTTATGTTGAAGCTGATGCATCATCTGCTAGTTATTTTATAGCTCTCGGGGCAATTGCTACGGGTGATTCTGGCAATATTCGTATTGAAGGTTTGGGTAAAGATTCTATTCAAGGCGATATTCGCTTCGTTGAAGCCGCAGCCATGATGGGCGCGCACATCGACAGTGGCCCTAACTATTTAGACATTCGCCGGGGTGCTTGGCCGCTCAAGGCGATTGACTTAGATTGCAACCACATCCCCGATGCCGCCATGACCCTGGCCGTGATGGCCTTGTATGCCGACGGCACAACCACACTGCGCAACATTGCCAGTTGGCGTGTGAAAGAGACTGACCGGCTCAAAGCCATGGCCTGCGAGCTAGGCAAGCTGGGAGCCACCGTGGTCGAAGGTGCCGACTTTATCCAAGTTACACCGCCGGCCAAGGTAACTGGTTGGAAAGCAGCTTGCATTGAAACTTATGACGACCACCGCATCGCCATGTGTTTCTCGCTAGCAGCCTTTAACCCAGCCCACAAAATGCTGCGCATTGAAGACCCTAAATGCGTCGCCAAAACCTTCCCAGATTACTTTGAAGCTTTATTTAGCGTCGCCACAGCCCACACCGTGCCCGTGATTTGCATCGATGGCCCGACAGCATCAGGCAAAGGCACCTTGGCTAGCTTGGTAGCTGCGCGTTTAGGCTATCACTACCTCGACTCGGGCGCGCTGTACCGCTTAACCGCCTTGGCCGCCCAGCGTGCAGACGTGGCTTGGGACGATGAGGCGGCGCTGGCCAAGCTAGCCGCCCACCTGCCAGTGGTATTTGAAGGCTCTACCGTGCTGCTGAATGAGGACGACGTATCGGAGGCCATTCGCAGTGAAGCCATGGGCACAGGTGCATCAAAAGTATCTGTTTTTCCGGCGGTGCGCCAGGCGTTGAAGCACTTACAACTCAGTTTTGCGCAATTGCCCGGTTTGGTAGCCGATGGGCGCGACATGGGCACGGTGATTTTCCCTGCCGCGCCGCTCAAAATCTTCCTGACTGCCAGTGGCACCCAAAGGGCCGAGCGGCGCTATAAGCAGTTGATTTTAAAGGGGATTTCTGCTAAACTCGACAGTCTTCGCGCTGATTTAGAAGCCCGTGATGCCCGCGACTCTGGTCGCAGCACCGCACCTTTACAGCCAGCGCAAGATGCTGTGCAACTGGACAATTCCGATGTATCGATTGCGCAATCTGTCGATGCGGTTTTAGACCTGTGGCGCAGCAAAGTAGGTGTGTAGATGCGCACTTGCATATAGGCCCCAAGAGTTCTTTTCGCGCTGCATGCGCCCTAGCTTTTGGGTTTTATTAACTTAACCACGGTTTAAAGCCGTATTACTTGCTCAAGCAGCTATAGAAACGATAGTAATCCCACTATTGTATTGAGACGCGTTTTTGCGTCGAAGCTATCCTTGAAGTATGAGGAAACTACATGTCAGAATCTTTTGCAGCCCTTTTTGAAGAATCCCTAACGCGTTCCGAGATGCGCGCTGGTGAGGTCATTACCGCCGAAGTGGTGCGTATGGACCACAACCACGTTGTCGTCAACGCTGGCCTCAAGTCCGAGGCCTTCATCGACATCGCCGAGTTTAAAAACGACCAAGGCGAGTTAGAAGTCAAAGTAGGCGATTTCGTCTCGGTGGCGATCGGTTCTATCGAAAACGGCTACGGCGACACTATTTTGTCGCGCGACACCGCCAAGCGTTTGGCCAGCTGGATGAGCCTGGAAAAAGCTCTCGAATCCGGCGAGTTTGTCTCTGGCCAGACCAGTGGCAAAGTCAAAGGCGGCTTGATGGTCATGGTTAACGGCATCCGCGCGTTCTTGCCCGGTTCGTTGATCGAAGCCCGTCCGCTGAAAGACTTGT
>JAYSWJ010000227.1:0-3418 GCA_043718065.1 Polaromonas sp.
CCAATAATCAATTCGCTGCGGGCGATGTGCTGTGCATCAACCATGCTGCGCGCTCCAGTCCATGATGATGCGGTGCAACTGCGCTACACCATCAGTCAACGCCGCAGGGCCGGGCTGCAAAATATCGGGAGATTTAATTTCAAACAGTTGCGCGTTTTTCACCGCGTTGACGTCTTGCCAGCCAGCGCGTGCAGCTACTTTTTCAGGTCTGAATTTTTTACCACACCATGACCCAATGATGATGTCAGGGTTGCGTCGCACAATCTCTAGCGGGTCGGCAATGATGCGGTTTTTACCCAGCGACTGCGTGGCCAGCTCGGCAAAGCAGTCGTCACCGCCTGCAATACCCACCAGCTCTGACACCCAGCGGATACAGCTCATATTCGGCTCGTCCCACTTTTCAAAAAACACCTTGGGCCTGCGCGGCAGCTGGGCGGCTGCGGCTTCAATTGCAAGCATCTGATCACGCATGCCCGCTATCAGCTCTTTCCCCAGCGCAGCGCAGCCCACCATGCTGGCCACTTGGTGCATCATCGACAGTATTTCAGCCACACTGCGCTGGTTAAACACGGTGACTTGCACACCATGCTTGATCAACTGGCTGGCAATATCTGCCTGCAGGTCTGAAAAGCCGAAAACACAGTCAGGCTGTAGCTCCAAAATTTTGTCAATTTTGGCACTTAAAAAAGCACTGACACGCGGCTTCTCGTCGCGCGCCCGCCGAGGCCGCACGGTGTAGCCCGAGATGCCCACAATACGCGCTTCTTGGCCTAGCAAATACAGCCACTCGGTGGTTTCTTCGGTCAAGCATACTATACGCTGCGGGCCTTGCGCAGTTGCAGAATTGATATCGCGCCAGTCGCTCATAGTGCAGCCCCAAATAATGCGGCCGTAGCCTGCGGGCTAGATGCAAACCAAGCGTGAAAATAGCTGGCACGGATGCTGCCCTGTGCGTACAGCGCCTCGCCTGCATCTGGCGCAGCCTGCGCATCTGGGCGCGCTGTGCGGGTAACGGGCTGCAAAGTAGTCTCGCAGGTGGAATAGTGAAAGGTATGCCCACGCAAACTGTGATCGCCCATGCTAAGGTGTTGTGGGCCAATCGCTGTAAGACGTTGTTGCATCGTCACCGTGCCAGGCAGCAAGCCCCACATAGCATGCGCCGCACCGTCAACGGTGGCAATCTGGTCAAACAACACCATCATGCCGCCACATTCTGCCCATACGGGCCGCCCAACTGCCACGTGCGCGGCCACACTAGATCGAAAACTTGAATTTGCCGACAACTGCTTTGTATGCAGCTCGGGGTAGCCACCCGGCAACCACAGCGCATCGCACTCAGGTAATGCGTCATCGGTCAAAGGCGAAAAAAATACGACACTGGCACCTAATGCACGCAGCGTGTCTAGATTGGCATCGTAGATAAAACAAAACGCTGCGTCGCGCGCCACGGCGATGGTTTTACCAGCCAATACCCTCGCATGCAAAGCTGGCAGCGGCCTAATCGTTACTCCGCTGGCTTGTGGATTGATTAAGGCGTGCGCAGCGTCCGCCGCTGCAACATCAGACGGCGCAAAAGCGACTTCCCAGCGCTTCAGTGCAGCTATATCCATTTGGCCCAAGGGCGTAGCTGCCAACGCATCTGCCGCAGCGTCAAGCCGCTGCACAGCGTCGCCCACTTCAGACGCCAGCGTAAGGCCCAAGTGCCGCTCTGGCAGCTGTAGCGCGGGGTTGCGCATGAGTGCGCCTAGCCAGCACTGCGCGTCGACCGCATCAGCCAACATCTTTGCATGGCCCGCGCTGGCTACCCGGTTAGCCAACACGCCGGCCCAAAGCAATCCTGGTCGATAACGCTGCAGACCAAACGCCAGCGCACCAAAAGTACCCGCCATAGCCGACGCATCAATCACCGCCAGCACTGGCAGACCAAATCGCTGCGCTAAATCAGCCGCGCTGGGTTGCCCGTCAAACAAACCCATCACCCCTTCGATGATGATGAGGTCAGCTTGGCTTGCAGCCTCGTGCAGCCGGACACGGCAATCTGCCTCGCCTGTCATCCACAAGTCCAACTGGTGCACAGGCGCACCGCTAGCCAAGGCCAGCCAGTGCGGGTCTAAAAAATCAGGCCCGCACTTGAACACACGCACCATTCGGCCCGCACGTGTATGCAGCCGCGCCAACGCCGCAGCCACCGTAGTTTTGCCCTGCCCGGATGCAGGGGCAGCGATTAAGATGGCAGGGCACAGCGCGGTGGTAGTGGATAGCATGGCAGTAGCATTACGCATGTTTCAACTAGAAACCAGGTTGCCAATTAATGCCAACAAAAACAGCTCTAGGCGATTGGTTATAACCATACGCTGTTTGGTACTTGGCATTGCTGAGGTTTTCAACACGACCAAATAATTTGAGTTCTTTGGTGATTTGGTAGCGTGCTGACACGTCAACCAAGGTGTAGGAGTCCAGCGTGTTGCTACCATCTTGGCGTGCGCCGCTGTAGCTCAGCCCTGCGCCCAGTGTCCACAGCCCAATAGGATGGCTTACTGACAGCGATGCCAGTGTCTTGGCGCGACGGCGCAGCGTGTCGCCCGTGGTCTCGTCTACTGGCTTTTGCGAGGTTAAGCTGCCACGCAATTCTGTTTTGCCGATCTGGCCGTTGTAGCTAACTTCTAAGCCGCTGTTTTTGCTGCGGGCGATGTTTTGAAACTGCGAACTGGTGAAGTCGTAGACAAACTGATCTGTGCTGCGCGTGTTAAACACCGTGGCGCGCAGAACGTGGTTGCCTTCGCTGTATTGCAGGCCTAATTCGCGTGAACGGGCTTTCTCGGGCTTTAGATCTGGATTGCCGAAAAACGGTGCATACAAATAGCCCAGTGGCGGAATATTAAATGCAGTAGAGGTGCTGGCAATCAGCTTCCAAGCAGGCGTTATGGCGTAGCCATAACCTAAGTAACCTGTGTTTTGATTTTCTAGGCCCTGCGCTACATCACGGCGTACGTTGAGCTGCAACGAATGGCTACCCACTTGACCCTGCACGCCAGCAAACCCTGCATTGACACGCCGCTTTTGCGCGTACAAACCGCCAAAACCATCATCTACATTCACCCCTTGGCGCTGCTGCTCAAGGCCCACCGTGGCCAGCCAGTCGGCACCCAAGGCTATCGTGTTGGTCCAGTTGAGCATGCGGTTTTTTGAGATGTATTCATCTTGCGAAGGAAACGCCGTTTGGTAGTCGTTGGCATAACGGTCGCGGCTCTCAGATACTGACAGCTTGCTAAGCCAATCGGTGGTAATACGGTTATGCGTATACAACGTGGTGGCATCGACACGGGTGCGGCTTTTATGGATGTCAGTCGGTGTATCAAACGCGCTGTCAAAGTTGCCTTTGCCGTCGCTGTGGGTGGTGCTCAATCCTAGGGTATGG
>JAYSWJ010000228.1:0-3411 GCA_043718065.1 Polaromonas sp.
AGTGAGCTGCGCGGCAACGCCCGCCGCTTAGCCCGCCAGATGGGCGGCAAGCTGGGCTTGATTGTGGTGGACTATTTGCAGCTGATGAGCGTGTCCAGCTCAATGAGCGACGAAAACCGCGCTACCGCAGTGGGCGAGATCTCACGCGGCTTAAAGGCGCTGGCCAAAGAGCTGCAATGCCCCGTGATTGCGCTGTCGCAGCTAAGCCGAGGGGTAGAGAGCCGCACCGACAAACGCCCCATGATGAGCGATTTGCGCGAATCAGGCGCTATTGAGCAAGACGCCGATGTCATCATGTTTATCTACCGTGACGACTATTACAACAAAGAAGCGTCTAAAGAACCCGGCGTGACGGAGCTGATCATCAGCAAGCAGCGTAACGGCCCCACGGGCACTGTCAAGCTGGCGTTTATCAAAGAATTGACGCGGTTTGAGAGCTTGGCGCAGGGATACGGTGGCGGTGGAGATTTTTAAGCGTTTTAGGGCTTGTAGGCCGTAGAACCTGCTCAATGAGCTATTGAATTTGTAGCGAGTACAGGCTACGCTCGTAGACCTCGCTAAGACCTCGCTATCACGCAGCACCGCACGGTATGCCCATGCCAAACGGACCTGCGGCCCTTTATTGTTTGTCATAGGCATACCGAACGTTGCTGCGCTCCACTGGCGTGATTGCTGGCAAAAGAATAGCGACTGATCCTATTCACCGTGACCAACACCGATTGAAAGCTTAGTTTTACTACAGGCGTGCTGATGTGGCGTGTGTCCTATGACAAACAATAAAGGGCCGCAGGTCCGTTTGGCATGGGACACACGCCGCAGCAGTTCGCGTTCCAGAACAACGAACTTAGCATCAAGCCCAACAGAATGAGAGACTAAAAAACCACTTAAAACGGCACTTTCAATAATAAAATATGCCGGTAGCCCAAGTAAATACTGCTTAAGCAGCTATTAAATAAATAGTATTAATAAATTAACAACACCTGCAAACCAAGCCGAAAATTTTAAGCTGCCAGCGCCAATCGCCACAAAGATGTCACCTCTTTAGATCGCGCTGCGTGCAGCGGGTCGCTGGCGTCGAGTACTTTGGGATGTTGCGGCTTGGTTTGCAGGCGGGCTACTACTTTTAAACCTGCGCCGTCTATAGCGGCCAACAAAGCGTCGCGCGTGCGCAAACCCAGATGTTCGGCGATGTCGGACAGGATCAGCCAGCCTTCCCCGCCTTTGGCCAAGTGCGCTGGCAAGCCTTTTAAAAAGCTCAGCAGCATCTGGCTGTCTTCGTCGTACACCGCGTGTTCGATGGGTGAGCCGGGGCGGGCGGGTAGCCAAGGTGGGTTGCAAACGATGAGGTGCGCTTTGCCTGCCGGGAACATATCGGCTTGCACTACTTGCACTAGGTCGCTTACGTCTAGGCGCTGTAAGTTGTCGCGCGCGCAGGCCAGCGCGCGGGGGTCTTGGTCGGTGGCCACGATGTGTTGCAGCCCGCGCCGGGCCAGCATGGCGGCCAGCACGCCGGTGCCGGTGCCAATGTCCCAGGCAATCAAGTCGTTTTTAGACGCCGCCGATACCGGCAGCGGGGCTTTGGCCACCAAGCCCACATACTCGCCCCGCACGGGAGAGAACACGCCGTAATGCGGGTGAATGCGGTCGTAAATGTCTACGCCGTCGCTGCTAACCTGGCCTAGCGCGGGCACTTCAACGCCTTTTTTGCGCCATTCGTGGGTGCTGGTCATGCCCAACAGCTCGCGCAGGCTGGTGACGTGAGTGACAGCGCCTTTACTTTGCACGATAACTTTTTGCTCAAATTTGCTCAGTTTGGCCGGCTTCGCAGGCTCGTCGAAGGTCTCGATAAACGGCGCGGCGGTGGGTTCATCGGTAGGTTTGGGCAGCATGCCTGCGGCTTGCTTTTGGGCCACTAGCCTTGCCTGCGCGGTGGCCATGGTGGTAGCGTCTAGTGCGCCCCACACCTCGGCGCAGGCTAGCTGCACATCGGGCGCGCGGCGCAGGGTGATTTGGTAGGCCTCGTCTAGTGGCACCAGCACCATGCCCAACACGCGGGCGCGCTGCGACTGCAGCAGGCGGTGGTGGTGAAACGCCTCTGCGGCCAGGGCTTGGGCGGGGGTGGCGTTGGCAGCAGGCTTTGCTAGTAAATCAGCATTTTTGCCAGTTTCAGGCTGCGCGGCCTGCTCAGACGTGGTTGTATTGGATGCCATGGCTGCATGGCGCTGCTTGGTGGCCAGCCTAGCCGATTGTTTGTCCGCCTTGAACTTTTGCCGCTCGGGCAGCCTGTCGGTGCGCCGGGCCAAGGCTTGCAGCAGCATGCGCGCATTTTGAAAATCACCTTCCCATAGCAGGCCCACGCCCTCGCAGGCCAGGCGGTAGGCGGTGTCGGCGTTCATGGTGTCGTCTGCCAGTACCACGCGCTTGGGTGCAGGCGCGCCCCGTTCAGAATGCCACTGCACGGTGTGCGTTTGCTCGCCCTCAGTCCAGGTGATGGTGGGCGGGGTAATGGTGGGCGGGGTAATGGTGGGCGGGGTAATCGTGCTGGCAGCCGATGTTGCGGCAGGTGTGGAATGGGCGGTAGTCATGGGGGTAGGGCGCGCAGGGGCAGGGTGGCAAATAAAAAGTGTGCATATGTGTTTTAACAGATCAAAACCCCGCTGGGCAATAAACCTTTAAAAGGTTTCTACAATGCAATGGAAAAGTTTAAAAGTTTTATCAACCACCCCACTAGCCAACTGAAGGAAGCCACCATGGAACATACCCTGCCCGCATTACCCTACGCACCCACCGCCCTTGTGCCCCACTACAGCGCCGAGGCTTTTGAATACCACCACGGCAAGCACCACAACGCTTATGTGGTCAACCTGAACAACCTGCAAAAAGGCACCGAATTTGAAGCCATGACCCTAGAAGAGATTGTCAAAAAATCTTCTGGCGGCGTCTACAACAATGCAGCCCAAGTTTGGAACCACACTTTCTTTTGGAGCTGCATGAAGCCCCAAGGCGGCGGCGAGCCTACCGGCGCACTGGCCACTGCCATCAATGCCAAGTTTGGCAGCTACGCAGCGTTCAAAGAAGCCTTCGTCAAAAGCGCCGTCGGCAACTTTGGCTCTGGCTGGACCTGGCTGGTGAAAAAAGCCGACGGCAGCGTAGATATTGTCAACACCGGCCCCGCAGGCACCCCCCTGACCACAGCAGACAAAGCCCTGATGACCGTAGACGTGTGGGAGCATGCCTACTACATCGACTACCGCAACGCGCGGCCCAAGTTTGTTGAGACCTTTTTTAGCAACTTGGTCAACTGGGATTTTGCAGCGAAGAATTTTGCTTAAATTTTCAAGCTAACTCAAAGCAAAAAGCCGACGCATGCGTCGGCTTTTTTATGGAATAGATGTTGTCTGGCTTTGCTTG
>JAYSWJ010000229.1:0-3409 GCA_043718065.1 Polaromonas sp.
GGCAGGCGGTGTACTCAGCGTAGCGGCATAAAGGGGGAGTAGGCGGCCCTAGGCCGCCACGGAGGACAGCCGCGAAGCTGAGTACGCCGCCTGCCAGCTTCCGTACAAAAGTACAAGACAAAAAAGCAAGAACGGCAGCAAGCTACAAAATTGCCGCAGATCACGATGCAATAGCGTAAATTTTAGACCGCAGCAAACTACCCAACACACCGCAGCTAAAGCAGCCCGAAAGTTAGTCTTTCAACAACAGTGGGACAATACACCCCATGCATCCAGAACAAATCCTCGCCGCCTGTGCCCATTTGACAGGCCAAGTCCTTAAATTCGAACACCCCGCAGACGCTGTGGTCTCCAGATTCTTCAAAGAAAACCGTAACCTGGGCCCGCGTGAACGCGCTACTTTGGCTGAGACGGCCTACAACGTGCTGCGCAAAAAAACGCTGTACGAGGCCTTTGCACTCGGCGCACCCAAAGGCAGCGGCGCACGTGAACGTAAGCTGGCGATCTTGGGGTTTTTTGGGCCGCGCGACTATATCAAGGCGGCGCTGAGCGATATTGAAATAGCCTGGCTTGACGCGTGTGACGCGACCAACCCTGCCGACCCAGAATCTGGCTTGCTTGATTTGCACCGCCACAACCTGCCAGAGTGGTTGGCCACAGCACTCAAAAACCAGCTGGGCGATGACTTTTGGCCGTTGATTGAGACGCTGAGCACTGCCGCGCCGCTGGACATTCGCATTAACAGCTTTAAAACCAAGCGCGAAGCTGCGCAAAAAGACCTGTCGCGCGAGGGTATTAAGGCGCTGCCCACGCCATATTCGCCATGGGGCCTGCGCGTGCAGGGCCGCCCGGCAGTGAATAAACTGAAAGTGTTTTTAGACGGCAATATCGAGGTGCAAGACGAAGGCTCGCAATTGTTGGCCCTGCTGGTAGACGCTAAGCGCGGCGAGATGGTGGTGGATTTTTGCGCAGGCGCAGGCGGCAAAACGCTGGCGCTGGGCGCGATGATGCGCAGCACCGGGCGCTTGTATGCTTTTGACACGTCGGCCCATCGGCTCGATGCGCTCAAACCACGTGTGGCGCGCAGCGGTTTGTCTAACGTGCAAACCGCCGCGATTGCGCACGAGCGCGACCAGCGCATTAAGCGGCTAGAAGGCAAAATTGACCGCGTGCTGGTTGACGCACCTTGCAGTGGATTGGGTACGTTGCGCCGCAACCCTGATTTAAAGTGGCGTCAAAAGCAAAGCGACATTGCAGAGCTGAATGTGAAGCAAACCGCTATTTTGCAAAGCGCAGCACGTCTGCTGAAACCCGGTGGCCGCTTGGTGTACGCCACCTGCAGCGTGTTGCCGGAAGAAAATGAAGCCATAGCGCAGGCCTTTACCGCAGCAAATACTGACTTCACCCCCCTTGAATGTGCTGAACTATTGACCCATGTGAAAGTCGAAGGAGCACAAGGGTTGTGCAGTGGGCCGCCAGAAGTCCCTACGCGTTATCTGCGTCTTTGGCCGCATCGGCACGGCACGGATGGGTTTTTTGCAGCAGTGTGGCAAAAAAACATTTAAGAATACTTTAGTGCGCACACTGTATGTAACAGCAGATAAAAGCGATGGTCGGTAGCCCTTTGTCAGCCTTTGGATTGCCCATTGCTTTAAAATACATTATTGATACTTACAAAAATAACAATCAGCTAAAAATTAGGCTGATGGGTCGGTTGGGACAACTAAATTGTTGAAGGATTTCAATGTTCGTTTTTGATTCTCCAGTGTTTGATGCAGTGATCCAGTGGTTTGGCCACGGCTTGTGGAATTTGGCTTGGTGGCAGATCGTGTTGTATGCGCTGTTCACTACCCACATTACTATTGCCTCGGTCACCATTTATTTGCACCGTCACCAAGCGCACCGCGCTATTGATCTGCACTGGTTACCTGCGCATTTTTTCCGTTTTTGGTTATGGCTGGGCACTGGCCAAGTGACCAAAGAGTGGGTCAGCATTCACCGCAAGCACCATGCTAAATGCGAAACTATCGACGACCCGCACAGCCCGCAAGCCCACGGCATCAAAAAAGTATTTTTTGAAGGCGCCGAGCTGTACCGTGCAGAATCAAAAAACCAAGAAACCCTGGCCAAATACAGCCACGGCGTGCCTAATGACTGGATCGAGCGCAATGTGTATTCGCGCTACAGCTGGCAAGGCGTGGGCCTGATGTTGATCATCAACTGGGCCTTGTTTGGCGCAGCGGGTACTGCCGTGTGGGCTTTGCAAATGGCGTGGATCCCTATCACCGCTGCAGGCATCATTAACGGCATAGGCCACTACTGGGGCTACCGCAATTTTGAGGCACCAGACGCCTCTACCAACATCAGCCCGTGGGGCATCATCATTGGCGGCGAAGAGCTGCACAACAATCACCACACTTACCCTACCAGCGCAAAGTTTTCGGTAAAAAAGTACGAATTTGACATTGGCTGGGGCTACATCCGCGCGATGGAAATGGTGGGCTTAGCCAAGGTTAAAAAAGTGCCGCCTAAATTGCAGCTAGGTACTATTCAACCCGTGGCAGACGAGAAAACGCTAGAAGCCTTGATCGCCCACCGCTATGAAGTGATGGCCGGCTACGCCCGCGAAATGCGCGCAGCCTGCGGCAAAGAAATCGAGGCCATCAAAGCCAAGCAAGGCGACCTGTCGGTATTGACTACGGCCAAGCGTTGGTTGCACCGCGACGGCGACAAGGTGCCCGCTTCTGCCCAAGCCCATTTGGCCCAGGCCCGTGCTGCACACCCCGTACTGGACAAAATGGCCACTATGCGTGACGAGCTGCGCCACATGTGGAGCAACACCACCCACAGCCGCGAGCAGCTGGCCACCGACTTGCAAGCGTGGTGCAAGCGCGCTGAAGAAAGCGGTATTGCGGCGCTGCAAGAGTTTTCCTTCAAGCTGCGTTCTGCGCGGGCTTAATCTTTATCCAAGTTCTCAAAAAGCCGCTTTTAGCGGCTTTTTTAATGCTCTTTTATTGCTTTCGGGCCGTGGAACCTGCTCGAGCAGCTATCGAATTTGTAGTACCTCTTGGGACTTCTGCGCATAGGTTTCGCGGTTGTGCAGCGTTGTTTCGTTCGTTGGCTTTTTACTGTTCTAGTACCTCGTGGTCACACAGCACCGCACGGTATGCCCATGCCCAACGTACCTAGTGGCCCTTTATTGTTTGTCATAGGCGCACCGAACGTTGCTGCGCTCCACTGGGGTGGTTGCTAGCAGAAGGGCAGATGGGCAACCGTAGTACTGTTTTATCTACTGCGACCACCGCTGAGCGAAACCCCAGCCCACTACAAGCGACCGGCTGTGGCATAGGCCTATGGCCACCCGTTGAGACACGGGCTCGAGGAGCGGAGAAATAGGGACAAGAAATTT
>JAYSWJ010000230.1:0-8537 GCA_043718065.1 Polaromonas sp.
TTATGATCAAGAGCCGGATCATGTTCGGCATTTTTTTATGGATTCACCTGCACTACCCCCATCCCAGCCCCTTGCCACCGACGCCAGCCCTTTGATCGAATTCAAAGACCTGCGCTTTGGTTACGGCGAACGTGCTATTTTGGATGGCGTAAGCTTTACAGTACCACGTGGCAAAGTTACCGCGCTGATGGGTGCGTCAGGCGGCGGCAAAACCACCGTGCTGCGTGTGATTGGCGGTCAAGCCAAAGCGCAACGCGGCCAAGCCCTGTTTGAGGGCAGCGACATTACCACCATGGACACCGGCGGTTTGTACGCGCTGCGCCGCCGCATGGGCATGCTGTTTCAGTTTGGCGCGCTGTTTACCGACCTCAGCGTGTTTGAAAATGTAGCCTTCCCGTTGCGCGAGCACACTGATCTGCCTGAGGCTTTGGTAAAAGACATTGTGCTCATGAAACTCACAGCTGTCGGATTGCGCGGCGCACACACGCTGATGCCCAGCGAGCTGAGCGGCGGCATGGCGCGGCGCGTAGCGCTGGCCCGCGCCATTGCGCTAGACCCCGAACTGGTGATGTACGACGAGCCGTTCGCTGGGCTAGACCCCATTTCACTGGGCACCGCTGCCCGGTTGATCCGCGATTTAAACGACGTGCTGGGCCTCACTAGCATTATCGTGTCGCACGATTTAGAAGAAACCTTCCGCATTGCCGACAAAGTTATCGTGCTAGCCAACGGCAAAATAGCTGCCCAAGGCACTCCCGACGAGGTGCGCCACAGCAACGACCCACTGGTGCACCAGTTTGTTAATGCGCTGGCTGACGGCCCCGTGCGCTTTCATTACCCGGGCAACTCAGTCGAGCAAGATTTTGGCTCGGGTGTGCAAAGTAGAGGAGGTGCGCCATGAGCTGGTACAGCCCTAGCGACGTAGGCTTTGCCACGCGTAGCAAGCTAGCCGACTGGGGCTATGGCGCGCGTTTGTTGGTGCGTTTGTTTGCGCTGGTAGGCCCCACGTTCAAGCGTTTTAGCTTAGTGCGCGATCAAATTCACTTCTTGGGTAACTATTCGCTGCTGATTATTGCGGTCAGCGGTTTGTTTGTGGGTTTTGTCATGGCACTGCAGGGCTACTACACGCTGCAGCGCTATGGTTCATCAGAGGCGCTAGGTTTGTTAGTGGCACTTAGCTTGGTGCGGGAACTTGGGCCGGTGGTCACGGCTCTATTGTTTGCAGGCCGCGCAGGCACGGCGCTAACCGCTGAGATTGGTTTGATGAAGCGCGACGAAGTGCTCAGCTATATGGAAATGACAGCCATTGACCCGGTGCGCCGCGTGCTAGCACCACGCTTTTGGGCAGGCGTAATCGCCATGCCGGTACTGGCCGCAGTGTTCAGCGCCGTGGGCATATTGGGTGGCTACATTGTGGGCGTGATGATGATTGGCGTAGACGGCGGCGCGTTTTGGAGCCAGATGCAAGGCGGCGTTGACGTGTGGAAAGATGTAGGCAACGGCGTCATTAAAAGTGTGGTGTTTGGTGTGGTGGTCACCTTTGTGGCGATACAGCAAGGGTTTGAGGCGCAGCCTACACCCGAGGGTGTTTCGCGTGCCACCACGCGCACAGTGGTGGTGGCCAGCTTGGCGGTGCTGGGGCTAGACTTCTTGCTCACCGCGCTGATGTTTTCAATTTGACGGTTTGATTTATAGAATTTGTAAAAGGGAGAGTGCGTATGCAACGCTCTAGCAACGATATTTGGGTAGGTTTATTTGTGCTGATAGGCGGCGCAGCGCTGCTATTTTTAGCGCTCAAGGCCGCTAATTTGCTCAGTTTTAATTTCGACACCACGTACAAAGTTTCGGCCAGGTTTGACAATATTGGCGGCCTTAAATCTAGCGCCGCAGTCAAAAGCGCAGGCGTAGTGGTAGGGCGTGTGGAATCTATTACCTTCGACGTTAAATCGTACCAAGCCAGCGTCAATCTGGCCATGCAAAGCCAATATACTTTTCCCAAAGACAGCTCGCTAAAAATCTTAACCAGCGGCTTGCTGGGCGAGCAGTACATTGGCGTAGAGCCCGGCGCGGATGATAAAAATCTAGCCCAAGGCGATGTGATTAAAAGCACCCAATCAGCCGTGGTGCTGGAGAATTTGATTTCTCAGTTTTTGTACAGCAAAGCAGCCGACGGTAAATCAACCGACGGTGGGGTAGCGCCTTCAAATGGAGCCAAAAAATGAGTGTGCGCCCCAGTTACTTCAGCCGTTTAGCAGGTTGGTTAGCATTGGTTGCACTGCTAGTGCTTACTGGTTGCGCTACCGGGCCTAATGCCAACCCACGCGACCCTTTTGAGCCGTTTAACCGCGGTGTCAATAGCTTTAACGAGGGCTTGGACCGGGCCGTGCTCAAGCCCGTGGCGACAGGTTATGTGGCCATCACGCCAACCGCGTTGCGCACGGGTGTGACCAACTTTTTTAGCAACTTGAGCGATGCCTGGACCTCAGTAAACAGCGCGTTGCAGCTGCGCCCGCAAAAAACCGTAGAAAGTATTATGCGTTTCAGCATCAATACATTTTTTGGCTTTGGCGGCCTGCTAGACATTGCTACTGAGATTAATATACCCAAGCACAACGAAGATTTGGGTAAAACGCTGGGCCGCTGGGGTGTGCCATCCGGCCCTTATATCGTGCTACCCATACTAGGCCCTTCGACGGTGCGCGATGGTATTACGGCGGTGCTAGAAACCCAATACGACCCCGTCTCGCAGATCAGCCCAGCACGCGACCGTATTGCCACCAACGCGTTTCGCGTTGTCAATTCGCGGGCCAATTTTTTGCGCCTGGGTACCTTGCTAGACGACGCAGCGTTGGACAAATACAGCTTCACACGCGATGCCTACTTGGCCAAACGTAATGCCGATGTAGCCCGTTCAGCCAATAAGTCACCCGGTGGAAAATCTGACGAAGAAGATGACGACATGGGCGGCGAGGACTTTAGCAAGCCCCCTAGCGCCGCCCCATCGCCGCCCACGCCACCTGTGGCCGAACCTCCCAAAGCCCCATAAAACCTTTCTTCAATCCAGACGTAAACAGTGCAAGTAAATGGCGCAAATACAGCCTAAACTGCGCAATTGATCACAAATAACCGTGTTCAGATACGTCCACCTCATAAGCAATGTCCTCCTAACCCCCTAGGATTGCGTTATCAGACCACGGCCTATGCCGTTTAAAAGGAAAAGTATGTTGATGAACCGCCGTTGGTTTACTGTTGTGAGTTCTATAGCCCTCAGTGCAAGCCTTGGCTTGTCTGGTGCCGTCTTTGCCCAATCTACAGAAGGCCCTGACGTGCTGATCAAGCGCCTGTCTACCGAGGTGCTGGAATCTATCAAGGCCGACAAAGGCATTCAGGCAGGCGACACCAGCAAAGTAATAGCCTTGGTAGACAGCAAAGTCATGCCCAACGTTAACTTTGCCCGCATGACAGCCTCTGCCGTAGGCCGCAACTGGAGACAAGCCACGCCAGAACAGCAAAAACGCCTGCAAGAAGAATTCAAAATCTTGCTAGTGCGCACTTACTCGGGCGCTTTGTCTGAAGTGCGTGACCAAACCATTGCCATGAAGCCCCTGCGCAGTGCGCCGGAGGACAACGAAGTTGTCGTGCGCACCGAGATCAAAGGCCGTGGCGACCCGATCCAGCTAGACTACCGCATGGAAAAAGCCGCTACAGGCTGGAAGATATACGACCTGAACGTTTTAGGCATCTGGCTGGTGGAGACCTACCGTGCCCAGTTTGCGCAAGAGATTAACGCCAGCGGTATCGATGGCTTGGTGGCCAAGCTGGCCGAGCGCAACAAAAACGCCAAGAAGTAAGCCACCAAATTAGATTGGCTTACCATGCTGATGCTCCCTAGCGAAATCACCCACAGCAGTGCGCGCAGCTGCGCGCACATGCTGGCGCAAGCCTTGCAGCTCAGCGACTCTGCAGTGGTGGCCGATGCCTCAGATTTGGTGCGTTTTGACTCGTCAGCACTGGCGGTGCTGCTTAACTGCCGCCGCGAGGCGCAGGTGGCGGGCAAAACGTTTTCTGTGCGGGCGCTGCCACCCAAGCTGCGTGCGCTGGCCAGCATGTACGGCGTGGCCGAGCTACTGCCTGCAGCGCCTTAAGCATCGGGCGGCATGCTCAGATTTTGGGCACATCTGCCCAATTCAAAGGGCTTGTTGCTCTAAGCAGATAGTGCCAAGCCCTACAATCCTTGGTTCATGCCAGCAATATCAGTCCAATCCGTTACCAAACACTACTCGGGCGCGCGCGGTGCGCTCACAGCGCTAGACAATGTAAGTCTAGACATAGCCCAAGGCGAATTCTTTGGCCTGCTGGGTCCTAACGGTGCAGGCAAAACTACGCTGATCAGCATTTTGGCAGGCCTAACCAGTGCCTCGTCAGGCCATATTTTGGTGCACGGTCACGATGTTCGCAGCGACTATGCCAACGCCCGCCGCATGCTGGGCGTGGTGCCGCAAGAACTGGTGTTTGACCCGTTTTTTAACGTGCGCGATATTTTGCGAATCCAGTCCGGTTATTTCGGTATCAAAAAGAATGATGCATGGATTGACGAGCTGCTGCACAGCCTAGGCCTGACCGACAAAGCCAGCGCCAATATGCGCCAGTTGTCTGGCGGTATGAAGCGCCGCGTGCTGGTGGCTCAGGCGTTAGTGCACAAACCACCGGTGATTGTGCTGGACGAACCTACCGCTGGTGTAGATGTTGAACTGCGCCAAACCCTATGGCAATTTATTGCCAAGCTTAACAAACAAGGCAGCACCGTGCTGCTGACCACCCATTATTTAGAAGAAGCCGAGGCGCTGTGCAGCCGTATTGCCATGCTCAAACAAGGCAAAGTGGTAGCACTGGCACCTACCTCAGAGTTATTAAAGGCAGCGTCATCCAACGTGCTGCGTTTTAAAGTAGACAGCGAACTGCCGCCAGCACTGGCCAGCAAAGCACGTATCACCGGCCGCATTGTGCAGTTTCCCGCGCACAACGCGGCCGAGATTGAAAGCTATCTTGCCTCTGTACGCCAGGCCGGGCTAGAAGCGCACGATGTAGAGATTCGCAAGGCAGATTTGGAAGACGTGTTCTTGGACGTGATGGGGGTAAAGTGATGACCGGCTGGCAGACACTTTTTTACAAAGAAATTCAGCGCTTTTGGAGCGTGGGTTTTCAAACTGTGGCAGCGCCTGTGCTTACCGCCATGATGTATATGCTGATTTTTGGCCATGTACTGGACGGACAAGTTTTGGTGTATGGCAAAGTCAGCTATACCGCCTTTTTAGTGCCCGGTTTGGTGATGATGAGCGTGCTACAAAACGCTTTTGCTAACAGCTCGTCTAGCCTGATTCAAAGTAAGATTATGGGCAACTTGGTGTTTGTACTGCTCACGCCGCTGGGCCACTGGAGCTGGTTTGTCGCTTATGTGGGTTCGTCCATTGCGCGTGGTTTGGCAGTAGGTGCTGGCGTGATGGCAGTTACCTACTGGTTTGGCCAGCCTGGCATGGTGGCACCACTGTGGATAGTGATATTTGCGCTATTAGGCGCGGGTATGCTGGGCGCGATGGGTTTAATAGCCGGGCTGTGGGCCGAGAAGTTTGACCAGATGGCGGCGTTTCAAAACTTTGTCATCATGCCAATGACGTTTTTAAGCGGTGTGTTTTACTCTATCCATTCACTGCCCAGTTTTTGGCAAACCGTCAGTCATTTCAATCCGTTTTTCTACATGATTGACGGGTTTCGTTACGGGTTTTTTGGTGTCAGTGATGTATCGCCTTGGCTTAGCCTAGCCATAGTGGGCACAGCCTTTGTAGTAGTCAGCGCCGTGGCAGTACATTTACTGCGTATTGGCTACAAAATTCGCAGCTAAATACTATTTTTTTAAGATTGAAAGTATGACCGCAGAGCAACTTCACGCCATCATTGCCGCAGGCTTGCCGTGTGACCATTTAGAGGTCGATGGCGACGGCCGCCACTGGAGCGCGGTGATTGTGTCCCCCGCGTTTGAAGGCAAGCGCCTGATTCAGCGTCACCAAGCGGTGTACGCCACACTGGGTGAGAAGATCACAACCGATGAGGTGCACGCCTTGTCGATGAAAACCCACACGCCCGCCGAATGGGCGGCTGCGCAGGCTTAAACGTTTTTTTAAAGATTTTTTGTATGGATAAACTTATCGTACGCGGCGGCAAAACATTGCACGGCGAAGTGCTGATCTCCGGTGCTAAAAACGCCACTTTGCCAGAGATGTGCGCTGCTTTGCTCACAGCTGAGCCTGTGACCTTGCAGAATGTGCCGCAGCTGCAAGATGTTAAAACCATGCTCAAGCTGATTCGCAATATGGGTGTAGTGGCCGATGTGCAAACCGACGGTTCAGTCACCATCAAAGCCGGTAGCCTGTCGTCGCCCGAGGCACCATATGAGCTGGTTAAAACGATGCGCGCTTCTGTATTGGCACTGGGGCCTTTGTTGGCACGCTTTGGCGAGGCTACGGTAAGTTTGCCCGGCGGATGTGCGATTGGCTCGCGCCCCGTAGACCAGCACATCAAAGGCCTGCAGGCTATGGGTGCAGACATTGTGGTGGAGCACGGCTACATGATTGCCAAATTGCCCGCAGGCCAAAAGCGCCTTAAAGGGGCCAGCATCACCACCGATATGGTCACAGTTACGGGCACAGAAAACTTTATGATGGCCGCTGCATTGGCCGAAGGCGAAACCGTACTAGAGAACGCCGCGCAAGAACCCGAGATTAGCGATTTAGCCGAGATGCTCATCAAGATGGGTGCCAAAATTACCGGCCACGGCACCAGCAAAATTCACATCCACGGCGTTGAAAAGCTGCACGGCTGCACGCATGCTGTGGTGGCTGACCGTATTGAATGCGGCACTTTCTTATGCGCTGTGGCGGCCACAGGCGGCGACGTAGTGCTAAGGCACGGCCGCGCTGACCATTTAGACGCTGTGATCGACAAACTGCGCGAGGCTGGCGTGACCGTGCAAGCTGTGCAAGTAGCGCAAGGCACCGCTAGCGTGCCGGGCATTCGCGTGCAGTCGCAAGGCCGCTTGAAAGCGCAGAGCTTTCGCACCACCGAATACCCCGGCTTTCCTACCGACATGCAAGCACAGTTTATGGCGCTGAACGTTATCTCCGAAGGGGCAGCCAAAGTGACCGAGACGATTTTTGAAAATCGCTTTATGCACGTGCCCGAGATGCAGCGTATGGGCGCGCATATTCAAACCGACGGTAAAGTTGCGGTAATAGAAGGTGTAGCCAAACTGTCGGGTGCCACCGTGATGGCGACTGATTTGCGTGCCTCGGCTTCGCTGGTAATTGCAGGCTTGGTGGCCGAAGGCGAAACCTTGATTGACCGCATTTACCACCTAGACCGTGGCTACGACCGCATGGAGGCCAAGCTGCGCGGTATTGGTGCTGATATTGAGAGAATCCAATGATCACGCTAGCATTATCAAAGGGCCGCATCTTTGAAGAAACCCTGCCGTTGCTTAAAGCCGCTGGTATCGAGGTGCTGGAAGATCCTGAAAAGTCTCGCAAACTGATTCTGCCCACCAACCAAGCAGATGTGCGCATCTTGCTGGTGCGTGCCAGCGATGTGCCCACGTATGTGCAGTATGCAGGCGCAGACTTGGGCGTAGTGGGTAAAGACACGCTGCTAGAAACAGGCCACCAAGGCTTGTACGTACCGCTAGATTTGCATATTTCTAAATGCCGCATCAGCGTAGCGGTGCGTGCAGATTTTGACTATGCAGCAGCTGTCAAGCAAGGTGCACGGCTGCGTGTTGCAACCAAATACGTGGCTATTGCCCGTGAATTTTTTGCCAGCAAGGGTGTGCACGTCGATTTGATTAAACTCTACGGCAGCATGGAACTTGCGCCGCTGACCGGCTTGGCCGACGCGATTGTGGATTTAGTGTCTACGGGCAATACGCTTAAAGCCAACCACTTGGTAGAGGTAGAGCAGATCATGGACATCAGCTCGCGGCTGGTGGTCAACCAAGCCTCGCTTAAGCTGAAACAAGCGCGCATTCGCCCGCTGATTGACGCGTTTGCCAGCGCCGTGGTGGCCAGCTAAACAGCCGCATTTTATTTTTAACCCTTGTTAATTTAGAAGCAGAGTACTATGAATTTAATAGCTGCTCCAGCAGTATTATCAACGGCCAGTGCCGATTTTGAATCACAATTCAAAGCCAAATTACATTGGTCAGCTGCCACCGACGCTGCCATTGAGCAGCGCGTAGCCGACATACTGGCCGACGTGCAGCAGCGTGGCGACGCTGCGGTGCTGGAATACACCGCCCGCTGGGACGGTGTGCAAGCCAGCAGCATGGCGCAGCTAGAACTAACGCAGGCTGAGCTGAAAGCCGCCTTCGACAGCCTGCCCACCGCGCAGCGCGACGCACTGCAAGCCGCAGCTGCCCGCGTGCGCACTTACCACGAAGCACAAAAGAAGGCCAACGGCGAAAGCTGGAGCTACCGCGACGCCGACGGCAC
>JAYSWJ010000024.1:0-5995 GCA_043718065.1 Polaromonas sp.
TGCGAGGTAATCTCACTGGGAATACGGTGGTTAAAGCCGTCTTTGAACGTTTGAATCAACATGGACTAACTCCTAATTTGATGGTTTGTCTTCGCGGCAATGACTTTTCTTACAGTAGTACGTTGGCTAATGCTTTTGGGATTCATAGACTAAATACTGAAATACCGGACGCGAAGGGCGCTAAGATTGCGCGAAGAACGCGAAAGGAATACCAAACAATATTATGAAAACGCAAAAAAACACTTATGTATAGAAATTAAAAGTGTATTAATTTCAAGAAATATTTTTGGTTTCATTTTTGTATTTTCTTTTTCGCGTCCTTCGCGCAACCTTAGCGCCCTTCGCGTCCGGTATTTCGGTATTTCGGTATTTCGGTATTTGATCTTCAGTATTTAAAATACTATAAAGTCCCGTAGCTATGCAACCCGCTCAAAAACATATTCACCCCCAAAAAAGCAAACGTCGTGATCGCCAAGCCCACCAGCGCCCACCATGCTGCCACGGTGCCGCGCAGGCCTTTCATCAGGCGCATGTGCAGCCAGGCAGCGTAGTTCAGCCACACAATGAGGGCCCAGGTTTCTTTGGGGTCCCAGCTCCAGTAGCCTCCCCACGCCTCAGCCGCCCACAGGGCACCCAGCACAGTAGCGATGGTGAAGAAAGCAAAGCCTACAGCGATGGCTTTGTACATCACGTCGTCTAATATTTCAAAGCTAGGCAGGCGCTGGGCAATCCGTTTGCGGGCCATCAAGATGCCGCCCACAATCAATATCGAAACACCCGCATAACCCAACCAGTAATTAGACGTGCCCGAACCCGCTACCGATGACGAGCGGAACACTATCGGCAAAAAGCACAGCACCACACCCAGCAGCCACAGCGGTGTGAGCTTGTGCCACCGAGTTTCAGCAGCCTGTTGTTTGATCAAATAACCAAATGCCACCATGGCCGACAATGCAAAGGTGCCGTAGCCAATAAAGTTGGCAGGCACATGCAGCTTCATCCACCAACTTTTGAGCGCGGGAACCAAGGGCTGGATCTCGTGCGCATCACGCACCAGCGTGTACCACAGCAAAAATCCCACCGCTGCGCTCACCACTAGCATCACCATGGCACCCAGCGCTTTGGTGCCGTAGTTGGCTTCGTAGTACAAATAGAAGGTAGTAGTTAGCCAACAGAACAGCACGAAAACTTCGTATAAATTACTCACCGGAATGTGACCAATATCGGGGCCGAGCAAATGACTTTCGTGCCAACGGACCATCGTACCGATCAGCGCCATCGTCACCGCCGCCCAAGCAATTTTGCTGCCTAACGATTCCATCGCGTCGCTTTGCTTGGTAGAGGCTACGCCCAGCCAATAAAAAATGGTGCTCATAAAAAACAGCACGCTCATCCATAAAATAGCCGACTGGCTGGACAGGAAATATTTAAGCCAAAACACTTTTTCGGCCCGCGCTAAATCGCCTTGGTATGAGCTAATGCCCAGCAGTGAAAATGCAGCCACTACCAGCATTAAATTGCGCAAAGGCCGCCAAAACCAACCCAGCCAAACAACAGCTGGCACCAAACCTACCAAAATAGATTTATCGTAAAAATCCATCGATGCGCTGTAGCGCGTTAACGCGTAGCCTGCACCCAGCATGACCAGCACTGCGAACACCCAGTCAAATGCGCTACGCTTGGCAAAGTAGCCCTCACTGAGCATGATGGTCGTAGTTTTAGTGTCACTCGCCATATTGGTCGACACATTAGAGGAGTTCAGCGTTGTTGTTGCAGTATTCATTTACTTCGCACCTGTCGAGTTAACCGCAGCACTGTCTTGCGTGGCGGTGGGTAGTAGGCCCAGTAGCTTCGTCTTAAGCAATTCAAATTCTTTGTCGCCGTCCATGGTTTTGCGGTTGGTCGACAGCGCCATTTGCGCGCTGGTGCTGTCATCAGCATCTGCATTGCCGCTAGCAGCTGGCGACAACCACACCCACAGTCTGCGCTCGCGCACATACAGCATGGCAAAAATACCGATGATCAAAAACAAGCAGCCGGTATACACAACCCATTTGCCCGGCGCGCGCGCCAGCTGGAACACGCTGGCTTGCACCTGCGTAAAGTCTTTGAGCGCAAAAGCCATAGGCGCGGGGTAGAAAAATGCGTCTGACAGCGAGATCACCGCTTGCGACATGAAGGCTTGCGTCTTGTCGTCAGGCAGCAGAGGCTCCAGCCCCGCTTGTGTGCGGCTGACTTGCAGCAGCTCAAAAATAGTGCCATTCAAAATGCGCACCAGCACCTCGCCTGCGCGCTCGCGCTCCGCTTCGGGCACGCTGGCTTCCATAAATTTCGATACCGCCTGTAAGCCCGACACAGCATCACCGTTGATTTTTTCTGCACCCGCAAACAAGGCCAGCGCGCGGGATGCAGAAATGGTCAGCTGGTCTGCCATTTCTTTTTTACTTGGCTCTACCGCCTTGCCCACGTAACGCTGCACGGCTTGGGCGCGCAGCTCGGGGTCTGCCAACGCCATGCGCAGGCGGGCAAATCCGTCCATTTCGCCTTTGTCGTCGGCGGGTATGCGCAGGTAGCTAAACGGCACATTGGGTG
The DNA here is from genome assembly GCA_043718065.1 of Polaromonas sp. Taxonomy (GTDB): domain Bacteria; phylum Pseudomonadota; class Gammaproteobacteria; order Burkholderiales; family Burkholderiaceae_C; genus JAAFIP01. Next base: position 2,593 of record JAYSWJ010000024.1, read on the forward strand.
CGTCGCGCATGCCTAGCAAATACACCGCTTGGCCCTGGCCTTTAGCGTCTTTGTCTAGCACCACTGGCAGCATGTAGTTGTGAAACTCTTTGGCTTGGCCTGCGGCATCGCGCAGCTTGTAGGTAATGCTAGGACCGATGTTTTGCAGCTCTTTGGTGGTTTTTATTTTGTTGGCTGCACCCAGCGTTTTGTCAAACGATTCGCGCAAATCTACCTTGCGCACATCTACTGCAGAGCCGTCGCCGTTTTTGCCAAAATTCTCGACGTTCATCACCCGCAGCGCGGTGTACTCAAGCGTCATCGTGTCGGCGCCGCCGTCTTTGGCCAAATTGGTTTGCCCGCCAATCACGCCTTCGACATCAAAGCTCTTGGCGCCTAAACCCATGGGTATAGCGCGCAGCTTGACGCTAGAGCCTCCATCGTCAAAGCTGCTTTGGTAAATCTCGATACCTTTGTAGCTGGCCGGGTGGTTTACCTCGACACGCGCTGGTATTTTTTGACCGGTTTCTTTGTCGGTAATGACAATCTCGCTGGCAAATAGCTTGGGCATGCCGGTAGAGTAATGCTCGACAATGAATTTTTTTAGCTCAATAGAAAACGGCAAGTCTTGAATCAACACGCCGCCGCTTTGGTTCAATATGGCGGTAGACGACGTAGCGCCTTCTGCCACCAGCAGGTTACCCCGAAAGGCCAGATTGGACGGTGACAAGCGGTGCTGTGGCGCAATATCGGCTATCATGCCGCCGCCGCCGTAGATCGACTTGCCGTTAAACCACTGCTGCATGCGGATAAACAAATCACCATCCAGCAGACCACCTACGCACACCAGCACAATAGCGCTGTGCGCAGCAATGTAGCCCAGTTTGTTAACAGCACCGGCTTTAGCAGCCAGCATCAGGCCGTTAGGGCGTGTTTGCAGCTTAACCCGCCAGCCTGCGGCAACCAGTGTGTTACCTACACGTTGGGCTGCAACCTCAACGCTTTCGTTCAAGCTGGCCTCTGCGCGGTGGCCAAAAGCTTTTAAGCTTTGCTCGCGCATGCCTTCTTTGTAGATTTTCAAGTCGGCCAAAATCTTGGGCGTATTGCGGCTGATGCACAGGCTGGTAGAAATCACCAAAAAAGCCAAGATCAACAAAAACCACCAAGCGCTGTATACCGTGGGCAAGCTAACGGCTAAAAATACATCGGCCCAAAACGGGCCAAACTGGTTGATGTAGTTGCCCAAAGGCTCGCCTTGCTTGAGCACGGTGCCGATCACCGAGGCAATGCAAATTACCGTCAGCAGCGAGATAGAAAACCGCATAGACGACAACAACTCCACCGCAGCGCGCAGCGCGAGAGATGGCGTTTTAAGCCGCATACCGTGGGTAGAAACTGACATCTGGTAATTGTCTCAAACTAAAATGAAAAAGGCGGGTTTCACTCGGAAAACCCGCCTTTTTAAAAGGGAAGCGCTATTTTCGCAACAGGCCGCCTAAAACAATCCAAAAAATAATACCTCAAAGACCGCTTATGGCAAGTGATTCTTTTAGGCCCCGTAGCACGCAATAAGTTCCTGCTTGCATCAGCACAAATCAGCGCAGACCTGCTACGTAGTCGGCTACGGCTTTAATCTCACGGTCATTTAACTTAGCGGCGTTTTGCGTCATTTGGATATTGTTGTTACGGGTGCCGTCGCGATAGCCGCGCAGCGACGAGGCCACGTAGTCGGCATGCTGGCCCGCCAAGCGGGGGTATTGCGACGGAATGCCCGCGCCCGAGGGGCTGTGGCAGCCAGCACATGCGGCAATTTGGCGGTCGGCAATACCACCTTTGTAAATTCTCTCGCCTAGGGTGACCAGCTCTTTGTCTTTGGCAAAGCCGGGTTTTTGCTTTTGCGCGGTAGCCCAGTAGGCCACGTTGCGCATATCTTCGTCGCTTAACGTAGAGGCAAAGCCTTGCATGATGGCGTTTTTGCGCTTACCGGCTTTAAATTCCATCAGCTGTTTGACCAGATATTCTGGATGCTGACCCGCTAACTTTGGGTTCTCTGGCGAGCCCGAATTGCCGTCTGCACCGTGGCACGATGCGCACACTGCGGTAAATTTTTCAGCGCCTTTGGCCAAGTCTGGCTTGACCATTTTGGGGGCCTCAGGACCAGCGGCCGCGGCAGGAATGGCTACCAAAGCGGGCACCGCAACACAGGCGGCAAAAAGTAAGCGAGCGATAAATTTCATAGAGAATGACGTCATTTGTAACTGTCCGGGAAGCAAAACCCTTTGATTTTACAATGCTTCATGCGGGAAATCCCTTCCAGCACGCTTTCCACACTATTTTGCAGGCTTAATGCAAAGCTAATGCGAATCTAATAAGTGCTCCTCTGGCACGCCCCCACCATGTCCTCTACACCGTCTAAAAAATCTGCCAATCCGGGCCCGCGTAGCAAAGCCCGCTCTACGGTGTCGCTTGCCCAGCAGGGTAAAGCCAGCGCGCTAAACCGCACAGCACCCGACTACGCCAAGCCCGTAGTAGCCACCACCGAGGCCAAAGAAGCCATGGCTTGGCTGCACACCACGCGCTTTCTCACCACCGCCGCCCAGTTACACCACCTGCCTGCGCTAGACGTGCCCGAAATCGCCTTTGTGGGCCGGTCTAACGCTGGCAAATCTACCTGTATCAACACGCTGGCACAGCAAAAACAACTGGCCTATGCGTCTAAAACACCCGGCCGCACGCAGCACATTAACCTGTTCTCCATTGGCCGCCAAGGCGCACAAGACGCCGTGCTGGCCGACCTGCCCGGCTATGGCTATGCCGCAGTGGCCAAAGATAGCAAGCTGCGCTGGCAGCGCGTGATGGCCAACTACCTGAAAAGCCGCGAAAACCTGGCCGCCGTGGTGCTGCTGTGCGACCCGCGCCTGGGCCTGACCGAGCTGGACGACATCTTGCTAGACGTGATTCGCCCACGGGTAGAAAAAGGCCTGAAATTCGTTATTTTGCTAACCAAAGCCGACAAGCTGAACAAAACCGAAGCTGCCAAAGCCTTGTCCATTGCCAAGCTACAAGCCGGCGGCGGCGAGGTAAAGATGTTTTCGGCCCTCAAACGCATCGGCGTAGACGACATGGCCCTGCACCTGCGCGCCTGGGCGGCTGAGCCGCTGGTGCGCTCAATCGACCCTGCGCCCATAGAAGGTGATAGCGCGGCATTAGATGGAGTAGACGCAGCAGATGCGCAGGACGCGGCTCGTGTTGATGAGACTGAGTGACTCTAGGCTGTAGAGACGTATTTTTAAGTTTTTACTAATTAAAACCCCTTGTAGTCCATGTATTTATTACATAGTTAGCTATTAAATTTATAGTATTCAATATTGAAATTCATCTACTATGATTGAACACAGCGTTGTCACTTTGCCGCACGGCATCA
>JAYSWJ010000231.1:0-3392 GCA_043718065.1 Polaromonas sp.
CGAACTAGCGCCCTGCCAACTCAGTACAAAACGCAGCGCGAAACCTCCAACAAGAGACAAGCGCGCTGCTGCGTCGTTGGCTGTTCGCCACCCGTTGAGACACGGGCTCGAAGCACGCAGCGCAGGGGACAAAAAATTTAGGCTGTCTGAGCGCTTGCGCGAGGCCCGTTATTTCCCCCGGAGCGAGTACTGGAGAGGCTTGGCCGTTGTGCCCGTGGCGGCGGGCGGCGCATACGCCTTGGCGTAGCAGTGTGCGAAGCCAGAACGGAGCTACAAAAGCACCCCAGAAACATAAACTGACCCAAAAACGTGAAACCCCGCAAAGAACACTTCTCCTCACAACCCACATGCAAAAAATTCACGCCCACTCGGCCCCATTGCAGGCCCCGCCCCGCTACCATCAGAGTTATGCATATTTCACAGCACAATTTAGTTGACCGCGTGCGCGCAGCCGCTGCAGACGGTACAGCGCTGCGCATTCGCGGCGGCGGTAGCAAAGACTTTTTGGCCGACCAGCTGCGCGGCGAGGTGCTGGACATGACAGCGCACAGCGGCATTGTCAGCTACGAGCCTAGCGAACTGGTGGTGACTGTAAAGGCTGGCACGCCGCTGGCTGAGCTGGAAGCCGCATTGGCCGAGCAAGGCCAGTGCTTGCCGTTTGAGCCGCCGCGTTTTAGCGGACGGGCCGTGCAGCACACCATAGCAGCCACCGCAGTACCGTCGGGCATCCCCCTGCAAGGGACTTCGTATAACAGCGATACAGCCACCTCAGTGCCTTTAGGTACTGCCCTGCAAGGGGCTTCGTATAACAGCGGCACAGCCGCCGCAGTACCTTTAGGTACTGTCGGCGGCATGGTGGCTGCTGGCTTGTCGGGCCCCGCGCGCGCCAGCGTGGGTGCCGCGCGCGACTACGTGCTGGGCATGCAAATGGTCAATGGCAAAGCCGAGCAGCTGACCTTTGGCGGCACGGTGATGAAAAACGTGGCGGGCTACGATGTGTCGCGATTGGTGGCTGGCAGCTGGGGCATGCTGGGCGTTATTACCGAGGTGTCAATCAAAGTACTGCCTGTAGCCCCTGCCGAGGCCACGCTGTGTATTGAGATGGCGCAAGACAAGGCCCTGGCGCAACTGAACCACTGGGGCGGCCAGCCGCTGCCGCTGAACGCCAGCAACTGGGTGCAAGACAACGGCCAGAGCCTGTTGTTTGTGCGTTTGCGCGGCGCGGTGGCGGCTGTCGAAGCAGCGTGTCAAAAAATGCTGGCAGAGCACCCCGGCCAGCGTATGGACACTGCGCAAAGCGCTGCCGACTGGACACTGTGCCGCGATTTGCAGTTGCCGTTTTTTAAACAACCGCCCACCCCCGACGCGTGCCTGTGGCGCATCAGCGTGCCGCAAACCGCGCCCGCGCTCGACTTGCCGCATGTGCAGCTAATCGACTGGCACGGCGCGCAGCGCTGGTTGTGGGCCCCGGCAAGCGAGGGCGCGCATCTGCGTGCGGTGGCGCAGGCGGCAGGTGGGTACGCTACGCTATTCATAGCTGGTCAAGCAGAATCTAATTGGGTTGGAAGCCGATTTGATGCTATAAAACCGCCTTTAGACCGCATTCATCGCCAGCTAAAAGCCGAGTTTGACCCCGCCGGCATCTTTAACCCCGGCCGCATGCCGTGGTTTAACTAAACCGGAGCTGCCCCATGCAAACCAACCTCAGCCCCGAATACGCAGGCACCGCCGACGGTCTAGAAGCCGAGGCTATTTTGCGCAAATGCGTGCACTGCGGTTTTTGCACCGCTACCTGCCCCACCTACCAGCTGCTGGGCGACGAGCTAGACGGCCCGCGTGGACGCATTTACCTTATTAAGCAAGTGCTAGAAGGCGCACAGCCTACTCGCAAAACCCAGCAGCACCTGGACAGGTGCCTGACCTGCCGCAACTGCGAAACCACCTGCCCCAGCGGCGTAGAGTACGGCCACTTGGTTGACATTGGTCGTAAACTGGTCGACGAGAAAGTGGCCCGCCCCGCTGGCGAGAAAGCGCTGCGCTGGGCGCTAAAAGAAGGCTTGCCTTCGCCACTGTTTGCACCAGCTATGAAAATGGGCCAAGCCGTGCGCGGCCTGCTGCCCGCAGCGCTAAAAAACAAAGTACCCGGCAAACAAAACGCTGGCACATGGCCCACGCGCGCACATGCACGCAAGGTGCTAATGCTTAGCGGCTGCGTACAACCGGCCATGCAGCCCAACATCAACACCGCCACCGCCCGCGTGCTAGACGCAGCAGGGGTGCAAACCATCGTGGCGGCCAAAGCGGGCTGCTGCGGTGCGGTGAAGTTTCATTTAAACGACCACGACGGCGCCGTAGCGCACATGCGCACCAACATTGACGCGTGGTGGCCGTATGTGCAGAGCAATAACGTAGAGGCGATAGTGATGAACGCATCAGGCTGCGGCGTGATGGTAAAAGACTATGGCCACGTTTTAAAAGACGACGCGCAGTACGCCAGCAAAGCCGCCCGCATCAGCGCGCTGACGCAAGACTTAAGCGAGCTATTGCCCATGCTGGTGGCGCAACTGCAAGGCAAGGTCAAAGCCGCACCGGGCACCATGGCGTTTCACCCGCCCTGCACTTTGCAGCACGGCCAGCAGCTAAAGGGCGGTGTTGAGCAGCACTTGGGCACACTGGGTTTTGATGTGCAAGTGTCTACCTGCGAGCCGCACCTGTGCTGCGGGTCTGCTGGCACGTACAGCGTGCTCAATCCCGACATTGCCTACCAGTTGCGCGACCGCAAGCTGGGCAACCTGCAAGCGCTAGCCCCTGCGCAAATTGTCTCGGCCAACATCGGCTGCATTTCGCATTTGCAAAGCGGCACCACCACGCCGGTGCGACATTGGGTAGAGATGTTGGATGATGCGTTGACGGCTTCTCATAGGGCTTAAATCTAAGCTGCTTTTGCGTCTTTGAGTGTTTGAGTGGTTGCACATTTGTACTTTTGTATCTCTGTTCTTGCACCGCGCACCGCTGCGCCGTTGGCTGTTCGCCACCCGACACCACGGGCCTTCGGCAAGCATCTGCGGTACTCGAAATGGGGGAAATTTAGAAACTCGCTGCGCTCAGACACCTAAATTTCTGATCCCCATTTCTCCGTTCCTCGAGCCCGTGGCTCAACGGGTGGCGAACAGCCAACGACGCAGCAGCGCGCTTGTCTCTTGTTGGAGGTTTCGTGCTGCGTTTTGTACTGAGTCGGCAGTGCCCTGGTTCGCGCGATGGTTTGCGTACGCCATGTTTTGTGCGGGGTGGATACCACGCAAGTGGGGACAGAGCAAAATTTCGTACTGGATTGGTTTGTCTCCGGATATAGCCTCGTCTTGAATTTTGATCCGTCCCCATTTGCTTGGTGT
>JAYSWJ010000232.1:0-22721 GCA_043718065.1 Polaromonas sp.
AGCGTTAACATGGCCGAGGCTCAAAATTCAGACATTACCAGCTACGCCACGTTCAATGAATTTTTTACCCGCCCGCTTAAAGCAGGCGCGCGCCAGTTAGCGCAGGCCGATTGGATTTGCCCTGTAGACGGCGCGATCAGCCAGTTTGGCAAGATCGAGCGTGACCAGATCTTCCAGGCCAAGGGCCACCACTACAGTACACGGGCGCTGGTAGGCGGCGACACGGCACTGGCAGCGCAGTTTGACGATGGGCACTTTGCGTGCCTGTACCTGTCGCCCAAAGACTACCACCGCATCCATATGCCCAGCGCGGGCACACTGCGCCGCATGGTGTATGTGCCGGGTGATTTATTTTCGGTCAACCCCACTACGGCGCGCGGCGTGCCGGGGCTGTTTGCGCGCAACGAGCGCGTGGTGTGCGTGTTTGACACGCCGCACGGCCCGTTTGTGCATGTGCTGGTGGGTGCCACCATCGTGGGCAGCATGGCCACCGCGTGGCACGGCGTGGTGAACCCGCCGCGTACTGGTGATGTGCGCCAATGGGACTATGCGGGCGACACTGCGCTTGGTCAAGGTGACGAGATGGGCCGTTTTTTACTAGGTTCTACGGTAGTGATGCTGTGGCCCAAGGGCCCGGTAACTTTTAATGCGGCTTGGGCGCCGGGTAAAACGATTCGTTTGGGCGAGGCGATGGCCAACTTAGCCTGACACAGTTATTGCTAAAAACAACTGCCCTTCTCTAGCCCTCAGTCTGCTGTAGGGTTCGCGTAAATCTTCAGCGTGTGCGCTATCACTTTGGTCTGTTTTGCCTCACCGGAGAGTTAGTCGCTCGGTTCGCGTGCGCACCGGAGGGCTGGACTCGAGCCGGGCATCTCTTTCGCGAAAAATACTCCGAAAACACGCGCGGACTCAGGTGTTTGCTTGGCTGATTTAAACAACGCGCGCCTGTCGTAGTATTTTTCATCGAGACGGACCCGACTCGTCACATTGTTCTTTGCTTGGATTGGACAGCCCGCGCGCCGGAGAGATGCATTTGATTTCGAGTTGTCGTCCAACGTCACTATCAATTACATAGCTGGTTGAGCAGTATCTACAGCCTAGAACGGCTAAAACACTATGAAAAACCGCTTAAATTACGCTGTTTTCTGCTCTACCGCGCAAGAATATTCAATCACCCCGCGCGCTCTTGCGCAAACCACTGCAATACAGGCATAGTGCCCGGCAGCACAGGCGACACGGTGACTGGTAGCTGTTGCCACGCAAATTGCTGGCCTTCGCGCATGTGCAGCTGGCCTGTCCAGTCGAATACTTTGCAAAAATTAAGTCGCACCAAGGCGTGGGGGTAATCCACCAGCTCTTGCTTCCAGGGTTGCGCAGCGCCAATCGTGATGCTGATTTCTTCGATCAGCTCGCGGCGCAAAGCTTGCTCCACGCTCTCGCCAGCTTCTAGCTTGCCACCCGGAAATTCCCAGTAGCCCGCATACACTTTGCCCACGGGGCGTGAGGTGAGCAAAAATGCCGCGTCAGGGCGAATCAGCACGCCTACAGCCACTTCGACTATGGCGCGGTCTGCGCCACCTTCGCGCGGTAGGTGACTGTCAGCTTGCAAGGGTGCAGAGGTAGTCATGGCAGGCGTGCTATGAGGTGCTTGGACGGGTTTAGTTAGCGCGGCTGTTCAAAGTGCACGCACCATGCGCCCTACTGCACATGCCGCCCGGCGTAGTCGCGTGCGAACTGGTAGGCTACGCGGCCACTGCGTGAGGCGCGCTCTAGTGACCACACTAGCGATTGGGGCTTGGCCGCCTCAATGGCCGCTTCGGACACATTGAATGAGCGCAACCACTGCGCCACAATGGTTAGGTATTCGTCTTGGCTGAACGGATAAAAGCTAACCCACAAACCAAAACGCTCAGAGAGCGAGATTTTTTCTTCTACGCCTTCGCCGGGGTGCACTTCGCCATCGTCGGTGTGCGTGTACGTGAGGTTTTCTTTCATGTATTCGGGCAGCAAGTGGCGGCGGTTGCTGGTGGCGTAGATCAGCACATTGGGCGACGCCGCAGACACGGTGCCGTCCAGCACCGATTTAAGCGCTTTGTACGAGCTTTCGCCGTCGTCAAAACTCAGGTCATCGCAAAACACAATGAATTTTTCTGGCCTGTCTGCCACGATGTCCATGATGTCGGGCAAGTCGATCAAATCGGCTTTGTCTACCTCGATCAAACGCAGGCCTTGTGCTGTGTATTCGTTCAAGCATGCTTTGATCAATGACGATTTACCCGTGCCACGGGCACCCGTCAGTAGTACGTTGTTAGCAGGTAAGCCTTGCACAAACTGCAAAGTGTTGCGTTGGATTTTTTCTTTTTGCGGCTCAATTTCTTTCAGATCCGCCAGCGCCATCTTGCCAATGTGGCGCACTGGCTCTAGCGCACCGTGGCCGCTGCTGCGCTTGCGGTAGCGCCACGCAGTGGCTTGCGCCCAGTCAGGCGCAGTCAATGGCTGCGGCAGCACTTGCTCAATGCGCGCCAGCAGGCTTTCGGCTCTGACCAACAGGTGTTCAAATTTTTCGTTCATATTTACGAACGGTAATCCGCGTTAATCTTCACATAGTCGTAGCTAAAGTCGCATGTCCACACGGTGTCAGTTACGTCACCACGGCCAAGGCCAACGTGGATGGTAATTTCGCTTTGCTTCATCACGCGTGCGCCATCTTCTTCTTTGTACGTTGGGTTGCGGCCACCATCTACGACAACGTGCACGTCGTCTAAATGCAGGCTGATTTTGGTTTGGTCCAAGTCGGCAATGCCTGCGTAACCTACAGCGGCCAAAATGCGGCCTAGGTTAGGGTCGCTGGCGAAGAAGGCGGTTTTAACCAACGGCGAATGGGCAATCGCGTAGGCTACTTTGCAACACTCGTCGGTAGTTTTGCCACCACTGACTTTAACGGTGATGAACTTGGTGGCACCCTCGCCGTCGCGCACGATGGCTTGGGCCAGCTTTTGGGCTACACCCATCATGGCGTCTTTTAGTGCTTTGCCGTCTGCACTGTCCCACGTAGTTATAGCGCCGTGCGCTACTTTTTTAGTAGCAATCACCACAAAGCTGTCGTTGGTTGATGTATCGCCGTCTACCGTCACGCGGTTGAACGAGCCGTTGGCTAGGTCAGTTGCCAGTTGCTGCATCAACGCTGGCGGCACAGTGGCGTCGGTTGCCATAAAGCCCAGCATGGTGGCCATGTTAGGGCGTATCATGCCTGCGCCTTTGCTAATGCCGGTAATAGTGACTGTCTTGCCGCCCAGCTGCACCTGCGTGCTAAAGGCTTTGGGCAGCGTGTCGGTGGTCATAATGCCTTGGGCAGCACTCAGCCAGTTGTCTTCTTTCGCGTCGAGCAGCGCAGCAGGAATGCCCGCTATGATGCGGTCGGACGGCAGCGGCTCCATGATGACGCCAGTACTAAAAGGCAAAATTTGCTCAGGTGCAATGTCTAGCTTGCGCGCTAGCGCGATGCAGGTGGCGCGCGCGCGGGCCATGCCGTCGTCGCCGGTGCCTGCATTGGCATTGCCCGTGTTGATCAGCATGGCGCGAATGCCGATATTGCGTTGTAAGTGATCACGGCACATCTGCACAGGCGCAGCGCAGTAGCGGTTTTGCGTGAACACGCCTGCCACTGACGCACCCTCATCCAGCAGCACCACACTCAAATCTTTGCGGTTGACTTTGCGAATACCCGCCTGCGCCACACCAATGCGCACGCCCGCTACCGGGTACAACCCCAGCGGGTTAGGGGCAAGAAGGTTAACGGCCATTATTTGTTCCTTCAGAGAGTATTTTTATATACAAAATCACGTTTTTAGGCCGTAGATGCTGCTCAAGCAGCTATTAAATTAATAGTACGACTCAGCTTAATACACATACCAGCTTATGCCTAAACTAGCTCACTAAACCCAAGCCAGCACAAAACAACACACAGCATGCGCGAGAACATGTTCTCGCGCATGCTGTGTGCTAGGCCAACTTTCCGTGGCACTGCTTGAACTTTTTACCACTGCCGCAAGGGCATGGGTCGTTGCGGCCTACACGTGGCATGCCAGCCGCCTCAGACGCTACGCGTTGGCGTTGGCTGTCTTCTTCGGCTACGGTTTGTGCTTCGCCCGTCTCAGTAGGTGCGGTGTAGGTCACGTTAAAAATATTTTCTGCGCGCTGTTCTAGCGCGCTGGTGGCTTGTTCAATCTGCTCGTTAGTTTGCACCTTGACGGTCATCAAAATTTTGGTGACTTCGTTTTTAACCTGGTCTAGGAGTTGGCCAAACAGCTCGAACGCCTCGCGCTTGTATTCTTGCTTGGGCTGCTTTTGTGCATAGCCGCGCAGGTGAATGCCTTGGCGCAAATAGTCCAGGGCAGACAGGTGTTCGCGCCAATGCGTGTCTAGGCTTTGCAGCAATACCATGCGCTCAAACTGGGTGAATTGGGTACTACCCACCTGCTCCACCTTAGCGTCAAAAGCAGCGTGCGCTACCTCCACCACTTTGTCTAAAATTTCATCATCGGTGATAGCACTGGCTTGGGCAACCATCGTGTGCAGGTCTAGTTCTATCTGCCAGTCGCTTTGCAGCGCTTGCTCTAGCGCAGGTATGTCCCACTGCTCTTCTACCGACTCTGCAGGCACGTACTGGCGCACCAGGTCGGTCATCGCGCCTTCGCGCAGCGACTTGATCTGCTCGCTTAAATTATCGGCGTCCAAAATATCGTTGCGCTGCTGGTAGATCACTTTGCGCTGGTCGTTAGACACATCATCGTATTCCAGCAGCTGCTTGCGAATGTCAAAGTTGCGTGCTTCTACTTTGCGCTGTGCGCTTTCGATACTGCGGGTGACGATACCGGCTTCAATGGCCTCACCCTTGGGCATCTTGAGTTTGTCCATGATGGCTTTAACGCGGTCGCCTGCGAAGATGCGCATCAGCGAATCATCTAGCGACAAGAAAAAGCGTGACGAGCCTGGGTCGCCCTGGCGGCCTGAGCGGCCCCGCAACTGGTTGTCGATACGGCGCGACTCGTGACGCTCAGTGGCCACGATGCGCAGGCCGCCCAAGGCTTTGACAGCCTCGTGGTTGGCCTGCCACTCGTCTCTTAGCTTGGCTATTTGCACCGCCTTGGCGGCCTCGTCCAAGCCCTCGTCGGCTTCGACCATTTTGGATAAATTCTCGACGTTGCCACCCAGCACAATGTCCGTACCACGGCCTGCCATGTTGGTGGCAATGGTGATCATTTTGGCGCGGCCTGCTTGGGCGATGATGTCGGCCTCTTTGGCGTGCTGCTTGGCGTTGAGCACTTGGTGCGGCAGCCCAACTTTATCTAGCAGGCCAGAGATCAGCTCAGAATTTTCAATCGACGTGGTGCCCACCAGCACGGGTTGGCCGCGATCGTAGCAGTCGCGAATGTCGGTAATAGCCGCGTCGTAGCGCTCTTGGCTGGTTTTGTACACGCGGTCTAAAAAGTCTTCGCGGCGGCTAGGGCGGTTGGGCGGCAGCACCGTGGTGGTGAGGCCGTAGATTTCTTGGAATTCATAGGCCTCAGTATCTGCCGTACCCGTCATGCCCGACAGCTTGCCGTAGAGGCGAAAATAGTTTTGAAAGGTAATGGATGCCAGCGTTTGGTTCTCAGCCTGAATTTGCACGCCTTCTTTGGCTTCTACCGCTTGGTGCAAGCCATCGCTCCAGCGGCGGCCGGTCATCAGGCGACCAGTAAATTCGTCCACTATGGTGATCTCACCATCTTGGTTGACGTACTGCTGGTCACGGTGGTACAGGTGGTTGGCCCGCAGCGCAGCGTTCAAGTGGTGCATCAAGGTGATGTTGGCCGGGTCGTACAGCGACGCGCCCTCGGGGATTAAGCCCGTGTCAGACAAAATGCGTTCGGCATTCTCATGGCCTTGCTCGGTCAAAAACACTTGGTGCGATTTTTCGTCGACAGTAAAGTCACCAGGCTTGGTCACACCCTCGCCGGTGCGTGGGTCGGCCTCGCCTTCCTGGCGGGTGAGCATAGGCACAATTTTGTTCAGCGCAATATAGGTTTCGGTGTGGTCTTCGGCCTGGCCGCTGATGATCAGCGGTGTGCGGGCTTCGTCGATCAAAATAGAATCTACTTCGTCGACGATAGCGTAGTTCAGGCCGCGCTGCACGCGGTCAGCAGTCTCGTACACCATGTTGTCGCGCAGGTAGTCAAAACCAAATTCGTTGTTGGTGCCATACGTAATATCGGCGCGGTAAGCGGCTTGCTTTTCTTCGCGCGGCATATTGGGCAAGTTCACACCCACGCTCATGCCTAAGAAGTTGTACAAGCGGCCCATCCATTGCGCATCGCGGTTAGCCAAATAATCGTTCACAGTCACTACGTGCACGCCTTTGTCCGACAGTGCGTTCAAATACACCGCCAGAGTAGCCGTCAAGGTTTTACCTTCACCAGTGCGCATCTCGGCAATTTTGCCTTGGTGCAGCGCAATTGCGCCTTGCATTTGCACGTCAAAATGGCGCATTTTCATAATGCGCTTGGAGCCTTCGCGCACTACAGCAAAAGCCTCGGGCAAGATGGCGTCCAAAGTCTCGCCACCCGCTACACGCGTTTTAAATTCTTCGGTTTTAGCCTTCAAAGCGTCGTCACTCAGCGGCTCTAAGTCTTTTTCTAGCGCGCTGATGCGTTCTACGGTTTTACGGTAGGTCTTGAGCAGGCGGTCGTTGCTGCTGCCGAAAATTTGGGTTAGAAAGTTAGTAGCCATGCATACAGTCTTAGCTAGCACGCCTCATGGCGCGCGGTGCAAGACACATCCTTTGGGTTGAGCAAATCAGAAAAATGGGGCTGTCCGCCACAAAAACAAGCTGCACGTTGTAGCGCACCGCTTATTTTGCCGCTAGGCCGGGTAAGCCTTTTATTTTAGCGGGTAGTGGGCACCTTCTGAGCCGCTGGCCTGCTTTGACAAGCTAGCAGAAGCTTCTAGCGTGTTTTAGCCTTGGCTACGGGCATATCTGCAGGCAGTTTTTCACCTGCAGTGAGGAATTTTTGCGGGTCTTGTGGCAGGCCCTGTACCAGCACCTCAAAATGCAAATGCGGCCCTGTAGAGCGGCCCGTACTACCTACAGCAGCTATTTTTTGACCGCGTTTAACCAAGTCACCTTTTTTAACAAAAGTCTCTGATGCATGGGCGTAGCGGGTGATCAAGTCGTTGCCGTGGTCTATTTCCACCATATTGCCATAGCCAAGGTGGTATTCCTGCACCACCACTACGCCACCAGCTGCTGCCAAAATAGGCCTGCCCGTATCAGCCTGAAAGTCCAGGCCTGTGTGCAAGGCCGAGCGGCCAGTAATAGGGTCGCTGCGAAATCCGAACGAAGAACCCAGCACGCTGCCCGGCACGGGTTGGGCTGTAGGCACCATCATTTTGCGAATTTTCTGATCAAACAAGCGAGATTCCACCACCGTCAATAAATCCACTTTTTGGTTACTCAACGCTTCCAGATCGATCAACGTGGCCTGCAACTCTTGCAGTGTCAAATCACGCCCGCCGATCAAAACGCCGCCTTTGCCACCAGCATTTGTCTTGGCCGCCTCGGGTACAGGTATACCGGCCAAGCCCGAAACACGCTCGGTGATGGACTCTAGCTGAACCACTTTGGCCTGCATTTCACCTACTTTTTTAGCCATTGCGTCAAGGTTTTCGCGCATAAAGCGGTCACGCTGCTCAAACTCGTCTTTTACTACCAGTTTGACCAAGCTGCCCACAATGGGCCAACCCTCGCGCGCGCCTTTGAGAAACACCCAGTGGTACAAACCAGCGGCCACCAGCATTAGCGCCAGCGACAAACCCAAACCCGCCAAAATCAACTTGGTTCCACTCAGGTGGATGGGCCGCGTTTTAGCCAACCAAGCGTCCGTGATAATCATGTGCATACTGTGCTCCTGAACTCAAAACAGTGGCATTGCGTTGAACGAACTACCACCTGCCCCCTGATTTTTGTGTAACGGACTATTATCCGCTCTATTTCCTTGCCTGTATGACCCTGTTTTTTCCTAGCTGGTTTCACTGTATTTGACAGGTAATATAAGGCTACCTATGTCCACCATCAAGCTTGCGCTGCGCTACCCCCGTGCTTTGCAACCCAAACAAGCCATCTCCGTCATTAAGGCTGTAGAGGGCGCGCCTACGCTAGCCCGCCTAGTGTCTGCCGCGCGCGAATCACAAACCTGGCTGCAAACGATTGCGCCTTTGCTGCCCGCGGCATTGCGCAGCGGTGTGCAAGCAGGCCCTATTGAGAACCAAAATTGGTGCCTATTGGCGGCCAACAGCGCTGTGGCCGCCAAACTACGCCAACTCAGCCCCGCATTGTCGGCGCATTTGCGGTCTCAGGGGTTTGATGTGCAGACCATACGTATCAAAGTGCAAATGCTCGTTTAGGCCTTTGTAGCCCGCCTAGGTGTTTATTTAACACACCTGCGCCTGAAAGCCGTACTGCCCCATCCAACTCTTGGCCGCCGAGCAGTTGGGGCACCAAGTGGCTCTGTACATCACTACGTCGCCCGCCTGCGCACTGGCCGCTAGCTGGGCCAGCTGCTCGGTGCTAGGGTTAGCGCCTATGCGACCCGCGCGACTGGAGCCCGAGGCATCAGACACTGTGGCGCCAAAATTGTGAAAAACCAGCCAAGCGCTGCAGACTATTGCCAAGCCTATTAAGAGCTTGACCCTCGGCACATTGCCCAGCAGACCTTCGCCCGGTGTCCCGTACGCGGCCACCTTAGCCCTGACAGCATGGGCCTGCTGCACCGCCGCCGCATCGCCCCCCCGCCTTGGCATAGGCCATGCCACAGGCAGGACATTGCCAGTCGGGCGCAGTGGTATCTGCGGGGCGCACGGTGCGGAATTTAGGGCAAATAGTGGGCATAGTGTTGTGCGGGGAACTATGGCGAGTTAGTTTGAATCACTATTAATTTTGTAGCTGCTTGCGCAGCATTTGCTCTGATCAGCAGATACTTTCTATAAAATACAGAATAAAACATGAAGAAAATATAAGTCACTCCAACTTCGCAGATCTAGTCACTATTGGTGCCGTCTCAGTTTCCTAATCGCCAAAAGATCTAAGCCATGAATTTGGCAGTCCCGCCAAACATCGCATAGCTCAATAGACTTGTGAAATCCATATTGCCAACTAGCGTTACTGCAAAAACGGTAATTAGCTTCTAGTAATTCTGCTCCGCAAACGACCGGCAATAAACCCGGCGCATATTGCGACGATCAAGCTTATCAACCAGTGCCTCGAATAGTTCTCTGCAATTTGTGCCTTGGTAATCAACTCTTCGCGTCGAGAGTTCAATTCTAAAATCGTTTTAATTTGGCGATCACGTGCTTTGATGTCGTCTGCGCTCGGTGAATACGGAATCCAAAGTCCCTCATCTTTTACCACATCAACAAGCTCGCCTCCGCTAACAAACGCTGCCTTCGCTAATCGAATACTCAAGTCCTTGCGCTGAGGCCGAGGCAATTTCTCAAAATCTTCTGTCTGCATCGCCGCTTTGGTCGTCACAGGCGGTGCCTGCAATACATTCGCTAGCTGCCGCAATGCTTGCGAATCCCAATACCAAAGCCCAGCACCGACAAAAATAATGATTGCGCCCACGAAAGGAATTGCTTTAATAAGGCCGCTGAGGCGAGCCTGTGTCCATAGAGCTAGGCCCTCATGAACCAACAGCAACCCGACGATCCATGTAGCGAATTCAAACCAATCAGCCATCACGTACACCACTTCCAAATATGATTTTCAATTGCACCCACATGCCATTCCCAAACCCATTGCCCCCAAACCAAGCTGTTTATTTGGACCTTTGCCAGTGATTCCCGATTTCTTTAAGGTGGTCGTAGCAGCCTCCTTACCAATGAGATTCCCTTGCCTAATTGCCAACTGAGCGATCTCTCGTGGCGCTTGACTCTGAATGTACCAGTCGCTCGGACGCATTTGTGAGATTGGTACATCTCCTACTTTTCTGAGCCAAGTCGCCCACTGCTGTTTCTCAACCTCCAGACATGCGATTGCCTTTCCTGTAAAGAAGTCGTCAACAAGTGGAAATGGAATAGGCTCTACCCCAGTCGGATCACTCCGGGAAAGCGGATTTCCCCCAACATATGCAAACCGATTAACGCCCCCACGCAACCCAATCGGATCCTCATCCAGATGCTGCCCCGGCATGCGCAGGTTGACATGGATGGTGGGCTTGTCTGGCGTGGCCGCTGGCGTGGTGATGCTGGCTTTGCCAAAGGCGTTGTAGCTGGCGGCCCAGACGACGTTGCCTGCTTTGTCGGTGGCTTGCAGCGGGGTTTGCAGATGGTCGTGGTGCAAGTAGGCGAAGCTGTCTTGGCCGTTGCTGTTTTTAGTTTTGACAAACAGGGTGCCGGTGGTGAATTCGCTGTCGGGCCTAGGGCCGTACTGGGTGGTGATCTGTGGTGCTGTGCTTGCGCTGACGCTGCCATCGGCGTTCAGGGTGATGGCTTGCGTGCTTTCGGCGATCAGGCCTTCGTCGGCGTACAGGTAGTGGGTGCGTTGGGCTGGGGCTAGTGGGTTGCCTTGGGCATCGCGGTATTGCTCTTTCCAGATGCGCCGGTCTAGTGGGTCGTAGCCGTAACGGGCAATTAGGGTGGCTGCGGGGTTGGTTTGGCCGCCTGTGGTGTCTTGGACTTCAATCAGGCGGTTTTGGGTGTCGTAGCGATACTGGGTGGTTTTGCTGCTGGTGCCTGTGCCTTGGGTCTTTTGCGTGAGGTTACCTGCCTCGTCCCAGTCGTAGCAGGTAGTGCCAGTGTTGGGGCCGATGTTGAGGCCGCTGCTGGTGCAGGGGCCGCTGCCGCGTTGGGTGAGGCGGTTGTTGGCATCGTATGTAAAAGCACCGCTGACTTTGCTGTGGGCGATGCGGTTGCCTACAGCGTCTAGGGTGAAGTTTTCTGTGTCGGTGCCAAACAGGCCACCGGTGTCGGTTTTGGCCTGGATCAGGCGGGTTTCGTCGTCGTAGGTGTATTGGCTGTTTTTGACGCTGCTAGCACTGCCCGAGGTGTCGCTGCGATTGCTGGTTTTGAGTTCCTGGACTTTGCCGTAGGTGTTGGCGACGCTGAGCACGGTTTGCTGGCCGGGGGTTTTGACTTTGAGGGCTTCTAGGTAGAGCAAGCCGTCCAGGGTGCGTTCTTGGGCGGTGCCGCCAAAGCTGTGCGTGCTAGCTTGGATGCGTGCACGTACGCGACGATGTGGTCTTGCACGTGAAAAGGAAAGAGTTTTATGCATGAAATTGGGCTTTAGGGCAATGGATAACTGCTCAGACAGCTATGAAATATATAGTATGTAAATTTACCTTGGCTCTCGTTCACGACTGTTGTTTACTTTAGCCAAAAGGGTCTATGCATCCATCATCGATGGCTTACTGTACTTTCCATGGGTGCCTTTAAAACGCAACGTAGCATGGCTTGTCACGCTTCATAGGCGTTTTGCTCTGGCAGCTATTGACGGGATTCTATGCATAAGGCCATGCCAGGCGTATCTAAGCGTGGACAAGTTCTGGCACTACGCTCAGTCTTAAACCCACAGCGTGCAGCACTTTGCTAATGGTACTGAGCGTCGGGTTACCGTCCTCACTGAGTGCACGAAACAGTGTCTTGTCGCCCATATCAGCGCGGCGTGCCACCTCTGCCATGCCGTGCGCTTTGGCTACGGCGCGTAGTGCTACCAGCAAGGTCGCGGGTTCGTCTAGCTCCACGACTGCTTCAGTGTAGGCAGCGGCTTCAATGGGGTCTTTCAGGGCTATGGCCAGTATGTCGTCATAGCTGGTGTCGCGTGGTGCGTCCATGGTCGGCCCTTTACTCATCGTTGTTTTAGCCAAGTTGATTTAAGCCGCCGTCATCGGGGCTTGCTGCACTTTCATAGGGGCTTTTTTAAAGCGCAGCATGGCTTGTCGCACGTCATAGGCGCTTTGCTCTGCCAGCCACAGGCGGGCTTCGCCGCCACGGTCTTTGCCTAGCCATGCCTCTATGCGCAACGCCATATCGGGCGATATGCCTGCGCGCCCGTTCAACACGCGGGACAGCGACACTCGGGCAACGCCTAGTTGCACAGCGGCATCGGTCACGCTCAGCCCCAAAGCGGGCAGCACATCATCGCGCAGCGTTAGGCCGGGGTGAGGGGGGTTAAACATACGGGTCATAGTCGTTCTCCAAGTTTCAGTGGTAATCCTGATAGTCCACTAGTACAGCGTCGATACCTTCAAAAGCAAAAGTCATACGCCAATTGCCGTTTACCCAGACAGAGTAATGCCCTTTAAGGTCGCGCCCTAAAGGATGCAAGCCCCAGCCGGGCAGGTTCATATCTTGTGGTTTTGTGGCTTCGTTTAATCGGCCTAACATTCTTTCTAGCCTTGGGGCGTGGGCGGGCTGTATGCCTGCTTTGCTGCCTTTCTCAAAAAAGAGCTGCAAGCTTTTGTGGCTGAATGACTTAATCATGTGTGATTGTATCGCGTATCGTTACGCATTGCAAATGCACGACTACGCTGCTTTAAAGGCAATCACTTCGCCGCCAACGCGCAGTTTGTCCAAATAGTCAGCCCAGCGCTGCATCATGGCTGTTCGCACTGGCAAATGGCTCGTTCGGTTATATGCCCGACCATTGGCATCTTTCACAGCATGTGCAAGTTGATACTCAATCAAATCCACGCGCTCACCCAAAACTTCATCCGCTATGGTGCGAAAGGTCGCTCTAAAGCCGTGCGCTGTGTGTTCATCGCCGCTATATCCTAATGAGCGCAACGCAGCGTTCAAAGCGTTATCGCTGATGGAGTTCTCGCTGGTGCGAATGCTCGGAAAGACATACTTTCCATGGCCGATAATGATCTTCAAATGTTTTAGTAGTTTGAGAGGCTGCCTGGCTAATGGCACGATATGGTCTTCGCCCATTTTCATTTTGCTTCCCGGAATACACCAGATTGCTTTTTCCAAATCAAACTCTGACCACTCAGCACGGCGCAGTTCGCCGGGTCTCACAAATACCATAGGAAGTATTTTGAGTGCATTTACTACTGAGCGATGACCGCATAGCCGAAGATTGACCGCAACAGCGATGTCAATTCTTCTGGCTTGGTAACGGCTGAGTAGTGCGCTTCTGTGGGCTTTACTAACGCACGCTGCAGATTGAGGGTCGGATCAAGTTCAGCTCTGCGGGTCAAAATAGCGTGTTTGAATACGTGGCTGCATAGGTTGGCGACGCGGTGGGCTGTATGGTGAACTTTTCTGGCTTCTAGTCGTTTAACTACGGTCTCTAGCAAATCGGGAGCAGTGATCTGCGAAATTGGTCGATGTCCGATCAACAGCCAAATGTTGTGCTCGAACCAGCCTTTGAGTTTGGATTGCGTGGATTCAGTGCGGTCGTTGCTGGTTTTATCAAACAGCTTGGTATTTTTGATAAATGCGTCTGTTAATGCCATGGTGCAAATAGGTTTGATGGTATTTATTTTTTGCCGTTTTTAGATACTATCAAAGATGCCATCTTTTTCTTGAGATTCGATGGTATCTGGCAGAATGCTTTGAGGCAAGAAAAAACCCGCTACGCTGGTGAGCGTGCGGGTTTTGAGACAGTTTGAGACTCTGTGAATCTATGACTTGGTGCCGCTTGTCGGAATCGAACTGACGACCTACCGCTTACAAAGCGGTTGCTCTACCAATTGAGCTAAAGCGGCAATCTTTATATTTTACTAGATACGCCGGTTCAATTTAATAGCCCGGTACTAATTTGCGTGGATTACTTGATGCTTGTGTCAATTACTTGATGCTTGTGGCAGTTACTTAATGCTTGTGCCGATTATCCAATGCTCGTGTCGGTTACTTAACGCGCTTTAGCGCAGGCCGGGCGCCACCAGTAGGATGCGGTGGTGTGGGCGGTAGCTCGTCGTCCGGCTTAACTTGTTCGCTACCAACAGCCGTATCAACATGGCTAGAGACCAGTTGTACCACCTTGGAGGGCGCAGGTTCAATGACGGGTGCGTCGCAATGGCTTATGTCGACAGCTTCATCATCTGCAGCCATAGGTACTGCTGCAAAGGGTTTCTTACCCAGCGAATGCACTTTTGCGTCTGGCTCAGTGACTTCGCCACGCGGCGGGACTGCCTGCGGAACGGGGAATGCCATGCCTTGGCCGTTTTCGCGGGCGTAAATAGCAATCACACGGTCAATCGGCACCATAATTTCGCGCGCTGATCCAGAAAAGCGTGCCTTGAACTGTACAAACTCGTTACCCAGCTTAAGCGAGCTAGTGGCATCCATACTGATGTTCAGCACGATCTCGTTATTTTTAACGTGCTCGCGTGGAACTTGCACGGTCTCATCGACATACGCCGCAATGTAGGGCGTGTAGCCGTTGTCGGTGCACCACTCGTACAGCGCCCGCAGCAAATACGGACGTGTAGAGTTAGGCGACGGTGTAAGGGCTGAAACGCTCATAGCTGCATGGTAACGCATTAGCAGGGCATACCTGCCTACGTTACACGGTGCGGGCCAACAGCTTACTTGCGCATGACCTTCTCGGACGGTGTTAGCGCCTCAATATAGGCAGGACGCGAGAAAATACGCTCGGCGTATTTCAGCAAAGGCGCCGCGTTCTTGGACAGCTCGATACCGTAGAAATCTAAGCGCCACAGCAGCGGTGCCAAGGCAACGTCCAGCATGGAGAAGTTGTCACCCATGATGAACTTGTTTTTCAAAAACACTGGGGCCATTTGCGTTAAGCGGTCACGAATGTGGCTGCGTGCTTTTTCCAGCACTTTGTCGTTGCCTTTGTTGGCACGGTTTTCCAAGATGGACACGTTGGTGAACAGCTCTTTTTCAAAGTTAAGCAAGAACAAGCGTACGCGTGCACGATCCACAGGGTCGCCGGGCATGAGTTGCGGGTGCGGGAAGCGCTCGTCGATGTATTCGTTAATGATGTTCGACTCGTACAAAATCAAATCGCGCTCAACCAAGATAGGTACTTGGCCGTAAGGATTCATAACGTTGATGTCTTCAGGCTTGTTGTACAAGTCGACGTCACGAATTTCAAAGTCCATGCCTTTTTCAAACAGCACGAAGCGGCAGCGGTGCGAGAAAGGGCAGGTAGTACCCGAGTACAAAACCATCATGGTGAGAGTTCCTTTTCCAAAGATGAAAAGTGGCGAAGCCACTCTTCGTTTCATTTAATTTTTATAATTTATAGCCTATTGCCCTGCTGCACGCGATACGCGCTGCACTGCGAGATAGACCTTTACTTGATGTCGCGCCAGTACACAACGTTCAAACGCCATGCGAATAAACAGAAGATGCTCAAAAAGATCAACACCCACACGCCTACACGTACACGGGCGTTTTGTGCGGGCTCGCCCATCCACTGCAAATAGCTGACTAAATCGCCCACAGCTTGGTCGTACTGCAAGGGCGAGAGCGCGCCTTGCTTGGTAACTTCCCAGCTAGTTGCTACGTTAATATCTTGGCCGTGGCTTTTCACTACGGAATAAACGGGCTTGCGCTCGCCTTGCATTTCCCATAATGGGTTGGGCATGCCGATGTTGGGGTAAGCTAAGTTGTTCCAACCAGTGGGCTTGGTTTCATCGCGGTAGTAGGTGCGCAGCAAGGTGTACAGGTAGTCCGGGCCGGAGCCCTTGGCACCGTCGGCGCGCGACCGTGCTATCACAGACAGATCAGGCGGTAGGCCGCCAAACCATTCTTTGGCCTGCTTGGGGTCCATCGACGACTTCATGGTGTCACCCACTTTGTCGCTGGCGAACAGCAGGTTGTCTTTAATCTGTTGCTCAGTCAAGCCAATGTCTTTAAGCCGGTTGTAACGCATGTACGCTGCGCTGTGACAGTTAAGGCAATAATTAACAAATATTTTGGCGCCGTTTTGCAGAGCCGCCATATCGTTAGTTTTGTTGGGCGCTTTATCCCAAGCGATGCCTTCGCTGGCAGCGTGTGCCGATAGCAGGCTGAAGGCCGCCAACAAGGCGAGAAGAATTTTTTTCATTTTTATAGTTCCCTTTAGTGCGCAGCAAAAGTTACGCGGTCAGGGACTGTCTTGAAATCACCAATTTTGCTCCACCAAGGCATGAGCAAGAAGAAACCAAAGTAGAACAAGGTGCCCACTTGGCTGACGCGCTCGCCTACAGCAGAAGGTGGTTGCACGCCTAAGTAGCCCAAGACCAAGAAGTTAACGACAAAAATACCATAGACGTATTTGTGCCAATCAGGGCGGTAGCGAATCGATCTGACTGGGCTGTGGTCTAGCCAAGGCAAGAAGAACAAAATCATGGTGGAGGCACCCATTACGACCACGCCCCAGAACTTAGCGTCAAACGCCAGCATGCCCGCAACAGCCAGCAAGGCTACAGCAACTACAGCGGCCTTGAGGAAATTCGGCAGTTTGCTTTTTAGCGCAGTAAAACCTGCCGCACCTACTACGCAGGCCATCAGCACATACATCATCTCGGTGGTGATGGCACGCAGCATGGAGTAAAACGGTGTGAAGTACCATACTGGGGCAATGTGTGCAGGCGTCTTCAGTGGGTCAGCCGGGATGAAGTTGTTGTACTCCAAGAAGTAGCCACCCATCTCAGGGGCGAAAAACACAATAGCGGTAAACACCATCAAGAACACGCTAACCATAAAGATGTCGTGCACCGTGTAGTACGGGTGGAATGGAATGCCGTCTAATGGCAGCCCAGTCTTGGCATCTTTGGTGGCTTTGATTTCAACACCATCTGGGTTGTTTGAACCCACTTCGTGCAGCGCGATGATGTGCGCGGCCACCAAGCCCAACAACACCAAAGGCACCGCTATGACGTGGAAGCTGAAAAAGCGGTTCAACGTAGCGTCGCCCACCACAAAGTCGCCGCGAATCAGCAGTGCCAAGTCAGGGCCGATAAAGGGAATAGCGG
The DNA here is from genome assembly GCA_043718065.1 of Polaromonas sp. Classification (GTDB taxonomy): domain Bacteria; phylum Pseudomonadota; class Gammaproteobacteria; order Burkholderiales; family Burkholderiaceae_C; genus JAAFIP01. The sequence goes on from JAYSWJ010000232.1 coordinate 16,965, forward strand.
CAAACAAGTTAACAATCACTTGTGCACCCCAGTAGGACATTTGGCCCCATGGCAGCAAGTAACCCATGAAAGCTTCGGCCATCAGGCACAAGAAAATGCCGCAGCCGAATACCCAAATCAGCTCGCGCGGTTTGCGGTAGCTACCGTACATCAGGCCACGGAACATATGCAGGTACACCACGACAAAAAATGCTGAAGCACCTGTGGAGTGCATGTAGCGCACCAGCCAGCCCCAAGGCACATCGCGCATGATGTACTCGACCGAGGCAAATGCCAAACTCGCGTCTGGTTTGTAGTGCATTACCAGGAAAATACCGGTAACAATTTGGATCACCAACACCAGCATGGCCAGGGCACCAAAGATATACCAAATATTAAAGTTCTTCGGCGCGTAATACTCGCTCATATGCTCTTTAAAGAGCTTGCTTGCGGGGAAGCGGTTGTCTACCCAGTTCAGCAACTTTTCGGGTGCGCTTGCGTTGGGGGATATTTCAATCATGTCAGCCATTTTCAATTGCCTCAATATAAAACTACGGGAGTGGACAGTGCCGGCATTCAGTGGAGTGCTGAGGTGCAGGCCAGTTCCGCAGGTTTAAGCTTTCTTGTCTTCGCCGATCAGCAATCGGGTGTCGCTCATGTACATATGAGGTGGTACTTCTAGGTTGTCTGGTGCAGGTTTATTTTTATACACTCGGCCTGCCATGTCAAAAGTAGAGCCGTGGCAAGGACACAGAAAGCCGCCGCCCCAATTGTCGGGTAATGATGGCTGCGCACCCGTAGCGAATTTATCAGACGGGGAGCATCCTAGGTGCGAGCAAATACCCACGCCTACAAAAATTTCTGGCTTGATAGAGCGGTATTCGTTGCGGGTGGACACCATGGGGGTCAGGTCGCCGGGGTTACGTTTGGACTCTGGGTCAGCCAGCAGCGAGGTAACCGTTTTCAGGCCTGCCAATTGCTCGGGGGAGCGCTTGATAATCCATACAGGTTTACCGCGCCACTCTACCGTCATTTTTTCGCCTACTTTAAGGGCAGATATATCAACCTCGACGGCTGCGCCAGCGGCCTTGGCCCGCTCAGACGGGCTAAAACTGCTGACAAATGGCACGGCAGTGGCGGCTACGCCTGCGCCGCCTGCAGCGCAGGTGGCCATGATCCAATTACGTTTGCTGTGGTCCACGCCACTTACCGTTTCACTCATGGAAATCCTCAATATTTTGTAACCTAGGGACAACCCGTGATTGTAGCCCAGGCACCGGGGCGAATTCAATTTCTAGGGCATGGTATCTACAGCGACAGGGCTAAGTTAGCTACAGCCTAGGGTTTGTAGGGGTAAAAACGCACGTTTTTGCAATACGTAACTTGACAACCGCTTCTAGGTAGACATACTCCCGCCCTAGGCGTAACACTATTTTCTACTAAAGCCGCGCGCGCCCGCGGCAACATAACAGGAGTAACTTATGGGCATGATGCAAGAATTCCGCGACTTCGCGGTTAAAGGTAACGTCGTTGACTTGGCAGTGGGTGTGATTATTGGTGCCGCTTTTGGCAAGATCGTCGATTCGATGGTCAAAGACTTGATCATGCCGTTGGTTAGCGCGGTGTTTGGCGGGTTAGATTTTTCTAACAAATTCATCTTATTGGGCGCAGTGCCCAACGGCAAAGACGGCTCGCCCGTTGCTATGACCTACAAAACTTTGTCTGAAGCTGGTGCGCCGATGTTTGCCTACGGCAACTTCATCACCGTGGCATTGAACTTCCTGATTTTGGCTTTCATCATTTTCCAAATGGTCAAAGCTTTTAACCGTATGAAGGGCAACGCCAATCTCGATGCAGCGCCGGCACCTACACCGCCCACGCCGGAAGACGTTTTGCTGCTACGTGAGATTCGTGACAACTTGAAGAGATAAGCTGACTTTTTCAACGCTACATTTTATGTAGCTACTGCCGCATATTCCGCAGGGGATATGCGGATTTTTAACGCCTGAATTTAACCAGCCAAGCCCGCTAAACGCTTAGCCTGGCGCGCAGCCTCTATCAAGCTGCTAGGGTCCGCCACGCCTTGGCCTGCAATATCAAACGCGGTGCCGTGGTCGGGGCTGGTGCGCACCAACGGCAGGCCTAGCGTGACATTCACGCCCTTATCCACGCCTAAGTATTTGACAGGAATCAGCCCTTGGTCGTGGTACATGGCCACTACAGCGTCAAATTGAGCAAATCCTCGGGCCTGCATAAACACGGTGTCTGGCGGCAGCGCGCCATACGCGTCGATACCCTCAGCGCGGGCAGCGGCTATGGCGGGGTTGATGATGTTGATTTCCTCCGTACCAAACAAACCACCCTCGCCTGCGTGCGGGTTCAGCCCCGCTACGGCAATGCGGGGCGGTCGATGGCCGGGTGCTAGTGTTTTAAGCAGGCTGGCGTTGGTAATGCGCAGGGTTTGTAGTACGTTGTCAAAAGTCACTGCCTCTATCGCTTGGCGCAAGCTGGTGTGGATGCTAACCAGCACCGTGCGCAGCTCGTCGTTGGCCAGCATCATGCGTACGGGAACATCGGCCACTGGTTTGCCCAAAAAAGCTGCCGCCTCGGCCTGCAGCAGCTCGGTATGGCCTGGGTAATGCACACCCGCTAGGCTCCAAGCTTTTTTGTGGATAGGCGCAGTCACCACAGCAGCCACCTCGCCGCGCAGCGCAGCGCGCGCGGCCCATTGCACGCATTGGAATGAGAATTTACCAGTTAAATCACTCGCTAGGCCGCTATTTAACTGCTCAAGCAGCTTTGAATTTAATAGCAGGTTGGCAGTTTTATCCTGTGTTGTTGGCAGTACCGGCACGCAGCGCGGTGGGGCCGCAAGTGCGTCTTGGACATGGGCCAGCTGCGCCACCGGCAGCGCCATGCCCTGCCCGGCTACATTGCCCAGCCACTGTGCGGCGCGGCGCATCAGCGCCACGTCGCCCACCACAAAGCAGCCTTGCATAACATCAGGCGCATCTCTGAACGCTTTGACCACGATCTCCGGGCCAATGCCTGCGGGGTCGCCGGGGGTAATGGCGATGGGCAAACCGGTGCTGGTGGATAAATTGGGAGTGTGCTGCATTAAAAGTAATGGTACGCCAAAGTAGCTTATGTGTTGATAGCCAAGTTGGGGCTAGCCACCGCTGTTGTGTGGTATCAAGCCGGGTTGTCAATGTCAATAAACTGGTGCACTAGGCCCAGCTGCTGCGCCACATGTGCGGCCACGTCAGGCGCGCCATAGCGCTCGGACGCATGGTGGCCGCAGGCGATGAAGCCTGCGCCCATCTCGCGTGCGTAGTGCGCTTGGGGCTCAGAAATTTCGCCGGTGATGAACACATCGGCCCCGGCGGCGATGGCTGCTTCAAAATAACCCTGCGCGCCGCCCGTGCACCACGCTACTTTTTTAATAGCTGCTTGAGCAGTATTTACTTGGGTTACTGGCCTATTTAGTGTATTTTTTATGTGTTCGGACAGCGTCTGTATGTCGGTGTGGGTGGTCGTGCCCAGCCAACCGAGGTCTTGCTCACCAAAGCGGCTGCCTGCGCCCTCTAGCGGTGTAAAACTCAGCAGCTTGCCCAACTGCGCATTGTTGCCCAGCGTGGGGTGCGCATCTAGGGGCAGGTGGTAGGCGTACACATTAATGTCGTGGGCCAGCAGTTTTTGCAGGCGCTGCTTCATCCAGCCCACCACGCGCCCGTCTTGCCCACGCCAGAACAGGCCGTGGTGCACAAAAATAGCATCCGCACCGTGCGCAATAGCCGCGTCAATAAAGGCCAGCGAGGCTGTAACACCTGACACTATTTTTTTAATCTCTGCTTTGCCTTCGACCTGCAAACCGTTGGGGCCATAGTCTTTAAACCGCTCTGGCTGCAAAAGCGTGTCAAACGCTTGCAACAATGCAGCGCGCGAAGTAGCAGGATGTGGGCTTGCAACAGGATAATTCATCCTCACATTATGAATTACAGTGGCCTAGCCCTGCTGTCAGGTGTAGGTAGATTGATTTACACTGGGCTGTGTATTCGCGCCTACATTCTCTTTGTATAAAAAAGCTTTTTGCGACTTGGTAAGCTTGTAAATCTGGGCGCTTAAAGCCTGTCTTGTTTAATTAAATGTATGTTTACTTGCTGGTAATCCTATGAAAAAAATCTGGCTACTTTTCAGTCAATGTGTGACATTATTTTTGGCTGCATGGTTTGTGGTGGCTACGCTCAAGCCCGAGTTATTGAACCGAGGTGTCAAAGCGGGCAGCGGCCTAGTGCCTACCATCGAAGCGCCCGCTGCTAATATAATAGCTGCTCCAGCAGGTAGCTTCAGGGTTGCAGCACAAAAGGCGTCTGCAGCGGTGGTGAGCATCAGCGTGAGCAAAGCGGCTGCTAAAAACCCGAACGCGAACGATCCGTGGTTTAAATTTTTCTTCGGCGACCGTGGCCAAGAGCCGCAAGGCGGGCTGGGCAGCGGGGTGATTGTGAGCCCTAGCGGCTATATTTTGACCAACAATCATGTGGTCGAAGGCGGTGATGAGATTGAAGTGACGCTGAACGACACGCGCCGCGCCAAAGCCAAAGTGATTGGCACCGACCCTGACAGCGACCTAGCTATCTTAAAAATCGACCTCGACAAGCTGCCCGTCATCGTGCTGGGCAGCTCAGACGCGCTGCAGGTAGGCGACCAAGTGCTGGCCATTGGCAACCCGTTTGGCGTGGGCCAAACGGTGACCAGCGGCATAGTGAGCGCGCTGGGGCGCAACCAGCTGGGCATCAACACGTTTGAAAACTTTATCCAAACCGACGCGGCCATTAACCCCGGCAACTCGGGCGGCGCGCTGGTGGACGTGAACGGTAATTTGCTGGGCATTAACACCGCCATTTACAGCCGCAGCGGGGGCAGCATGGGTATTGGCTTTGCCATCCCGGTTAGCACGGCCAAGCAGGTGATGGAAGGCATTGTGAAAGACGGCGTGGTCACACGCGGCTGGATAGGTGTAGAGCCGCAAGAGCTGACGCCTGAGTTAGCCGAAACCTTCAAGCTGAAAATGGACAGCGCCAGCGGCGTGATCATCACCGGCGTGCTGCAAGGCGGCCCGGCTGCGCAAGCGGGCATCAAGCCCGGCGACGTGATCACCACCATTGCCGGCAAGCGCGTAGGCAGCGTAAGTGAGCTGCTGTCCAACGTAGCGGCCCTCAAACCCGGCACACCTGCCAAAATGACCGTGCAACGGGCTGACAAATCGCTAGAACTAGACGTATCCCCCGGACTGCGCCCACGGCCTAAGGTGCAGCCCGGGCGGTAAGCGGTTTGCTTGCAGCTGGTGAATACTATTAATTTCATAGCTGGTTGAGCAGGTTTTGCGGACTGAACTGCTGTTTTGGCATTGAAAATGCTGGTTTGTGGGCTACGGTTATCTCCGGGAAGCTGGTGAAGTGTCATTGGCCTTTTTGATGTCCTAGCACCTCGGGGTCACTTAACGCTGTTTCGTTCGTTGGCCCTTTGCTGTCCTAGGATCTCGCGGTCACACAGCACCGCACGGCATGCCCATGCCCAACGGACCTGCGGCCCTTTATTGTTTGTCATAGGCACACCGAACGTTGCTGCGCTCCACTGGCGTGGTCGCTGGCAGAGAAACAGCCGCCGTCGTATTTCATTTACTGTGACCATCACCGAGCGAAACCCCAGCCCGACTACAAGCGTGCTGTTGTGGCGTGTGTCCTATGACAAACAATAAAGGGCCGCAGGTCCGTTTGG
>JAYSWJ010000233.1:0-22665 GCA_043718065.1 Polaromonas sp.
CACCGCCAGCCAGCGCGCCAGCAGCAGCGACGGCGGCAACAACAGCGCCGCCGTCAGCAGCGCCAGTGTGAGGGAGACTTTTGCAGCTTGCCAATCCATGCCCGTATTATCAAGCAAGCTTATTTACTATAAATAACATAGCTGCTTGAGCAGGATTTACTTGGGTTACAGCCCTATTTTGTGTTGAATCCGGTGCTTTTCAGCAGATCTTTGGCATTCTTTGTTTGTAGATACAGGGCCAGCTGCTGCGCTTGCACAGAAGCGTTTTTTAGCAGCACCATACGCTGGTTCAGCGGCGCATGCAGGTGCTCAGGCAGCGCGATATATTGGCTGTTTTTGGCAACCTCGGGTGCGGTAGCCAGCGACAAAGCTGTGATACCTGCTTGCGCTGCACCCGTGGTGACAAACTGCGTGGCTTGGGCAATGTTCTCGCCGATCACCAGCCGCGTTTGCACCTGGCTCCACAACCCCAGCTTTTGCAGCGCTTGCTGCGCCGCGCGCCCGTACGGTGCAAGCTCGGGGTTGGCGATGGCAAATTTACCTACGTTAGCCCATTGGTTTTGCAGGCCTCGCATTTCAGCGTCTAGCGGTATGGATGATGCGCGGGGCACGATCAAGGCTAACCGGCCTTGGGCATACACCACACCACGGTCTGCCAAGCCGCCCAAGCTTAGCCCGGCGTCGGCCACTTTAAATGCCCAGTCTTCATCTGCAGACATAAAAATGTCCGCTGGCAAGCCCTGCAAAATCTGCCGGGCAAAGTTGCCAGACGAGCCAAAGTTAAGCTCTACAGTAATGCCAGTTTGAAGCTCAAAAGGCACTACCACGCGAGCGAGCGCAAACTTTAAGTCGCTAGCAGCCAGCACGCGCACGGCGACTTTGGGGCTTTGCGCACCAGCCTGTGGCAGTGCGGCAGCCAGTCCAACGGCGGCCAAGGCGCGTAAGGTTTCGCGCCTAACAGAGCGGTTTGCAGGTTGAACTATAGGCATAAAGTCATGCAAGGATTGCATAGGTTTGCTTGGTAACTTGTTGGTAACTGACAGCTGAGGTTCTTAAAATTAATGGTGTTGACACTATTTTTGCCAACCACGCACATGTGCAAAAAACTCCTACCCGGAAGTCTGCGCCGCATTGCAAGCGTTAAGCCCCAGCTTAACCCCACGCATCGACTTGTTGATCACAAGCTCTAAGCAACCATTGACCACAGTATGGAAGATTACCCCACATTCGTCATGTTCAGCACCCAAGTCTTATTTCACCAGTGCAGCGCGTCACATGCATGGGCCCACCAGGCTGGCCACTAAACCGCTCCGCTGATGAAATCAGGTTTTAACTTTAGGAGCTTATCGACATGAACTCACCCGTGATGCAAGGGCTGCAATTAGGCACCCCCACTTACGTTAAGAACGCCAAGCTGATCGCTTGGGTAGCCGACATGGCCGCCCTGTGCAAGCCCGCCAACATTACCTGGTGCGACGGTAGTTTAGAAGAATACAACCGCCTGTGCGCCGAGCTGGTAGCAGCGGGAACGTTTAAAAAGCTTAACCAATCCAAGCGCCCCAACAGTTACCTCGCCTGCAGCGATCCCACCGACGTAGCCCGCGTGGAAGACCGCACCTACATCTGCAGCGCAAAACAAGAAAACGCTGGCCCTACCAATAACTGGGCCGACCCAGCCGAGATGCGCGCCAAGCTGCAAGGCACTGCTGGCACCGCTGGTTTGTTTGACGGCTGCATGCAAGGCCGCACCATGTACGTGGTGCCCTTTAGCATGGGCCCGCTGGGCAGCGACATTGCGCACATCGGTATCGAGCTGTCTGACAGCCCGTATGTGGCCGTCAACATGCGCATCATAACGCGCATGGGCCAAGCCGTGTATGGCGTGCTGGGGGTAGACGGCGAGTTTGTGCCCTGCGTGCACACCGTGGGCGCACCACTGCAAGCGGGCCAAAAAGACGTAAGCTGGCCGTGCAACACCACCAAGTACATCGTGCATTATCCTGAGACGCGCGAGATCTGGTCTTATGGTTCGGGCTACGGTGGCAACGCGCTGCTGGGCAAAAAATGTTTTGCATTGCGTATCGCGTCCAACATGGGCATACAAGCGGCACAACAAGAAAAAAACGACAGCAGCCATTGCGCAGGCTGGCTTGCAGAACACATGCTTATCTTGGGCGTAACCAACCCGCAAGGTAAAAAATACCACGTGGCAGCGGCCTTTCCGTCAGCCTGCGGCAAAACCAACTTTGCGATGCTGATCCCGCCTGCAGGTTTTGACGGCTGGACAGTCACTACCATTGGCGACGACATTGCATGGATCAAGCCAACAGCCAACGCACAGGGCAACACCGAGCTGCGCGCGATTAACCCTGAAGCAGGCTACTTTGGCGTAGCGCCTGGCACCAACACGCTGACCAACCCCAACTGCATGACCAGTATTGAGCACGACACGATTTTTACCAACGTGGCGCTCACCGATGACGGCGACGTGTGGTGGGAAGGCATGGAAAAAGACAGTGGCACAGCGCCTGCGCATCTGATCGACTGGCAAGGCAAAGACTGGACACCGCAAATCTCCAAAGAAACTGGTGCCAAGGCGGCCCACCCCAACGCGCGCTTTACGGTGGCTGCCACCAACAACCCGGCGCTCGACCCCGCGTGGGACGATGCCAAGGGTGTGAAGATAGACGCGTTTATTTTTGGCGGCCGCCGCAGCACGACTGTGCCGCTGGTTACCGAGGCACGCACCTGGACCGAGGGCGTGTACATGGCCGCCACCATGGGCAGCGAGACCACCGCCGCTGCCACCGGCCAAGCTGGCGTGGTGCGCCGAGACCCGTTTGCCATGCTGCCCTTTATAGGCTACAACATGAGCGACTATTTTCAACATTGGTTGAATCTGGGTGAGAAGCTGGCGGCATCAAGCAACACCAGCGAGGCAGGAAGCGCTAATGTTACGTTGCCCAAAATCTTTACCACCAACTGGTTTCGCAAAGGCGAAGATGGCAAATTTGTCTGGCCCGGCTACGGCGAGAACATGCGTGTATTGAAGTGGATGATTGACCGTATTGAAGGCACTGCCGTTGGTGTAGACCATGTGTTTGGTGTCAGCCCCACCTACGAAGAGCTCAACTGGACAGGCCTTACCTTTACTGCCGAGCAATTCAAAACTGTCACCAGCATCGACAAAGCTGCATGGACCGCTGAGTTGAAGCTGCACACTGAATTGTTTGCGCAGTTAAAGCACCATTTGCCGCAAGCGTTGCTAGACACCAAAATGCAAATCGAACAGCGACTAGCCGCTTAGGCCTCGTCTCCTCCTGTAAAAAAGCCGCGATACTTCGCGGCTTTTTTTTGCAAAAATTAATATCCTTGCCCCCATGCAGGCGGGTTGACGGACCAATATGCACAAATCTTCCTACTCAGCGACAAGCCTTTCGCTTACACCATGTCATTTTGGTCTGCCTACAATTTGTCTTTAGGCCTTCGACTGGGCAAACATTAGGTTTGCGAGAGTGTGAAGGATTATTTTTTTAACTTTGGGGTTTGACATGAATTTTATTATTTGGTTGATTGTTGGTGGATTGATTGGTTGGATTGCTAGCAAAATCATGAACACCGATGCACAGCAAGGCGTATTTTTAAATATTGTTGTGGGCATCGTTGGCGCATTTGTGGGTGGCTTCCTGATTTCTCCACTGGTTGGAGTTCCCACGATTAACCAAGACGCACTCAGCATGGGTGCTTTGCTAGTCTCTTTAGTGGGCGCCATTATTCTGCTGGCGATTGTTAATCTCATCAGGCGCGGTTCTGCCCGTTGATTCATGCACTGAAAGCTACAGCAGCAAGCTGTAGCTTTTCAGTGCGCCTACGGCCTTAAGTTGACGCATAAAAGCGATCACTTAGCCGCCAGCTAGATAGAGCCGACAGCGCATGTCGGCCCAACACACAACACACCAGTCCCAAAGCTGCGCTTGTTGCGTATCTAACATTTCAATTTATGACCCCCGCCTTGAATCTTCCCATTGAGCGTCCATCACTTGCACTACTCAGTACCGAGCCGTGGCGCGCAGTCACTGAATACGTAGCGCATAAACTTACCACCGATACCCGGCTTCCCAAGGGAGATGGGCACCCGGTGTTGATTTTCCCTGGGCTGGGCGCAGATGGTAGATCAGTAGCGCCTTTGCGCAAGATGTGCGAATCGCTGGGCTATGCTGCATTCGACTGGGGCAAAGGCTATAACACCGGCCCTCAGGGCGATGTAGATGTGTGGCTGCAAGATTTGGCTGACCACAGTGCTCAACTGCTTAAAAACTACGACCAAACGGCCACGCTCATTGGATGGAGCTTAGGTGGCTTGTACGCACGCGAGCTGGCAAAACGCATCAAAGGGCGGGTGCGCCAAGTTATTACTATTGGCACGCCGTTCAACGCGCAAGAGGACCACACTAATGCAGGGTGGCTCTACCGCCTGCTGTCAAACCAATCACCTGCTCTAGATGAAGATATGGCAGACCAGCTACGCACTGCGCCACCCGTGCCCACTACGTCCATCTACAGCCGCACCGACGGTGTAGTGGCTTGGCAAAGCTGCAAACATGACGCGCCTCGATCAGATGTGCAAGACATAGAAATTAAAGGCAGCCACATCGGCATGGGCTGGAATCCATCGACGCTGCGCATTGTGGCTGATCGCCTAGCACACCGGCCCGGCAAGTGGCAGCCTTTTGTGGCTCACTAACTTTGGCCTAGGCGTTACATTAACGAGTGTGTTGTCAGAGCTGCGATTTAAAAAGTGACGAGAAAAATTCACTCACTTTTTCTGTTCTAGGTCTATCTTTCCACTGCGCGTAGCTGACCGGCTGCGCCAAAGCTAAATCAGCTTCAAAAACAGCCCGCTGTGCCTGCGCTAATTTTGCATCCACGATGTTCAGCGTAGCCTCGTCATTCAGGCGAAACGAGCGGTTGTCAAAATTAGTCGAACCTAGCGAAATTAACAGATCATCCACAATCATCACCTTGCAGTGGTACATCGTAGGCTGGTATTCTGCAATCACGGCGCCCGCAGCCAGCAGCGGCCCCCAGCTGGCGCGCGATGCACTGCGCACGGTATCACTGTCAATATGTTCGCCCGGCACTACGATACGCAGCTTCACGCCGCGTTGCATCGCCTCTACCAGCGCATTGATAAACAAGTCATCTGGCACAAAGTAGGCGGCAGACAAATCGATAGAGCGCGACGCTGCGGTAATCGCTAACAGGTACATCAGCTGCATGCTTTCGCTACCGCCAGCGGGCGAGCTGCTGAACATCTGAGCAAGAGCAGTTCCTGCGGGTGTGAGTATCGGAAAATAATCAGGTCCGTGCAGCACATCGCCTGTCACTTTGACCCAGTTGTCAAGAAACACCGCCTGCATTTGTGCCACTACCGGCCCTTGAACTTGCACATGCGTGTCGCGCCAATGCTCTGGGTCTTGCGCATGGCCTGTCCATTGCGGTGCAATACCCACGCCACCCGTAAAGGCCATGTGGCCGTCTACCACCAGCAGCTTGCGGTGTGTGCGGTTGTTAAGACGCCCCAGGTTTGACCAGTGCGGCGGATGAAATTTGCGTACCTCAACGCCAGCGGCCTTCAATTCAGTGATCACCGAATCATCCACTTTGGCGCTGCCTACCCAGTCAAGCAACACATGCACTTTGACGCCTTGGCGAGCCCGCTCGGCTAGCGCTTGCGCAAACTCGCGCCCAATGTCGCCTGACCAGTAGATGTAAGTCTCAAAATTGATGGATTTTTTGGCACTGCGGATAGCAGCCAGCATAGGTGGGAAAATCTGGTCGCCGTTGAGCAAGACTTTGTGCAAATTTCCAGTGACAAACTGCGGTCCCAGCAAAACACCCAGCTCATGGGTGAAGCGAGGGTCTTCAAGCGAAAAAACCCGTTCAATTCGCTGCTTTATCTTCTTCTCGCCACCCATAAATTCTGCAGCCAGCAGCACTACAGCAACGGTGATGACCACAACGGTTGCAATCAACATAATTTTGCGGCGTGGCCAAGCGAGGATTGCCATTGTTTGGGTAAATGTATTTTCACCCTGCAGTGTGGCACTGCATAACATTTTGCGTGATCCCCAAGAGCGCTACTTTGTGTAGGCAATGTCTGACAACAATTCAGAGCATTGTTTTAAACGCTAGATTGCCTTGGCATTTTGGCCACAATGGTAACCCCCTGTTGTAGTGCAGACACCACCGACAGTGATCCGTCGTGCCGCTCCATTCGAAACCGCATACCAGCCAAGCCATGGCGGCCAGGTACGTGGTGGTTGGGGTCAAACCCCACGCCATTGTCGGTAATTTTTAAAACAATATCGTCGTCAATTTTTTCAAGTTGTACCGAAACGCGGGTTGCCTTGGAGTACTTGCCGATATTAGTCAATGCTTCCTGAGCGATTCGAAAAATCGCAAGCTCTGCGTCGCGGTTCATGTGTACCTCAGCGATGTCTGCTACGACCGGAACCCCCAACTGCTGCTGCGACTCTGTACACAAATTTTCAAGCGCAATAGGCAGCCCCAGCATGCTCAAAGTTGAGGGCCGCAAGTCTTCTATGATTCTGCGTTTAATGACTATTGCCTCGTTCAAACGCAGGTTGACAGCCTCAACGAGATCCATGATCTTGGGGTCATCTGGCAGCTTTGCGCGCACGCGTGCCGTGGTCAATTTGGCTGCCGTCAAAATGCCGCCCAACTCGTCGTGCAGTTCGCGCGCGAGGTGAGATTTTTCTTCTTCGCGCACTGTTTCTAGCCAAGCAGCCAGAGTTCTCAAGCCCACACTTTTTACCGCCACTTCTTTTTCCAGCGTGCGCTGGTAGTCGGCGCGTTCCTGCTCTAGTGTGTGTAACTGGCGCACGTGAATATACAAACCTAAAGCGAGTATGCAAGACAGCACCAGTACGGCGATTCTGTTGAACATCAAAGAGGCATAAATACTATCTCGCGCACCCTGCTGCAACAATGCCGCTTCACTGAGCTTGGTTTTGAAAAGATCGCGCAATTCATCCATCAGTCGCTTGCCGTCGTCAGACTGTACTAAGGCCAACGCTTGCGCGCCGTCGCCAGCCTGGGCCATGGCAATGGTTCGGTCTAGCTCAGCGAATTTGGCAATGACAGTGGCGCGGATTCTCGCTGCGTCTTCTGGTCCGGTGGCACCCAGCCCAGCAATAAACTTAAGAAAGACGCTGCTGTCGTTGAACTCGCGTTGCGCATTGCGCAGCGGCTTGAGGTACTCGGAATTTGCTGTTAGTAAATAGCCGCGTTGCGCGGTCTCTGCATCGGTGAGAAGCTGGAGAAGTTTTGCCGCCCCAATGCGGGCGTCCGTCAGTTGGATGCCGTCGGTCAGCGTGGCTTTTGCGCGTTGGTAGGCCAGCTCGCCTATCAATGCCAATAACAGCACGCAAGCAATCAAAAGCGGGACTGCAAATCGCATCCGCAAGATTTTTTGTAGGCTACCATTCATGCGAATCTTTCGGTTTAGCCGCCTTTGGCTTTGCAATGCAGGAACATCTAAGCTAACAAGGCCATTGAAGTCGCCCCTTGAAGTCTCAGCTGGTGTTGCAGAACTGCGCTAAATGTTAACGATACTACTCTTTATACCTCCACGTGTTTGAATAAACTGTAACGGGCGCCAGAGGGCGATGCAACCACATCGCGTAGAGTCATCACGCAAAGCCTTCATGCTGGGCAACTGACCGTGCGTCGCTGCACCACACATCCATCAGCATATCAGGGTCTACCACTTGGCAAACTTGCGTTAAATCAAGCGCCTTTGAAAGAATATGGTGGACTTCGTCTCCATTGAATTCACAACCCTCGATGGGCCGTCGCCAATGGCAAGCTAGTACAGTGCCACCGGGCCTTAGGGAGCGGAGAGCCTTCTCAGCTAAGATATCAAGGTCTTTCTGTCCAAGATAAAAACCGAATTCGCTGAGCACTATCAAATCAAATGTTTCTGCTGGCCATTTTGACGGAACCCAAGCTTGTCGCACTTGCACGTTGGAAAAGTCTGCTAGTCGCGCGCTTGCCATAGCAACCGCCCTGGGAGCGCCATCTGTCACCAGCAGGCGGTCGCAGCGGGGTGCTAACGCTGCTGACAACTCACCATTGGCACAACCAGGCTCGTAAGCGCTGGCGTAGCGCAATTGAGGCAGACATGCCAAGGTCAGTGCACGCTTGCGCGTTTCGTACCAGCGCGATTTGAACTGCCATGGATCGGGATTGCCTTCAAAAAGAGCATCAAAGTAGTCGGCTGTGTGCTGCACGGTTCAGTATCATTTATAAAAAAAGTATTCGTCAGGGCGCTGGGCTCTGGCCACAATGCCCTGGCCTAAGACTGCGCCGTCAGCGCGTTCAGAAGCGTCCAGTTGGCTAACGTGTGCGCCTAGTGCGGCCTGTTTGCGATGCCGCGCCTGGGGGCTAAGTGGCAAGCGTTGCAGCTGATGCCACGGCACAAACGAATCGCCAGGGCTGGCCCAGTGCCACATCCAGACAGGCGCTTCTATTAAGCGGCAACCCACAGCAGCGCATGCCAGTGCGGCCGCAAGCCCGCAAGCGTCATGGTCTGGATGCCCATCACGCCGCCAAGTGGTCACCACCACATCTGTCGAGCGCAGCAAAAGTTGCAGCCTACGCGCCAGACGCATCATGTGGCGTGCAACCATGCCATCAGGTAAAGCCAGCCGGGTGATGGCAATATCTTTTAAGCCAAGCTGCACTAGCCCTGCTGCGCTTTCTGCGCAGCGCGTTGCCGCCAACGCTTGAGCGTGGCACAACGGCAATCGGCCATGGCTGGCCTCGCCGTCAGTTACTGCAATTACTGCTATGTCGCCTCCTTGGTTACAGTGCATGGTCATCAGGCCGGCGCAAGCCAGTACTTCATCGTCTGGGTGGGGCGCAATCACCACCAGCCGCGCGCTGCGCAGCAAACATTCATGCAGCGTGCACGTGGCCACAACACCCGTCTGCAGCCATGCTTGCCATACAGATTCGGCAGTGCCCGCGACTTCGATGAGGCGCTGGTGATTTATCACAGGGACTGTAGCGGCCATGGGGTGTCTCTACGCAACAAGGTGCTTTCAGCCAAAGCGGTAAAGTCACGGTCAGCGTGGCTTTGGCGTACAAAAACCGGCAGGTCTGCCGCAGCTCTGGCAAAGCGGGCATGGCGGCAAAATGCGGCTGCACCCAAGGCGCGGCCCGCTTCGTCTAGCACCTGTTTGGCGCAGTCTTCAGCCGACAGACGGGCATGCAATGCTGTAGCGCGCGCATCAGCAAGTGGGTTGTTGTCAATCCAATGGGCGGCCTCTCGCAGCACTGCGGCTGTGCTGTGCAGTGCAAGGTCAACCTTGCCCAACGCGGCCAGCCTGAACGCGCCGCGCGCCTCGGGCGGCAGATCGCACAGCGCTTGGTGCAGTGCTTCACCTAGAAAGCGCGCGCCGCCATACCAGCACGCCGCAATGCCCGCGCCGCCATGCCAAAAGCCGGGCCGCGTGGTGTAGTCGCGCGGCTGCCCGACCAGATGGGCCTGAGCCTGCACAAAGTTAACGTCCACACTGGCACTGGCAGCCACACCTACAGCATGCCATGCCTCACACAACACGCTGACCCCTGGCTGTTGCATAGCCACGCGCACCAGTTGCGCGCCACTGCCGTCTGTGTACCAAGCGGTCAGCAGCCCATGGCTTAAGGTTTGTGCACCAGAGCACCAGCACTTGGTGCCGTTTAATTGCACAGCATTGCCGTTGCCGGGCGTAATGGTGACACGCGTGTTGGCCGCTTCTGCCGCCCATACGCCCCACGCTGCATTTTTTGGCCCTGTGGCCGACACATCCAGGCCATCCAGCTCGCTCAATTCGGCCAGTATGGCCAGCGCGTCAGTATGCCCTTCATACAGCTTAGCCAACGACAAGCTGTGCCCTGCCACTAGCGCCAAAGCCTGCCAGCGCTGCAAGGTAGCGCCTTGCCCGGGCAGTGGCAGCTTGTCCAGCCCCAGCCGAATAAGCGCATCCAACTGGGTTGATACGTCAGAGTGCGGTGGCAACGCAACAAGCGCGTCGCGCAGAGATGCCAGCATCGGTAGCTGCGCAGTAGGATTCACATCAGCGCCTGTACAAGGTTAGGCAGCTTCGCAGTTGAGCAGCTGGCTTTGCAGCTCCACACGCGCCAGTGTTGCGCCAAAACCGCCCGGTGCCCGAAACTCCCGGCGCGCGCTGGTAAACACGCGAGGCGCAGCAGACCACGCTATGGATGCACCAATAGCCTGCAGGTCGTCTACCAGCGCAACATCCTCGCTACTTTCTAGTGGCCGAAAGCCGCCAGCCTGTTCGTAGGCCCGCGCGCTAACGCCAAAGTTAGCCCCGTGAATATGCCGGTGGCCGTCGGCATTGGTGTAAGTGGCGTCGTAGTGTTGGCGCATAGCGTCGCCATACGAGCCCCAGTCACGCACGGCCACAGTGCCGCACACGGCGTCATTTTTAAGGGCCAGTTGTGCAGCTATCCAGTCGGGCGCTACTTGTGTATCGGCATCGGTAAATGACAGCCAACGCGCACCTGCTGCTAATGCCAGTTGGGCGCCCAGTGCGCGGGCCGCACCGACATTGCGGGCCTGCAGGGCAATGGTGGTTGCACCCATGTGTAGTGCAATGTTGCGGGTGTTTTCGGTGCAAGCGTCTAAAACCACCACCACAATAACTTGCTCTGACTGCAATAAAGTGCAGCGTGTAGCACTGTGCAGAGCACTAAGACAGGCATAAATTTGGTCTTCTTCGTTATGCGCAGGAACAATGACGGCTATCAAGCTAATCTCCCAAGGTAGTACTTGGTTGTCAGCATAATTGGCAAAACAAATTGACATGTCAGGCTCAGGCCTGCTTGTATGTAGGCAAATGCTGCTACGCAAGATGCCCTGCGACATGACGGCTGTGGTTGATCATGGGTGTTCTGGCGACGTGAGCTATCTCACAGGCGAGCGGGCTGTTAAAAAAACGTCAATCCTAGCAACCCACAATCGGCGCGCGGGCTGTTCAAACCAAGCAAAGAACAGTGTGACGAGTCGGGCTCGTCTCGATGAAAAATACTACGACTGGCGCGCGTTGACAAAGCTAGCAAATCAAGAGCCTCAATTCGAGCGTATTTTCGGAGTATTTTTGCAGCGAGATGCCCGGCTCGAGTCCAGCTCTCCGGTGCGCACGCTAAGCCAAACAAGCAGCTCCCCAGTGCGCACGCGTAGCCAACCAACCAGCCCCTGCGTAAACAAGCCAAAGATTCTCACGAACCCTGCGACCAGGTTCAGGCCAAACTTCCTTCTCGGTCCGAAGTCATTTCATATAAAAATAGGCCATAGAAGCCGTAATACCTTCTCAAGCAGCTATTATTTTTATAGTACTGCGGTTACCGCATATGCTTAGCCCGCTTGCCGTCAATGGCTTGCGCAATCGACAAAGCGCGCCGCCCTGGCACTACCTTAAAGGTGTCTCCTGCGGTTAACAGACCCGGCTGGTCTACGCTTAGGTAAAAACCGCAGCGCTGGGTTTGCACCATCAGCTTGGCAGCGTTTGCAAAGCCCATCACTGCGTTAAATTTAAAGCACGGCTCGCGCGGTGCGGCAACCCGCAGCACGCAGTGGGCAAACTGCAATTGGTCGCCTACGTACACGTCGTGTTCTAGCAGACCAGTGATGGTGAGGTTCTCTCCCATAAAACCAGCAGGCAGGACCTCGTCAAACAGGCTGACACCGTGCTCACGCCGTGCCGCTTGCCAAAAAGCGGTGTGCTCTGCCGGGTAGGCGTACACCGCCTTGTCCAGCCCGCCATGTACCGACAGGTCGGCCACCTCGTCGCCTGCCAGCCCCATACGTGTCACCTGTACAGTGCCTGCAACAGCACGTTTGCCGATGCCAGAGAGCACTTTGCGGCCACCCGCCAGCAACGGCTGTGCGTGGCCTAGGTTGACGCTGCCTAACTGGTAGGGGCTGGGCTGGTGCATGACAGTTGCATTTCTATACTATAATAATAATAGCTGCTTGAGCAGTACTTTAAAGGGTTACAGCCCAATTTGTTATAAATTTTCAGGCTGCCAATGTATATTTTACAGATGGGCAATTATTAACACACGAGGGTGAATACCCGGCAGTTTCAGATGTGCTTTTGTTAAACTAAGTTTATGGTTCATCGCTTTATTACCCAGTACCTGTGGCGGCTTGCCTGCGCGCTGGGGCTGGCTGCGTGTTGCGCTGCTGCGCATGGGCAAATTCAGCGTTCCATTGTGAACCCCAGTTTCGAACAACCGTTCACTGGTCCTCGAGCGGCATCGCTGAATTTATTTTTTACCAAAGTACCACCCGATTGGATATCGGTAGACGCAGGCGAGATACCCGGCTGGGAAACCACCCACCCTGTTCAGGCGCTAGGCTGCCCTGCGGGCAACAGTCTCGTCACCACGACTTATAACTGCACGCCTATTGAGCTGTGGGCCAATAGTTTTCTAGGCGTCACCCCTGCTAACGGCATCGTATTGGCAGAGTTGAATGCCTACGTTTTATCCAAGCTGTTTCAAAATATTTGCATGAACACAGGTGAATCCTTTAGCTTTAATTTTGCGCACCGTGGTAGAGGCGGGGCCGACCGGGCCCAGCTGCAGATTGGCGCGTCTACGGTGGTGCTGGATGTCACTACCAACACTGCTGGCACAGGGGTGATCAACGCGGGCGGCGGTGCAGTGGGCACCAGTGTCACGGGCATTGCAGGCGGGTGGACGCGCTATGCGGGCACCTACACCTACACGGGGGCCAGCGGTGTACAACGTTTGGGGTTTTCTGCCATCAGCTCGGCGGGTGGTGCAGGGTCGGGCAATTTGCTGGACGACATTAATATTGGTCTTAAACCTTACATAGAATTCATTGATACCACCACCAGCAGCATCGAAGGCGGAACCCCCAGCGCGCCGCGTATCAGGGTGGTAGGCATCGTGCCGGCAGGTGGCTTGGTGCTGACCCTGGCGGTAGGGGGCAGCGCCGTATTTGGCAGCGACTTTAACTACACAGGCACCACCACACTGACCAGCATTACCGGCGGGGCCACCAGCGTGAGCATGACCGTGCCGCCCGGCAACTACAGCGACGCCACAGCCAACAACGTGTTCACCCTGCCCCTGAACACGCTGGACGACGCGGTGGTAGAAGACAATAAAACCATTGTGCTCACCATGCCCACTAACGGCCCGACCGTGCCTTTTATTAACGCTAACACCACGTTGTGTGGCGGCACGGTAAACCCAACGTTGACGCACACCATCATCGACAACGACATCGACCTGCGCACTATTAAATCGGTCAGCCCCACGGGCATCCAAACGGTGGGCAGCACGGTAACCTACACCGTGGCATACGCCAATGTGACCCCCGCTGTGCTAACCCTCGCGCCACTTACCGCCCACGATGCCGGCCAAGTCGCTATTAACGACGCGCCGCCTGCAGGCGTGACATTTACCAGCTGGACCTGCGCCGCCACAGGCACTACTTGCCCCGCAACGTCGGGTAGTGGAACCATCACTGCCACGGCTAACTTGCCGGTAGGCGCGCAGCTGGTGTACACCGTGCAAGCGGTGCTGGCCGCCACCAGCCTGTGCGGCCAAACCGCCACCAACACCAGCACCATCGCCACCACGGCCAGCAGCCCCAGCGGCGCTACGCTAACTGAGGGCACCAGCGTGCAAGGCACCGCAGGCTATGTGTTTGCGCCCAATGCGGCCACCGCCAGCAACGCCGTGCAAGCCTGCGCTGCGCTGGCCATTACCAAGACTGATAACACCACCACGCTGGCAGCAGGCCAAACCACGGTGTACAACATTGTGATCAGCAACAGCGGGCCGTTCAGTGCCAATAACGCCTTGCTCAAAGACCCCGCAGCACCGGGCTTGGCGTGTACGGCAGTGGCTTGTACCGCTGCCACGGGCGCAGCGTCGTGTGCCAGCTTGGGCGCTGTCAGCTTGCCACTGCTGCAAGGCAGCGGTATTGTGCTCAATAACTTTCCGGCAGGTAGCAGCTACACCTTTCAAGTTACCTGCGGTGTTACGGCCACTGGGCCGTAAACTAAAGTCAGCGCCCAAGCCGCAGCGCTGCCAATTGGCGGTTACGCTCGGGCTTATTTTAGCTGTGCCAAGAGCGTTTTTTATAATGAAAAGCGCTTCTAACCCAAGTAAATCCTGCTCAAGAAGCTATTAAATTAATAGTAATTACTGGTCATTCAACGCCAGCATCAACTTCAAATTTTGCACCGCTGCGCCGCTAGCGCCTTTGCCCAAATTGTCCAACTGCGCCACCACCACAGCGTGGCCCAGCGCGTCGTTGCCAAAGACACGAATCTCTAGGCTATTGGTGCCGTTTAAAGCCAGCGCGTCCAGCTTGCCGCTGTCGGGCGCGGCGTGTACGCTCACGTACGTGCTGCTTGCGTAGTGTTTTGCGTATGCAGCGTGCAGGGCGGCAATGCTAGGTTTGCCGGGAAGCGTATCTAGGTGCAGCGGCAGCTCAACCAGCATGCCTTGCTCAAAATTTCCCACGCTGGGGATGAAGATGGGGCGGCGGGTGATGCCCGAATACTCCATGATTTCGGGAATATGTTTGTGCTTTAAACCTAGGGCGTACAGCTCATAAGCTAGGGCTTCGCCTTTCTGGTAACTCTCGATCATCTGGCGGCCTCCGCCAGAGTAACCACTTACTGCAGGTAGGCAAATGGGACAGTCTATGGGCAATATGCCTGCGTCTACCAGTGGCCGCAGCATGGCAATTGCGCCGGTGGCGTAGCAGCCGGGGTTGCCCACGCGCTGCGCAGTTTGCACGGCAGCGTGCTGGCTGGCTGATAGCTCCGGAAAGCCAAACACCCAGCCCGGTGCGATGCGGTGGGCAGTGGAGGCGTCGATGATTTTGGGCTTTTTGCCGGGCAGGGTGTCGATCATGGCCACCGATTCGCGGGCCGCGTCGTCGTGCAGGCACAAGATAACCATGTCCACGCTGGCCATCAGTGCCAGCTTGGCAGCGGGGTCTTTGCGCAGCTCGGGCGCAATGCTGACTACCTGCACCTGGGGCATGGCGGCCAAGCGTTCGCGGATTTGCAGGCCGGTGGTGCCAGCTTCGCCGTCAATAAAGATTTTTGCGATGGAGGGGCAGGTTAGCGTGCTCATGGTCATATTCCGCTTAAAAACTAGGTAGCCAGGGGTTGAAACAGCCGTAAAATCACGCACCGCGGGTGGCGTAACTTGCGATGTAAGCAAGGCACAATATTTGTGCATTGCAACATGATACAGTTCACCCGCTGTAACTGCATGGTAATCTGCCTGCGGATTGTGCACTACATCATTGTTATTTTCGACTATTTTCCTCACCATCCTTCGGATCACCCACTATGAAAATCCATGAGTACCAAGGCAAGGAACTCTTGCGCTCCTTTGGCATTCCCGTCCCTCGCGGCATCCCAGCATTTACGGTGCAAGAAGCGGTAGAAGCCGCACAAAAGCTGGGCGGCCCGGTATGGGTGGTCAAGGCGCAAATCCACGCGGGTGGACGCGGCAAAGGCGGCGGCGTGAAGCTGGCGCGCAGTATTGACGATGTGAAAAAACTTGCTGGCGAAATCTTGGGCATGCAGCTGAAAACCGCACAAACCGGCCCCGAAGGCCAAAAAGTGCGCCGCCTGTTTATTGAAGACGGCGCTGACATTAAAAAAGAACTCTACGTATCGGTAGTAACCGACCGCGCTACACAAAAAGTAGCCTTCATGGCCAGCAGCGAAGGCGGCATGGACATTGAAGCCGTGGCCCATGATACGCCTGAGAAAATTATCACCGTGTTTGTCGACCCGTCTGTGGGCTTGACTGCCGAACAAGGCAAGCAATTGTCGGATGGCATGACCGTGCCCGCAGCGTCGACCGCAGCCTGCATCGACGTGCTGCAAAAGCTGTACAAATGCTATATGGACACCGACGCGGCGCTGGTCGAAATCAACCCGCTGATCGTTGAAGGCAATGGCGGTATCAAAGCTTTGGACGCAAAGTTTAACTTTGACTCTAATGCGCTGTTCCGCCACCCAGAAATCGTCGCTTTGCGCGATTTGGATGAAGAAGACCCAGCCGAAGTGGAAGCGTCTAAATTTGACCTGGCCTACATTTCGCTGGATGGCAATATCGGTTGCCTGGTCAACGGCGCAGGTCTTGCCATGGCCACCATGGACACCATTAAACTGTACGGCGCAGAGCCTGCCAACTTCCTAGATGTAGGCGGCGGCGCTACGCCCGAGAAAGTGACCGAAGCTTTCAAGATCATGCTGAAGAACCCCAAGGTCAAGGCCATCATGGTCAACATCTTTGGCGGCATTATGAAGTGCGACACCATTGCCACCGGCATCATTACCGCGTGCAAAGCCACTAACCTCAGCGTACCTTTAGTCGTGCGCATGAAGGGTACCAACGAAGACCTGGGCAAGAAAATGCTGGCCGAAAGCGGCCTGCCCATCATCAGCGCCGACAGCATGGCCGAGGCCGCGCAAAAAGTCGTTGCGGCAGTTAAATGACCCACCCCCGAAGCGCCTGCGGCGCCTCCCCCAGCTACCGAAGGGCTCCTAAAGTAGCCGGGGGGCACCACCAAGAGCCCGGCAAAACCGGTTCTGCGGTGTCCGCTTGAATTGCACGCTTCTAGCAGAGTTTTAAATAGGATTCATCATGTCTATCTACATCAACAAAAACACGCGTGTCATCACCCAAGGCATCACCGGCAAGACCGGCCAGTTCCACACCGAAAAGTGCCAAGAATACGCCAACGGCAAAAACTGCTTCGTCGCGGGCGTGAACCCCAAAAAAGCGGGCGAGTCGATTTTTAACATTCCCATCTACGCATCGGTCAACGAAGCCGCCGCGCAAACAGGTGCTACGGTCTCCGTCATCTACGTGCCGCCCGCAGGCGCAGCCGCTGCTATCTGGGAGGCTGTGCAAGCCAACCTCGACTTAGCCATCTGCATTACTGAAGGCATCCCCGTGCGCGACATGCTAGAGCTGCGCAACAAGATGAAGGCCAAAGAAGCTGCTGGCGGCAAAAAGACTTTGCTGCTAGGCCCTAACTGCCCAGGACTCATCACGCCTGACGAGATCAAAATCGGCATCATGCCCGGCCACATTCACCGCAAAGGCCGCATTGGCGTGGTCTCGCGCTCAGGCACTTTGACCTACGAAGCGGTGGCGCAGCTGACCGAAATCGGCCTTGGCCAGTCCACTGCCGTTGGTATTGGCGGCGACCCGATCAACGGCTTAAAGCACATCGACGTGATGAAAGCCTTCAACGATGACCCAGACACCGACGCCGTCATCATGATTGGCGAAATCGGCGGACCTGACGAGGCAGACGCCGCCCGCTGGTGCAAAGACAACATGAAAAAACCTATCGTTGGCTTTATCGCAGGCGTAACCGCTCCTGCAGGCAAGCGCATGGGCCATGCAGGCGCGCTGATCAGCGGCGGTGCCGATACGGCAGACGCCAAATTGGCTGTGATGGAAGAATGTGGCTTTACCGTGACGCGCAACCCGTCAGAAATGGCCAAGCTGTTGAAAGCTTTGCTAAAGTAAACGCCAGCCCAGCTTGTCAGCAGCTTAGTTGACTGCCAAGGCATGAAGATTTAGCTGTCATGAAGCTGTCAGTAAGCAGTTTTACGCATCTACAACGGCCCGTTGCCGCATACACTTGAATTTTTGTATTTCAAAAAAGCGCTGCCCCCAGCGCTTTTTGCATTCAACAACAAGGTAACCCATGCTGTTCTTCGGACTTGATCTTTCATCGGCTGCGGTCTGGAGCGCTTTCGGCTCCATCATGCTGGCCAACATTATTTTGTCGGGCGACAACGCTGTAGTCATCGCCATGGCCGCCCGCTCGCTCAAACCTGATCAACGGGGCAAAGCTATCTTTTGGGGCAGCGCCGCCGCTATCGTCATGCGGATTATTTTGACCATTGTGGCCATTCAGTTATTGACTTTGCCCTACCTAAAAATGATCGGTGCAATTTTGCTGGTGTACATCGGCGTAGATCTGCTCAGCGGCGGTGGCGACGATGACAGCCATGGCAAAGAAATCGGGAGCATGGGCGCTGCTATACGCACTATTTTGATAGCCGACCTGGTGATGAGCCTAGACAATGTACTGGCCGTCGCGGCAGCTGCCAAAGGCAATATGCCTTTGCTGGTGATTGGCCTGTTGATAAGCATTCCACTCATCATCTTTGGATCGACTCTACTGATGAAGGTCATGGAACGTTTTCCCATCATCATCACATTGGGCGCGGCTTTGCTAGGCTTCTTGGCGGGCGAAATGCTGCTCACCGACCCAGCTTTTGTAAGCTGGTTTGGCAAAATGGGTGAGCAAACCATCATGTTTGCAGGTGTCATCGGTGCCGCCATCGTGGTGGGGCTGGGCTTATGGACGCAAAAGCGCAGTAAAGCGGCGGCCTAAACTTGACATTGATTGCACCTGTGCCATTCGTATGGCCGCAGGCGCTTTGGTGCTTGCCAAGGAGGCATTGATTTGCCGCCTATTTGCAACAAAGTACACCATCTATGTGACAAATTAGCTTGTGCAGTACCAAGCTGTCTGGTAACGTATACAACTACAAAATATTGCACATATATCAACCACTTAGCGCCGTAACTTCGCACGGCGCATTGACTGGTTCAATTACGCACCTATCCAGCGGAGATAAGTTTGGGGACAGCAGCATCAAAACGAGGCCAATTGTGGCGCGCCGACTGGTTTGTCGGCGTGCTAGCAATACTGTGCGTGATTGCCCTGAATAAAGCCACTAATTTCGTAGACACCTTAGAAAACCGCTTCTACGACTACGGCATTACGCAGTCTGACAAAAAACCATCCGATCAAATTGCCATAGTGGCTATTGACGACCAAAGCGTGGCTAACTTAGGCCGCTGGCCTTGGTCGCGAGATGTTCAGGCTAAGTTGATTGACCAAATTAGCGCAGGCAAACCTAAAGCCATCATTAATCAGGTTCTTTACCCTGAGCCACAGATTGAAAAAGGCTTGTCCTTTTTGGTGAAAATCCGAGAGAGCATCAGCGCTGATGAAGTTGCAAGTAACTCCACACTAAGCGCCATTAGCAAAATTGCAGACGAGGGCGAAGTTGCTTTGAATGCAGACGCGCGTTTAGCGCAGGCGTTTGCTGCTGCAGGAAACGTGGTTGGCGCGGTAAGTTTGTTGCCGGGTGACGCGCGCGGCAAAGCAGATAAAGCCTTGAACCCAGCCACGCTAAGGAGTTTGATCAAAGCACCTATTGGCTACGGCATGCAAGCGACCGGAATTTTAGAACCCATAGATGCCTTGGCTAGAAACGTGAGCTTAGTAGGTCACGGAAACAAAGCTACGGACATCGACGGCACGCTACGTGCCGAGCCGCTGTTGGCTGACTATTACGGCCAATCAATACCTTCAATCAGCTTAGCCGCGGCATTGAAGGGACTTAACCTTACGACATCAGATATTCAAGTTTTTGCTGCTGAAGATGTTATCCAGATTGGAAAGCTGCGTGTCGGCATCAACGAGCTTGCACAAATGCGCCCCTTCTATTATTCAGACAAAGAAGGTCGCCGGCCTTTTACAGAAGATTCAGCTTTTGATGTAATGTCTGGCAAAATTTCTGCAAACAAGTATGCCGATAAAGTGGTTTTTCTAGGCCCTAGCGCGGCAGGAGTTGCAGGTGAATTCCCCACACCTTTAGGACGGGGAATGACTGCGCTAGAGCAAAGTGCGCACATTACCTCGGGCATTTTGTCTGAGCACTTTGTCACTACGCCGTTATGGGTTAGCGCCTTGAGCGCGGCGGTTGTATTGCTAGTGGCTACATATTTAATTTTCCTGCTGCCCAGACTATCCGCTGGTAATGCTGCGATAGCGACGGCCTTCATATTTGCAGCGCTACTTATTAGCTCTTATGTATTGCTGTCGCGCTACAACAAATGGGCGCACTTGGTATTTCCTGCGGTCTTACTGCTCATAGGCCATCTCGCCCTTACCACCAAGCGTTTCTTGGTCACCGAGGCAGGCAAGCTCAAATCTGACGAAGAATCTGCCGAGACTAACCGCATGATGGGCTTGGCACTGCAAGGCCAAGGCCAGCTGGACATGGCGTTTGACAGGTTTCGCCGCGTGCCAGTAAGCGATGCGCTGATGGGCAATTTGGGCAGCCTAGCTTTGGATTTTGAGCGCAAACGACAGTTCAATAAATCACAAGCAGTTTATGAATACATGGCCGGCCTAGACAAAGGCTACAAAGGGCTGGACGTTAAGCTGAACCGCGCCAAGAATTTGTCTGAAACCGTTATTTTGGGTGGCAATAGCACGCACCCTGGCGGTACGGTGCTGTTGGCCGGTGGCGGGGTAGAAAAGCCCATGCTGGGCCGCTACCAAGTTGACAAAGAGCTAGGCAAGGGCGCCATGGGCGTGGTGTACTTGGGCAAAGACCCGAAGATTGGCCGTGTAGTAGCCATCAAAACTATGGCGCTATCGCAAGAGTTTGATGGTGACGAGCTGGTCGATGCGCGTGAGCGTTTTTTCCGCGAGGCGGAGACCGCAGGCCGTTTGCAGCACCAAAATATCGTCACCATTTTTGACGCAGGTGAAGAACACGATTTAGCCTACATTGCCATGGAGTTTCTCAAGGGCAAAGACTTGATGGACTATTGCAAAGCCGGTGCCTTGCTGCCGGTGCCTAAAGTGCTGTCGATTGTGGAGCGCGTAGCCCAAGCGCTGGCCTACGCCCACAAGCAAAACGTGGTGCACCGTGACATTAAACCCGCCAACATCATGTACGAGATAGACAGCGACACTGTCAAGGTGACTGATTTTGGCATTGCGCGCATCACCGACTCCAGCAAAACCAAAACCGGCATTGTGCTGGGTACGCCTAGCTTTATGTCGCCTGAGCAAATAGCAGGCAAAAAAGTCGATGGTCGCTCTGATTTGTATTCATTGGGCGTGATGCTGTTCCAAATGCTCACGGGCGTGTTGCCTTTTCGCGGCGACTCGATGGCCGAGCTGATGTACAAAATTGCCAACCAAGAAGCCCCCGATGTGCGCTCAATTCGCGCTGATTTGACCGAACAAACCGCCCACGCTGTAGCCTTGTCGCTCAGCAAGCGGCCTGAGACACGCTTTCAAGATGGTGACCAGTTTGCGGCCGATCTACGGCTAGCTATCGCTGCCCTGACTACGGCGGGTGTAACCATGACCGCGCCAAGCCATGCCACGCAAGCCGAGCCAGCCAACCCCGCACAAGTCTATAAAACAGCGGTCTTGATGGCCTCTGTAGCCAACGACGAAACGTTGGTGCTGGCCCCTCGTGGCAGCGACGCCCCCGCTTTTGCTGCCACGCGCAAAATTGATACTAATATCACCAACTTTGATAAAACCGTAGTCTCCAAGCCACCCGTTTCGGGTTCCTAGAGCGAAAACTAGTTATAGTAGGCTACGAATTCACCATGATTTACCAATTTTGTTCACAAACCGACCCTGGTCTCGCGCGCGAGAACAATGAGGACGCGCTAACCTACGATCCGCCTACGTCGCTGACGGTTCTGGCCGATGGCATGGGCGGCTATAACGCAGGCGAGGTGGCCAGCGGTATGGCCACAGCATTTATACGGTCTGAGCTTAGCCGCTGGCTGTCACAAGTAGGTAAAACAGCCAACGCGCGCGAAGTACGCCGTGCTATGGAGATTTGTGTAGACAACGCCAACCGCTCTATTTTTAATTCTGCTAACTCCAACCCCCAATACGCAGGCATGGGCACCACCTTGGTGGTAGGCGTGTGCCACGAAGCACGGTTAATGGTAGGCCATATCGGCGATTCGCGTTGCTACCGCATGCGAGGCCAAGAACTCACGCAAATCACCAAAGACCACTCGCTGCTGCAAGAGCAGATGGACGCCGGTTTGATCACGCCAGAGCAAGCCGCCACGTCGTTGAATAAAAACCTGGTCACCCGTGCGCTGGGCGTAGAAGACACTGTTTTGCTAGAAGTCAATGAACACCGCGTTGACGAGGGTGATTTATATTTAATGTGTTCCGATGGTTTGTCGGACATGGTGGACGATGAGGGCATCGCCGCCATATTGCAAACTACCGATACGCTAGAGCAGAAATCAACAGCACTGGTTGCTGCTGCCAACGCTGCAGGCGGCCGCGATAATATCTCGGTGCTGCTGTTTCAGGCGCAAGAAGGCTCTGAAAAGCGTGGTTTTATGTCACGCTTGCTGAGAAAGTAAAATACATGTACATCACTACCAACAGGAGCCGGCTATGCCGAAAATGATCGTATCGATCGACGGTGTCGTCATCAAAGAAGTCCAACTGAC
Source organism: Polaromonas sp. (assembly GCA_043718065.1). Classification (GTDB taxonomy): domain Bacteria; phylum Pseudomonadota; class Gammaproteobacteria; order Burkholderiales; family Burkholderiaceae_C; genus JAAFIP01. The sequence goes on from JAYSWJ010000233.1 coordinate 22,441, forward strand.
CAAGGACCGTACTACGCTGGGGCGCAGGCCGTATAACGACATCGTCATTGACAACCTGGCTGTCAGCGGTGAGCATGCCGTGATGCAAATGACAGGCAATGAGGTCTACCTGGAAGACCTCAACAGCACCAATGGCACCTATGTGAACGGCAAAGCGGCTAAAAAGCAGCTGCTAGCCCACAACGACACGGTGGAAATCGGCAAGTACAAAATCAAGTACGTGAA
>JAYSWJ010000234.1:0-8421 GCA_043718065.1 Polaromonas sp.
GTGGGCACGCACTAAGCGGACGGATTTTTTTACCCGTTCTGAGCTTGTCGAAGACGTTACTGGCGAATCTAGGAAAAACTCAACCGAACCGCCCTGCACTACCGGAATCTCATACTGGCTGATCTGGTAGCCCTTGGGCAAGTCAGGATAAAAGTAATTTTTGCGCGCAAAAATGCTACGCGGGGCGATGTGTGCACCAATAGCCAGACCGAACTGGATAGCGCGCTCGACCGCGCCTTTGTTCATCACAGGCAGGGTGCCAGGCAGAGCCAAGTCTACCGCGCATGCCTGCGTATTCGGTTCTGCGCCAAACGCAGTAGAAGCGCGGCTAAAAATCTTGCTCTGGGTAGACAGCTGGCTATGGGTTTCAAAGCCGATAACCACTTCATACCCGCGCACCAGCAAAGACAGATCGACTTGGCGGTCGTCTTTGAAGTCGGTTGCAGAGGCTACTGGTTCAGTGGTTTGTAAAGCAGCGTTCATGTTATTTACCCTCCATGAAGACGGGAGGCTGACGTGAATGAAAATCAGTCGCCAGCTGCAAACAATGAGCCATGTTGAGCAGTTTGGCTTCACAGAAATAGTTGCCAATCAGTTGCAAGCCCACGGGCATGCCTGCCTCGCCGAAACCGACTGGCACGCTCATGCCGGGCAAGCCTGCCAGCGAGGCTGGCAGGGTGAAAATATCGGCCAAATAGTTAGCTACCGGGTCGTCAGACTTTTCGCCAATCTTCCATGCTACCGTGGGCGCAACAGGCCCGGCTATCACGTCGCACAGTTTGAACGCTTGCTGAAAATCATCGGCAATCATACGGCGGATTTTTTGCGCCTGCAGGTAGTAGGCGTCGTAGTAGCCGTGGGACAGCACATACGCGCCGATCATGATGCGGCGTTTGACCTCGTCACCAAAACCCTCGGCACGGGTCTTTTTGTACATGTCGGTCAGGTCGCCGTAGTGCGCTGCGCGGTGGCCAAACTTTACGCCGTCAAAGCGGCTCAGGTTCGAGCTGGCCTCAGCAGGCGCGATGATGTAGTACACCGGAATCGACAACTCGGTGCGCGGCAGGCTGATGGGCACCAGTTTTGCGCCGAGTTTTTCGTATTCACTTAGTGCAGCATCAACAGCCGCGCGCACGTCGGCACTTAAACCATCGCCGAAAAACTCTTTAGGAATGCCGATGCGTAAGTCTTTGATGCTCTCATTTAAAGAGCGTGAGTAGTCCTCTGCTGGCATGTCCAGCGAGGTGGAATCACGGTCTAGGTCAGGCCCGCACATAGCCGTCAACAGCAGCGCGCAGTCTTCGGCGCTGCGCGCCATCGGCCCAGCTTGGTCTAGGCTAGACGCAAAGGCCACCATGCCGTAGCGCGATGCGCGGCCATAGGTGGGCTTGATACCTGTAATGCCGCAAAACGCAGCAGGCTGGCGGATGGAGCCGCCCGTGTCGGTGCCGGTCGCCGCTGCGCACAGGCCTGCCGCCACGGCTGCCGCACTGCCGCCTGATGACCCACCGGGAATGCGCGAGGTGTCCCACGGGTTAAGCACTTTGTTGTACGCAGAATTTTCGTTGCCCGAGCCCATGGCGAACTCGTCGCAATTGAGCTTGCCTAGCGTGACCGCGCCTTGCGCGGACATTTGTTTGACTATGGTGCTATCAAACGGTGAGCGATATCCGTCCAACATTTTTGAACCTGCCGTGGTCACAAAGTCTGCGGTGACAAAAATATCTTTGTGCGCAATGGGCACGCCCAGCAGTGGCGCAGCCTCGCCTGCGGAAAGGCGTGCGTCGGCAGCGCGGGCTTGTGCTAGCGTGACGTCTTCATCCACCGCCAAAAACGCACCCAGCGCGGTGTGCTGCTGCATGCGCGCCAGATAATGCTGCGCCGCCTCAACGGCAGATACTTTTTTAGCGGCCAAGTGTTGGGCCAGTTGGGCCGCGCCCAAGGTGTGCAATGCGGTCATAGTGCGCCCCTTATTCGATGACTTTGGGCACTAAAAACAGGCCACGCTCGACCGACGGTGCGCTGCGCTGGTTCGCCTCGCGCTGGTTAGGCTCGCTGGCTATGTCGTCCCGCAGACGCAGCGAAATGTCTTGTATAGCGGCTACCGGGTGGGCCAACGGCTCAATACCGGTGGTGTCCACCGCACGCATTTGCTCCACGATGTCAAAAAACCCGTTAATTTGCCCGAGCATGCGCGCAGATTCTTCGGGCTGCAATTGCAGCCGCGCAAGGTTGGCAATGCGGTCAATATCGTGAGAAAGTAAAGCCATGAATTTAAACCAAAATGAGTAAGGGCGAAATGCAGCGTTGGTTTTGCCCGTGCTACGGGGCTTTGTAAGCCGGTGTTTCTGCATCAAAAATAAGAGCTAAAACGCCTATTTCAACCCAGTTATGCACAGGGGATGCAGTATTATCAAGCCTTTAGCGTAAATGCTTCTAATTGGGGCGTATTTGCACTCAAAAACAGGTTTTTAATAATTTTAAGTTGTTGTACAGCGATGGACTGGCCCACGCGCCCACCATGCTGGAGAGGATTCGAAGATGTTTTCAGCTTTTCGTCGGTACTTTTCTACCGATTTGGCGATTGATTTAGGCACCGCCAACACCTTGATCGTGGTGCGCGACAAGGGTATTGTGCTGGACGAGCCTTCCGTAGTGGCGATTCGCCACGAAGGTGGCCCGCAGGGCAAAAAGACCATCCAGGCAGTGGGTAAAGAAGCCAAAGCCATGCTGGGTAAGGTGCCCGGCAACATCGAGGCTATCCGCCCGATGAAAGACGGCGTGATCGCTGACTTTACCGTCACCGAGCAAATGCTCAAGCAGTTTATCAAAATGGTGCATCCACGCGGCATTTTTAAGCCCAGCCCGCGCATCATTATTTGTGTGCCTTGCGGCTCGACACAGGTGGAGCGCCGCGCCATCCGTGAAAGCGCTTTGGGCGCAGGCGCCAGCGAGGTGTATTTGATTGAAGAGCCGATGGCAGCCGCTATTGGCGCAGGCTTGCCCGTATCAGAGGCCAGCGGCTCCATGGTGGTCGATATTGGCGGCGGCACCACCGAGGTGGGCGTGATCTCGCTGGGCGGCATGGTCTACAAAGGTAGCGTACGCGTAGGTGGCGACAAGTTTGACGAGGCCATCATCAACTACATACGCCGCAACTACGGCATGTTGATCGGCGAGCCAACCGCCGAAGCGATTAAAAAGCAAATAGGCTCCGCTTTCCCCGGCAGTGAAGTTAAAGAGATGGAAGTCAAAGGCCGCAATCTGTCCGAAGGCGTGCCGCGCAGCTTTACCATCAGTTCTAACGAAATTCTCGAAGCACTGACCGACCCGCTCAACAACATTGTGTCTGCCGTAAAAAACGCGTTGGAGCAAACCCCACCCGAGCTAGGGGCTGACATTGCCGAGCGCGGCATGATGCTCACCGGCGGCGGTGCGCTGCTGCGTGACCTAGACCGTTTGCTGGCCGAAGAAACTGGCTTGCCGGTACTGGTAGCCGAAGACCCGTTAACCTGTGTGGTGCGCGGCTGCGGTATCGCCCTAGAGCGCATGGAGCGCTTGGGTTCGATCTTTACGTCGGAATAAGTTAGACGCAAGGAGCCACCGTGCCATTAGGCACCCTCGACCGCTCTCCCCCTCCCTTTTTCAAACAAGGGCCCTCAGCGTTAACCAAGCTGATGTTTTTCAGCGCATTAGCGCTGTTTCTGATGGTGGCGGACACACGTTTCAAAATTACCCAACCTCTGCGCACCGCTGTGGCAGCGCTGCTGTACCCTGCGCAGTGGTTGGCACTGCGCCCTGTGCTGATGGCCAAAAGCGGCGCGGCTTATTTTGAATCGTTGCAAGGTGCGCAAACTTCTGAAGAAGAGGGCCGCAAAAAATTGGCACTGCAGGCCCAACGCGCCGCACAAGTAGAGCAGTTGTCGTTGGAAAATAGCCGCCTGCGCAAACTGATGGCCTTGCGCGACCAAACCAGCACACCATCGCGTGCAGCTGAAGTGCTGTATGACGCTGCGGATCCTTACACCCGTCGCATCGTGGTGGACAAAGGGATGCTACAACGCGTGAAAGCAGGCTCCCCCGTGATAGACGAGGCAGGTGTGTTGGGGCAGGTAACACGCGTGTACCCGCTGATGAGTGAAGTGACGCTGGTAATTGACCGTGACCAAGCTATCCCGGTGCTGAACACGCGCACGGGCGCGCGCAGCGTGGCCTACGGCGACCCGGTAACCCAAGGCGGTAGTTTAGAGCTGCGTTTCATGGCGGGTAATGCCGATGTACAGCAAGGCGATATTTTGGCCACCAGCGGCGTAGACGGTGTGTACCCGGCAGGTTTATCGGTGGCACGCATTGATAAAATTGAGCGCCGCGCAGACTCTGCTTTTGCGCGCATTTATTGCACCCCGTTTGCGCTGATGCACAGCACCAAGCATGTGCTGCTGCTAGACCCCGTGAAAGCGCAAATTCCTGATAAGCCAAAACCCGACCCCGTCATAGGCAACGCCAAGAAGGGCGGCAATAAATGATCATGCGCTCTGGCCAACAGCTGCTATTGCCAGCCAACCCGCTGTTCATTTGGACCAGCCTGCTGGGCGCTATGCTGCTTAATTTTGTGATGAGTACAGCCTTTGGCCGCGAAGTGTGGATGCCTGATGTATTAGCGCTGGTGTTGGTGTTTTGGGTGGTGCACCAGCCCCGGCGTATTGGTATTGGTGTGGCGTTTTTCTTTGGGGTATGTATGGACGTGCAGCAAGCAGCCTTGCTGGGCCAACATGCATGGAGCTACACCGTCATGTGTTTTGGTGCGATGGCCATGCACCGCCGGTTGCTGTGGTTTAGCGTGCCGTCGCAGGCACTGCAGGTGCTGCCTTTATTTTTGGCAGCGCAGGCGCTGCAAGTCGTGGTGCGCTTGCTGGGCGGCGGGGCTTTTCCGGGCTTGGGTGTGTTTATGGCACCCGCGCTGGAGGCATTGCTTTGGCCCGTGGTGTCGATTATGCTGTTAGCTCCGCAGCGTCGGGCGCCTGACCCCGACGAGAACAGGCCTTTGTAATATGTCCCGTGTTTGCCATTTTATTAACTGCATTACGTTGTCATGACTGAACTACGCAACGTCGAGCAAGAGCTAGTGGGGTTTCGCCGCCGCGTGCTGGTGGCCAGCGTGGCCGTGGTGGCAGCGTTTTCTTTGCTGGCGGCGCGGCTGGTGTGGCTGCAAGTGGTGCGCCATGAAGACTTGAGTGAGCAGGCAGAAAGCAACCGTACAGCGGTAGTGCCCATCGTACCCAATCGCGGGTTAATACTAGACCGCAACGGCTTGGTACTGGCCACTAATTACTCAGCTTACACCCTTGAAATCACGCCCTCCAAAGCGGGCAACCTAGAAGAAACGATTGAACAATTAAGTGCGGTCGTCGACATTACGCCGCGCGACCGCAAGCGCTTTAAAAAGCTGATGGACGAATCGAAAAGCTTTGAGTCACTGCCTATCCGCACGCGATTGTCAGACGAAGAAGTGGCCAAGTTTGCGGCGCAGCGGTTTCGTTTTACTGGCGTCGACATCAAGGCGCGTTTGTTTCGCAACTACCCTTATGGCGAATTGGCCAGCCATGTGGTGGGCTACATCGGGCGCATTAACCAACGCGAGAAAGAAGCTATAGATGATTGGCCAGACGAGCAGCAAGTTAACTACAGCGGCACCGACTATATTGGCAAGCTGGGCGTAGAGCAAAGCTTTGAGCGCCAGCTGCACGGTATGACCGGCGTAGAAGAGATGGAAACCTCAGCCGGCGGCCGCGCTGTGCGCAGGCTGGCCAGCACGCCTGCCACACCCGGCAGCACCATTCAGTTGTCGATCGACATCAAACTGCAAAAACTAATTGAAGACATGTTTGGCGACCGACGTGGTGCGGTAGTAGCCATCGACCCACGCAACGGCGAGGTGCTGGCTTTTGTCAGCAAGCCTACGTTCGACCCTAACCTATTTGTTGAAGGTATTGACAATGAAAACTGGGCTTTGCTGAATGACTCTACCGACAGGCCACTGCTCAACCGCGCTTTGCGCGGTACCTACCCCCCGGGGTCTACCTACAAACCTTTTATGGCCATGGCCGCGCTAGAAAGCGGCAAGCGCACAGCGGGCACCATCATCAACGACGCAGGCTCATGGTCGTTTGGTGGGCATACTTTTCGCAGCCACGGTGATGGCGGACTGGGCGCGGTAGATATGTACCGTAGTATCGTCAAATCGAGCAACGTTTACTACTACTCGCTGGCCAACGAGCTGGGCGTTGACGCGATGCATGATTTTATGAAGCCATTAGGCTTTGGCCAGTACACGGGTATTGACATCAACGGCGAAGTACGCGGCGTGCTGCCCAGCACCGACTGGAAGCGCGAAAGATACAAACGCCCAGAGCAAAAAAAATGGTACGCAGGTGAGACCATTTCGCTGGGCATTGGCCAAGGCTACAACACCTTCACCATGTTGCAGTTGGCGCAGGCCACCGCCATATTGGCCAACGGCGGTATCAAACACAAACCTAGATTGGTGATAGCAACGCAAGACTCTGTGGTGCGTGAACGCGTACCCGTGCCTGCCCTGCCAGCGGAGGATTTAGGCTATAAAAAAGAACACGTTGCTACTGTGCGTCGTGCCTTGGTCGGCGTTACCACCGAAGGGACATCAGCCCGCGTATTTGCAGGCGCGGGCTACAGCAGTGGCGGCAAGACTGGTACCGCGCAGGCCGTGAGCATTGGGCAAAAAGACAGGTACGACGCACGCAAACTAGAAGAGTATCAACGTGACCATGCCTTGTACATGGCGTTCGCTCCTGCAGACGCACCGCGCATAGCCATTGCGGTAATTGTAGAAAATGCAGGCTTTGGGGCTGAGCATGCTGCACCCATTGCGCGGCGCGCATTTGATTACTGGGTACTTGGCCAATACCCTAACGAGCAAGACATGGCCGCTGTGCAAAAAGGCCAAGCGGCCGCCCCAATAGGCAAACCCCGCATGGCCAGCGACATACCGTGGCCCGCTGTGCCTGGAGCATGGAATGCTGCTGTGTCCAGCAGCACAACGGCTACCGCCAGTGTTATCGCAGGTACAAAAACCAAGCCTTGATGCGCATTCAATGTGGTGTTGCGTAGCGCAAACTTGCACTGAAGCATTAAGCTTATCGGCGCGTACACGCGTTGGCGAGTTTGACTCTGACCGCGAAAGACAACAAAAAGGCCAGCCGGATAGGCTGGCCTTTAGGCAACGTACGCGTCGCAAGAATGTGCAGCCCGCCGTTTTTTGTCTCCTCAAGCCCTCAGGTTCGGCATGCCGAACTTAGGTGATATAAATGTAGTGCTTGCCGCTTGGGTTGGTTATCCGGATTTTCCCTTTGGGGATTACCCAGTATGCACAAAGCGCTACAGCACAACACACCGCTGCGCTCAGAACTAATCACCCTGCACAATCCAGCGTGCCGCTTTCTCGGCCAGCATCAGTGTGGGGCTGTTGGTATTGCCGCTGGTGATCAAAGGCATCACGCTGGCATCTACCACGCGCAACCCCCGCACTACACCGCCTTGCCCATCGCGCACGCGCAAATGCGAGTCCACTACGGCCATGGGGTCTTGTGCCGCACCCATTTTGGCAGTGCCTACGGGGTGAAAAATTGTGGTGGCAATGTCACCCGCCAGCTTGGCTAAATCTTCATCACTTTCAAATTGCACACCGGGCTTGTATTCTTGCGGCTGGTATTGGGCCAGCGCGCTTTGGCTGACAATTTTGCGCGTAACGCGCAGGCTGTCGGCAGCGACCTTGCGGTCTTCTGCGGTGTTTAAGTAGTTAGGCGCAATGGCAGGTGCGTCTTCAAATTTGTTAGAGGTTATGTTGACCGTGCCGCGGCTGGTTGGATTCAAATTGCACACGCTGGCAGTAAACGCCGGAAATTTGTGCAGCGGCTGTCCAAAAGCGTCCAAGCTTAAGGGCTGCACATGGTATTCAATATTGGGGTAGGGCATGTCGGGGCTGCTGCGGGTAAAAGCGCCCAACTGGCTGGGGGCCATGCTCATCGGCCCGGTTTGCTTGAAGGCAAATTCCAAACCAATCTTCGCTTTGCCCCACCACGAGTTGGCCAGCGTATTGAGCGTTTTTACGCCCTGCACTTTATAGACCGCGCGAATCTGCAAATGGTCTTGTAAGTTGCCGCCGACCCCTGGTGCGTCAACTGCCACGGGTACGCCGCGCTCTTGCAATAGCTTGGCCGGGCCAATCCCCGAGAGCTGCAAGATCTGCGGGCTAGAGCAAATAGACGCCTCCAGTGTCACGAGCGACAAATCTTCGATCGCTGAAAGCAATCTCGCGGCGGCAAATGCTGCGCTTGGGGCTCTGATTTCCGAACGCATTAAAAACGAACAGCTGTGGAAACAAGT
>JAYSWJ010000235.1:0-3354 GCA_043718065.1 Polaromonas sp.
GCATGTGGTGCTGCAGTCCACCACCACGCGCAAAACCTTGCACAAAAGCACACAGCGTTTGCGCGCTGTGATGGTAGGCCACCTGCGCGACGAAAAATCACCCCAAACCTTGTTTGCCGCAGCGCGGCTTCTGCAAGCACGTGAGGACATCTTTATCGACCACATTGGCGCGGGGCTGGACGCGCAGCTGACTCAGGACGCACTAGACACTGCAGCTGTTTGTGCCAACTACACCTGGGTTGGCGCCCTACAACACGCGCAAACACGAGCAAAAATTCAGCGCGCCCACATACTGGTACACACCAGCAAAATGGAAGGTGGCGCGCATGTGGTGATGGAAGCGGTATGCAGCGGCACGCCTGTTATCGCGTCTGACATACCGGGCAATGTGGGCATGCTGGGCGAGGGCTACCACGGCTATTTCCCGGCGGGTGACGCCCGCGCTTTGGCCTTATTGCTTGAACGGTGTAAGGACGAGGCCGGTTTTATCGACGACTTACAACGACAATGTGCCCTGCGCGCGCCCTTGTTTGCGCCCGAGGCTGAACTTGCAGCGTTGCTGCGCGTCACACTATCCTTGTAGAAAATTTATACAACAACATGCAAACGTCAGAGCAACCCGTTTTAAGAGATATTGTTTTAGTCGGCGGAGGCCACAGCCATGTGGGCGTGCTCAAAAGCTTTGGTATGCAGCCTACCCCCGGCGTTCGCCTTACGCTAATTTGTACCGACATGCACACCCCGTACTCGGGCATGCTGCCGGGCTACGTGGCTGGGCACTACGACTATGACGAGGTGCATATCGACCTGTCGCGCCTGTGCGTATTTGCAGGCGCACGGCTGTTCAAAGACGAGGTAGTGGGCATTGACCGTGTTAACAAAAAAATCCTGTGCCGCAACCGCCCGCCCGTGCCGTACGACCAACTGTCGATCAACATCGGCTCGACCCCGCAACTGGGCGGCGTGCCCGGTGCCAGCGACTACGCAGTGGCGGTTAAACCCATTCAGCGCTTTAACGACCGCTGGCTAGCGCTGCTAGACCGTGTCAAAAAGCAGCTGGGCAAAACCACCATCGCCGTGGTGGGCGCAGGCGCAGGCGGCGTAGAGCTGCTGCTGGCCATGCAATACCGCTTGCGCAATGAGTTAACGGCACTTAAGCGCAACCCCGATGACTTAGCCTTTCACTTGTTCACCAACATCGCTACTATTTTGCCTACCCACAACGCTGGCGTACGCAAACGGTTTGAGACGGTGCTGGGCCAGCGCGGCGTAGTAGTGCACCATAACGCCGCTGTAAACCAAGTGCATGCTGGCAGCCTGCAAACCGCCAATGGCCAGACGCTAGAGGCTGACGAGATTATTTGGGTGACACGCGCAGGCGGTGCCCCTTGGCTGCAGCAAACTGGGCTAGATTTAGATGCAGAGGGCTTCATCAAAGTGCAAGACACTTTGCAAACCGTGACCGATCCCGATATTTTTGCAGCGGGCGACATTGCCAGCATGGTGAATTACAAATTAGAAAAAGCAGGCGTGTTTGCAGTACGCCAAGGCAAACCATTGACGGCCAATTTACGCCGTGCTGTTGAAGGCGTTGCGTTACAAGCCTACCGCCCACAAACTACCTGGCTGGCGCTGATCAGCACGGGAGATAAATACGCCGTGGCATCACGCGGTGCGCTAGGCTTTGCGGGCAGCAAAGTGTGGCAGTGGAAAGACTGGATTGACCGCCGCTTTATGCGCAAATTTCAAGATTTCCCCAAGATGGATGCCCAGGCGGCACCGCCCGCAGTCAAAGGCAGCAACAGCGTTAAGTTGACCAGCGAAGAATCTCTGCAAGCTATCAGCGCCATTGCCATGCGCTGCGGCGGTTGCGGTGCCAAAGTGGGTGCCAGCGTGCTAAGCCGCGCTTTAAGCAATTTGCACCCTGTTGACCGTGACGATGTCATCATTGGCCTGAAAGACCCAGACGACGCTGCCGTGGTGCGCGTACCGCCCGGTAAGGCCATGGTGCACTCGGTAGACTTCTTTCGTGCCTTTATTGACGACCCGTACATCTTTGGCAAAGTAGCGGCCAACCACGCGCTGGGCGACATCTGGGCCATGGGCGCACAGGCGCAGTCGGCCACTGCGGTCTGCACTGTGCCACCAGGCTTAGAAGCCAAAGTAGAAGACGTGCTGACGCAGATGATGACCGGTGCGCTAGAAATTTTGAACGACGCAAACTGCGCACTAGTGGGTGGCCACACTGGCGAAGGCAAAGAGCTGGCGCTGGGCTTTGCCATCAACGGCCTGATCGACGATGATCCTAGCAAAATTTTGCGCAAAAACGGCATGCAGCCGGGAGACGTGTTGATCTTGACTAAACCGATTGGTACGGGCACGCTTTTCGCAGCCCATGCCCAGTTGGCCGCCAAAGGCCGCTGGATTGATGGTGCGTTGCAGTCAATGGTGGTGTCTAACCGGCTCGGCGCGCAGTGCCTTACTGAATACGGTGCAACTGCGTGCACCGACCTGACTGGCTTTGGCCTATTGGGCCATTTGGTGGAGATGACGCGCCCCTCCGGCGTCGATGCCGAACTTAGCTTGTCTGCGCTGCCCATGCTGGATGGCGCAGAACAATGTGTTGCTCTTGGCATCGTCAGCTCGTTGCAGGGCGCTAACGTACGGCTGCGCAGAGCTTTGCGTAACCAAGAAAAGTTTGTGAACCATCCACGTTACCCATTGATTTTTGACCCACAAACCGCAGGCGGCTTGCTGGTCAGCGTGCCTGCCGACAAAGTGCAAGACTGCATGACTGCACTGCGCAAGCTAGGCTATGTGCACACGGTTGCCATCGGCAAAATTCTTGCGCAGGGTGATGCGTTGGAGCCTATAGTTTTGGTTGCTTAGTCTTTGGTATACAACTAGCTTACTATTAATTTCATAGCTGGTTGAGCAGTATCTACGGGCTTAAATGCTTATTTCTCTTTGAAAATTTGATTGCTTTGAGGTGTAGTTGGCTACTTTGATTGCGTGCGCTTCTGGGAGTTGGTTACTCGGTTTGCATGCACTTCTGAAAGATTGTGCCCCACTTCGCGTGCGCGTCGCAGGGCTGGACTCGAGACGGACCCGACTCGTCACATTGTTCTTTGTTTGGTTTTTTAGCAGCCCGTGCTTCGGTGATAAGTTGGTGGCGATTAGCGTTTTTTTAGCAGGCCGCGCGTTGGTGAGATGCAATTGGGGTCAGAGCAAAATTTCGTTCTGGTTTGGTGTCGCGCCGAGTGCAGAATCTTCTTGAATTTTGATCTGACCCCAAATGCTCAAACCGGTGACTACCGGTAGCACACGACCACTTTAGCAAGTGAGATAGCGTAT
>JAYSWJ010000236.1:0-3354 GCA_043718065.1 Polaromonas sp.
CACATCGTTTTTGCGGATGTGGCGCTCGTCGGGGCGCGGGTGCACGGTGATACCGGCGGCTCCTGCTTTAAGGCACAGCTCGGCGGCGCGGGTGACGCCAGGGATCTCTAGGTGGCGGGTGTTGCGCACCAAGGCCACTTTGTTGATGTTGACTGAAAGTAGCGTTTTGGTGTGCGTAGTATTGTTCATGTTGAAGTTACTTTATGGTCACTTTACAAAGCTTGCACATCCATCATCATTTGGCGGGTGCGCAAGGTTTTGCCGCCGCAGTGGTAGTGTAGCAAGCTGCGTAATTGGGTTTTTAAAGTATTTTTGTCTGCGCTGCTTAGCGCGGTGCACACGCCGCGCAGGGCGTGCAGCGGGGCTGCATCGTCTAGCGCGGTTTGCAGTGCCAGCCACACGCGGGCGGGCAGCGCAGCGCGCTCGTCTGCGTCATCCTGGCGCACTGCGCGCAGCCCCGCCTCGGGCAGCAGGGTGTAGGCTGCTGTCATGTCCAGCGACTGCAGTGTGAGGCTGGCCACATCCAGCGATGGCAGCAGGCCAATGCCTTGTAGCACCAGCAGCTCAAAAGCGCGCAGCGCGCTGTCGACCAGCTGCGGATCGCGCAGCAGCTGGGTGACCTGCGCGTAGGCGTCAAACAGCGCCTCGTGTGGATCATCGCGGGCCAGCAGCTTGAGGATCAACTCGTTGATGTAATAGCCAGACAGCAGCGCATCGCCGCTGGGCATGGTCAGTCCGCCCATCCATTCAGCGCCTTTTAAAGTTTGCACCTCGGCGTCGCCGCCAAAGGCAATGTGCAGCGGCTGCAGCGGCAGCAAGATGGGGCGAAACTGCGAGCTGGGGCGCTTCGCGCCTTTGGCCACCAGTGCTATGCGCCCATAGTGCTTTGTGAACACCTCTAAGATCAAACTCGACTCGCTCCAGTCATAGCGGTGCAGCACGAAGGCAGGCTCATGTACTATCTTTTTCATAGCTGCTTGAGCAGTAAATGCTTGGACTACAGGGCTAAATGGTTGGTAAAACCAGGTTTTAAACCAGTTTATTCGTAGCCATACGATTTAACGTGAGCAGCGTTGTCGGCCCAGCCGCTTTTGACTTTGACCCACAGTTCTAAAAACACTTTGGCGTCCATCAGCCGCTCTAGCTCAATGCGCGCCTCCATACCGATGCGTTTTAGGCGCTCGCCGCCCTCGCCTATCACCATGGCTTTGTGGCCATCGCGCTCTACCACTATGGTTGCGGCAATGCGCACCAGGCGTTTGGCGGTTTTGCCAGGCTCTTCGCCAAACTGGTCGATGATAACGGTGCTGGTGTAGGGCAGCTCGTCGCCGGTAAGGCGGAATAGCTTTTCGCGCACCATCTCTGCGGCCATAAACTTTTCGCTGCGGTCGGTCAGGTCGTCCGCGCCGTAGATCCACGGCTGCTCGGGCAGGTATTTTTCGCACACTACCAGCAAGCGCTCAATGTCGCGCGCGTTTTTGGCCGACATGGGGATGATCTCGGCGTAGTTGTACTGCTCTTGCATGGCTTGCAGCCACGGCGCTACCTCGGCGCGGCGGTGATAAGTGTCGTATTTATTGGCAATCAAAATCACTTTGGTGCCCTGCGGGATGAGCTTGAGCACTTTTTCGTCGGCTGGGCGAAAACTGCCAGCCTCGACCACCAACAGCACCAAGTCGACGCCGCTGATGGTGCCGCTAACGGTTTTGTTAAGCGACTTGTTTAACGCATTGCTGTGGATGGTTTGAAACCCCGGCGTGTCGGCAAACACGCACTGCGTAGCGCCCTGGGTGCGAATGCCCAAAATGCGGTGGCGCGTGGTTTGCGCTTTGCGCGAGGTGATTGATATTTTTTGGCCCACCAAGGCGTTGAGCAAGGTGGACTTGCCGACGTTAGGCTTGCCCACAATGGCGATCAAGCCGCAGCGCTGCGGGCCTTGGGCAGCGGCTTCAATGTCTGCATCGGCTGTCGAATCGTTCGCATTGGGGACGCTGGTTTTTTTGAAGAAGCTGTCTAGCAAGTCGTTGTGGGCTTGGTCGCTAGGGTTGAGCGTGGGGTCTAGTGCAGGTGCTGCAGGCTTTTTGGCCGCAGACTTAGCTGGAGTCTTGGATGCGCTTGGCTTAGCAGCGGCTTTGGTTTTAGCCGCAGCGGTTTTAGGTGATGGTGTAACTGCCATGGTCAATATCCAGTAGCTGCACAGGCCGTGGCACGTGCAGCGGGTTTAAATCAGTAAGCCTGTGATGTGCGCTGTGGCACTAGCTGCAGGCCGGGGTATTAAGCTGCTTTGCGCAACGCCACTAGCAGCGCCGTAGCGGCAGCTTGCTCTGCCGCGCGGCGCGAATTGCCCAGGCCCCGCTCGCTACGGCCTAGCTCGGTGATCACACATTCAACTTCAAAAGTTTGCTTATGTGCCGCGCCCGTGGTGCCTACTACAGTGTAGGCGGGCAGGTTCATTTTGCGGCCTTGCAACCATTCTTGCAACTCGGTTTTGGGGTCTTTGGCGGCGGCCTGCATATTGGGGTTGATTTGCACTTTTTCGTACAAACGGCCCACCAGCGCAGCGGCGGCATCAAAGCCAGCGTCAATATACACACTGCCAATCAGCGCCTCAAGCGCATCAGCCAAAATCGACGGACGCTTGACGCCGCCTGAGCGCAGCTCGCCTTCGCCCAAGCGGATCATACCGGGCAGGCCAATGTCTACGGCCAGTTGGTGCAAAGTATCTTGTTTAACCAAGTTAGCCCGCACGCGCGACAGCTCGCCCTCGGGCAAGGTATCTAGGGCTTGGTACAGCAGACCAGCGACAGCTAGGTTTAACACCGAGTCGCCTAAAAACTCTAAGCGTTCGTTATGGTCGCTGCTAAAGCTCCGGTGCGTTAGCGCCCTGGCCAGCAGTGCCTTGTTGGCAAACGTGTGCTGGATGCGCTGCTGCAATGCGGCGTGGCCGCTGGCGTTAGGGCTGTCCAAATGGTGGTTTTCTAAAACTGACGCTGCAAGCTTATGGTGCTGCTTATTTAGCTGTAGTGCCAGCGTACTTTAGCAACAAGTAAGCTGGGCCACCCAAGTGAATTTCTTTGTTGTAGGCAAATGCCACCACCACTTTGTCGCCGTTTTTAGTGATGTCCAAATCTTTGGACGTCACAGACTTAAAGTCGTCAATCGCACTAGCGTTGTCAAAGGTACGCCGCACCTCTGGAGGTGTGCCACCAGCGTCAGCAGCTTTTTTAGCTGCTTTGTTGATGGCTTGGTATTCAATAAGCGTGGGGGCTACTTGCGCACCAATCACGCCCGTAAAAGCCAGCACCACGCCAACAAACACGAGACCAAAAAATGACAAGCCACGTTGACGAGATT
>JAYSWJ010000237.1:0-3341 GCA_043718065.1 Polaromonas sp.
AACCCTTCACGCGGGCGTGCACGCCGCGCACGGCGGCAAATACATCGGCAGTTTTAAGCGGCAGGCCACGCGTGGTTTTTTCTAGCTCGTGGGCTAGCACGTTGATCAGCACTTCGGTATCGCTGTCGGTGTTGATGTGGCGGTGGTCGGCGTTGAACAACTGCTCTTTTAACAGCTGCACATTGGTAAGGTTGCCGTTGTGCGCCAGCACGATGCCAAACGGTGCGTTCACGTAAAACGGCTGCGCTTCTTCTTCGCTAAACGCATTGCCTGCAGTGGGGTAGCGCACTTGGCCCAAGCCTATGTTGCCGGGCAGCGCGCGCATGTTGCGGGTACGAAAAATATCGCGCACCATGCCTTTGGCCTTGTGCATATAGAACTTCGTTCCCAGCTGGGTGACGATGCCTGCGGCGTCTTGGCCGCGGTGTTGCAGTAGCAATAAAGCGTCGTAAATTAACTGATTAACGGGCGACTGGGAGGCTACGCCTACGATTCCACACATGGTAAATATCCTGATCTGAGGCGGCTGGCCGCAGCAATTGGTAAATGAAACTGGTAAAAAACTTCTTGCACTGCAAAGGTACGCGTTGAAGTACGTGTCGCAGGACGTTTCACGCTGGGCGCATAGGCAGCGGCTTGAATATACTGACCTAGCTGTGTTGGCAACACCGGCTTGATGCCTTTTAGCAAATTTGACAGCGCGCCAGCACCCACAGACTGCTGCCACCAGTCGCCATTTTTAAGCGGGGTCATCAGCACTACGGTGGTAACTGCCAGCAAAATGACCAGCGCGCGCGCTATGCCAAAGGCCGCGCCCAGTGTGCGGTCTAAGGGCCGCAGGCCTACGCTGCTGAGCATTTTTTTGATCACCCAAGTCAGCAAACTGCACACGATAGTCGTGGCGATAAATACACAGACAAAACCCGCTACATTGCTCACGCCCTGGCCCGCGCCAGACAGTGGCAGCATAGAGCCCGCCCACGTGCCATATTTAAAAGCCAGTACAAATGCCGCTATCCAGCCGATCACTGCCAGCACCTCGTGCACCAGCCCGCGCCATGCGCCCAGCGCCATCGACAGCAGCACGATAGCGAGCAAAATCCAGTCGAAGGTGGTGATATTCATGCAGTCTGGCCAACAGGCAAGCAAGGCGGTGTGTATAAGCTACTGATCAGGCGACGGATAGCAGTCAATCTACAGCGTCAGCACGGACGCTGGTAAATTGAGTGCTTTGATTTTGGCGGCAGCTTTGTCAGCCTCGGCACGGCTGGCAAACGGGCCTACGCGCACGCGAATCAAATCGCCGTTGGCGGTTTTGGCCACTTGGCTGTAAGTTTTAAGGCCTGCTTTTAAGACCTTTTGGCGTACCTCGCGCGACTTGGCGACATCGGTGAAGGCCCCAAACTGCACAATAAAGCGTTCGCCTGCGGCTGCTGCCTCAGGTTTGGCCTCTGCCGCTTTGCCATCTAGCAAGGCTTTGGCACGGCTGGCATCTAGCGCGGATTTGTCTTTGTCGGCCTTGGATTTATCCGCCTTAGATTTGTCTGAGGTGACCTTGTCTGCCTTGGCCTTATCGGCTCTAGCTTTATCCGCAGTGGCTTTGTCCGCGGCGGCTTTGGCACGCGCTGCGTCGTCTGTCGCTGGGATGGCTGCCTGCGTTGCCGCACTGCCAGGCGCTATATTTCTAATAGCTGGTTGAGCAGTATTATCGGGCTGCATAGGCGATTTATCTGTATTTTTGGCAGGCGTTTCGTCGGCGCTTTTAGCAGGTTTGACGATCTCTTCTTTGCCTGACAAACTGGCTGTATCTTCAACGCGGGCCGCTGGCGCAGGCACAGTTGTTAGCGGTGCGCCGGCCGGTAGTGGCAAGGGCTTGACTTTGGCTTTGTCGGGGATGTCAATCGGAATGTCCACCGGCACCGAGCGCGGCTGGCTGTCAAACAACAACGGGAAGCCCACCACTGCGCCCAGCACCAGCACGGCCGAGCCGATCAGCCGCATCAGTGCGCGCTTGCGCATGGCGTCTACGCTCTCGGTGGGGCCGGGTGTGCGCACCTTGTCATCTTGTTTGCCAAATTTAAACCAAGCCATGAAGCCCCTTGAGTGGTGAATACGTTGGCGAATTCGCCTATTTGCTGGCGAGTTCGTTATTTGCTGGCCAATTCGTTATTTGCTTGCGAATTGGGCTGTCCGTGCTGTGGCGCATCCGCGGATGCGCCCAAGTGTTTGGCATTCAACCGGGGGGTGCCGCTGTGCAGCACACCGCCCACGGTGTAGAACGACCCAAACACTACGATTCTATCGGTTGGCTCGGCCCCGGCCACCGCCGCGTCCAGCGCAGCTTGTGGCGAGGTGTAAATATGGCTGGTAACGTCGCTGCGATGGTTTTGTGCGGCCCACAGGGTTTGCAGCGCTTGCCCTGTGGCGGCGCGGGCCGTGGGCAAATCGGTAAAGTACCACTTATCAATCATCGGTGCTACTTTGGGCCACATGGCGGCCAGGTCTTTGTCGGCCATCGCGCCAAACACGGCATGCGTGGTGGGGTAAAAACCCATCGCGTCCAGATTAGCCGCCAGTGCCGCTACTGAGTGCGGGTTGTGCGCTACGTCTAGCACCAGCGCGGGCTGGCCGGGGATGATTTGAAAGCGCCCCGGCAGCTCGACAAACGCAAAGCCGTTGCGCACGGCCTGCGCCGTCACCGGCAGTTGTTCTCTTAGCGCTGTCACTGCCGCCAGCACACCGCTGGCGTTCATCAGCTGGTTAGCACCGCGCAGTGCCGGGTAGGCCAGCCCGGCGTAGCGGCGCGGCTGGCCCTGCGCGTCACGCCCAGCCCAGCCCCACTGCTGCTTGTCACCTTCGTAGTTAAAGTCGCTGCCCATCAGGTACAGGTCGGCACCCACCGCCTGCGCATGCCGCGCAATGCTGGCCGGCGGCATCGGGTCGCTCACAATGGCTGGCTTGCCAGCGCGCATAATGCCCGCCTTCTCATAGCCAATACTCTCGCGGTTATCGCCCAAATATTCCATGTGGTCCAGGTCGATGCTGGTGATGATGGCGCAGTCGGTGTCAATAATGTTGACCGCATCTAGCCTGCCACCCAAGCCTACCTCTAGTATCGCCACGTCCATATTTTGCTTCGCCATCAGAGCTAGGAATGCGAGGGTGGTGAATTCAAAGTACGTCAGCGCAATGTCCAAGCCTTCTGCTTGGGCTGAAACCACGTCCGTTCCGGCTGAGTCAATGTCCGTTCGGGCTGAGCCTGTCGAAGCCTTTGTACCATGCTGTTCAACCGAATAACCCTTGCGAGCCTTCTCAATCACTGCACAAGCAGCTATAAAATC
>JAYSWJ010000238.1:0-3330 GCA_043718065.1 Polaromonas sp.
CGATGGCCTGTCTGCCGAGCGTGAGCAGGGCATTACTATTGACGTGGCTTACCGCTATTTTTCAACCCCCAGCCGCAAGTTCATCATTGGCGATGCGCCGGGCCACGAGCAGTACACGCGCAACATGGTTACCGCCGCCAGCAGCGCCGATGCCGCTGTGGTGCTGGTGGATGCCACCAAGCTGGACTGGAAAAACCCAGCGCTTGCGCTGCTGCCCCAAACCCGCCGCCACAGCCTGCTGGTGCACCTGCTGCGCGTGCCCAGCGTAGTATTTGCCATTAACAAACTGGATGCAGTGGCTGACTCTGCGCTGGCGTTGCACAACATTAGCGCTGCATTAACAGCCTTTGCCGCACAAGCAGGCATTGAGGTGGCTGCCACTGTGCCTATCTCGGCACTAGACGGCAGCAACGTAGTAGAAAAAAGCAACGCTTTCCCCAGCTACACCGGCCCCAGCTTGCTGGATATTTTGGAGCAATTGCCCAATCCGCAAAGCGAGGCGCAGTTGCCGTTTAGCTTTCCGGTGCAATGGGTTGAGAAATTTGCCAGCTCGGCTGACATATCGCAAGGCCGCCGCGTCTTTTGGGGCCGCGTGGCCACAGGCGGCGTGCAGGTAGGCCAAGAGGTCACTATTTTGCCTAGCGGGCAAACCGCCAAGGTGGCCCAGGTGCTAGACCACGCGCGCAATCCCAAAGTTGTTTTCGCAGGCCTGTCTGCAGGCATCACCCTAGACCGCGAAGTTGACGTCTCGCGTGGCGACTGGCTGCTGGCCCCTGGCGCGTTTGAACCCAGCCGCAGCATCAGCGGCACCGTCGCCTGGATGGACGATGTGCCGTTGGTGGCAGGCCGCGTGTACTGGGTGCTGCACGGCCACCGCTGGGTTAAAGCCAAGGTAGCGCGCATTACCCACCGCCTGAATATCCACACGCTGGCCAAGGAAGATGCCACCGAGCTGGCGCCCAACGAGATCGGCGGCATCGAATTAGCCCTGCAAGAAGGCTTGGCTACCCTGCACTACACCCAGTCTAAAACCCTGGGCGCGCTGATTTTGGTAGACACGGCCAGCCATAAAACATCAGGCGCAATGTTGATTAGTTAAGCCGTCCTGCAAAACATTGCCAAAACCCAATAAAATCAAGGGTTTACACCAGCGCTGTTCGCTGGAGTTAACGCCCCAGTAAAAATATGACCCACATCGTCACTGAAGCCTGTATCAAATGCAAATACACCGACTGCGTAGATGTATGCCCCGTAGACTGCTTTCGCGAAGGCCCCAACATGCTGGTCATCGACCCCGATGAATGCATCGACTGCGCAGTATGCATACCAGAGTGCCCAGTTAACGCCATTTATGCGGAAGAAGACGCACCTGCAGACCAGTTGCACTTTATTAAATTAAACGTTGAGCTAAGTCAAAAAGCTGGCTGGAAAAGCATCACCAAACGCAAGCCTGCGCCAGCAGATGCGGATGAGTGGAAAGATGTGATGCCTAAGTTGGCTTTGCTTGAAAGATAGGGAGATAGGGCGAAATCGGATCTCCGGACGCGAAGGACGCGAAAGAAGATAAAAAGAAAGCGAAATTTTGATTTGTTGATTTATTGATTCAACTCATTTTTATTCCAGCATTTATTAGTTTGTTGTTTTTAGTTTTAAAAAATTTTTGTATTCCTTTCGCGTCCTTCGCGCAACCTTCGCGCCCTTCGCGTCCGGTAATCCGCATTTAGGTATTCAGATATTTAGGTAGTAATTTATGGAACCACAATTGAACCAAGAAGTGATCAACACCGCCAACGCGCATGATGGCCGTATCGAAACGGACGCAGTAATTATTGGTGCAGGCCCTGTGGGCTTGTTTCAGGTGTTTGAGCTGGGTCTGTTAGAAGTCAAAGCCCACGTTATTGACAGCCTGGCCTACCCAGGTGGCCAGTGTATCGAGCTGTACCCTGACAAGCCGATCTACGACATCCCAGCCGTGCCCGTGTGTACCGGCAAAGAATTAACCGACAGCTTGCTTAAACAGATCGAGCCATTCGGCGCAACTTTTCATTTTGGCCAAGAAGTCACTACGGTAGAGAAGCAAGATGATGGACGCTTTTTTGTGGAGACTAGCAAGGGCACGCAGTTCATCACCAAAACTATTTTTATCGCTGCAGGCGTAGGTGCGTTTCAGCCGCGTACGCTCAAGGTAGAGGGCCTAGACGCTTACCAAGACACGCAGTTGCACTACCGCGTAAAGAATCCCGAGCAGTTCAAAGACAAAAACCTCGTCATCGTCGGCGGTGGCGATTCTGCCCTGGACTGGGCGCTGAACTTTGCCCAAGAAGGCCCCAACAAAGCCGAATCTGTCATCTTGCTGCACCGCCGCGATGGCTTTAAAGCCGCGCCTGCCAGCGTCGCCAAAATGCGCGCTCTTTGCGATGCGCACGAGATGCAATTTACCGTCGGCCAGATCACCGACATTGAAGAAAAAGACGGCAAACTCATCGGTGTCAAAGTCACTGGCGGCGACGGCGTAACACGCCTGATGCCGCTAGACATGCTGCTGGTTTTCTTTGGCCTGAGCCCAAAGCTCGGCCCCATTGCCCACTGGAGCCTAGAGATTGAGCGCAAACAGCTTAAAGTAGACACCGAAAAATTCAGCACCAACACGCCAGGCATCTTCGCGGTGGGAGATATCAACACCTACCCCGGTAAAAAGAAGCTCATCTTGAGCGGTTTTCATGAATGCGCTTTGGCGGCCTTTGGCTCCATGCCCTTTATCTTCCCAGACAAAAAAGTGCATTTGCAGTACACCACCACCTCGCCTAAACTGCACAAGGTGCTGGGGGTGGAGTCGCCGGTGTTTGATTAGGTTTAGATTCAGCACATCTGCTTGGCTGCCACCATCCAAAACGCCGCTGATTTCAGTGGCGTTTTTTATGTCGCCCAGTACCGCGCCCGCATCCGCTCGCAGTACGCCACCAAATTAGTTTTACTCTGCAAATGTGCTTTCATCGGCCCTTCAATCGGTGGCAGCAAAATGCCGATCAAAAAAGAGTAGGCCGAAGCGTCTAGCGTGCGGGGCTGCTCGCCCAGCATATACGCTTGGTCACCTAGCCAGTCAGACAGCGCGGTAAGCAGTTGCATGCCAATGGCGTTAATCTCATCGGCGGTATGGCGGCCAGTGCCTTGGGTATACAGAGTTTTTATGCCTTGGCGGCGCACTAGCTTGGTCACCAATCCAGTGGCAAAACGCGGTATGCCCAACTGCACCAGCATGCCTGCCACCACGGGCTGCGCCACTGCCCAACCAGCAGGGTCTGCCCAGCGACGCCATAAGACGATAAAGTA
>JAYSWJ010000239.1:0-22474 GCA_043718065.1 Polaromonas sp.
ACCTGGCCACGGTCGATTTGCGCCAAAGCTCGGACAAGCATGAAGAAGTCATCTCCGAGCTGCTGGCCACCGCACGCATTGAAAAACACTACCCGGCACTGGACGAACCAGCCAAGCGCGCCGTGCTGCTCGCCCTGCTGAACGACACCCGCCCGCTGCGCGTGGTGGGCGCCAGCTACAGTGCCCATGCGCAACGCGAGCTGGCTATTTTTGAAGCGGCCCGCACCGCGCGGCGCCGCTTTGGCAAGGCGGCCATTTTGCACTACATCATCAGCCACACCGAAAGCGTGAGCGACTTGCTGGAGGTGCTGCTGCTGCAAAAAGAAGTCGGCCTGATGCACCGCACTCTGGACGACAACGCCACCGCCGAACTCATTGTGGTGCCGCTGTTTGAGACGATTGAAGACCTGCGCAATGCGGCGCCCATCATGCGCGAGTTTTACGCCCTCCCCGGCATCGCCGACATGGTGCGCCGCTCGGCCGCAGAAGGCGCCTTGAACCACGCCCCCGAGCAGGACATCATGCTGGGCTACAGCGACAGCAACAAAGACGGCGGTATTTTTACCAGCAACTGGGAGCTGTACTGGGCCGAGATTGCATTGGTGGCTCTATTCGATGAACTTAACACCCATGGCTTGAGCGCCGCCGGGCCGCCCCAAGGCGCGAAGGTCCCCTCGGGGGGCAGCGCAGGACGCGTAGCGCCAAGCGTGGGGGCACCTATTGCTCTACGAATGTTCCACGGCCGTGGCGGCACGGTAGGCCGCGGTGGTGGCCCCACTTACCAAGCTATCTTGGCACAGCCGCCGGGCACGGTGCGCGGCCAAATCCGCGTGACCGAGCAGGGCGAGGTTATTGCATCTAAATACGCCAACCCAGAAATCGGTCGTCGCAATTTAGAAACCTTGGTCGCGGCCACGTTAGAAGCCACACTGCTGACGCCCACTAAGCCCGCGCCGCAAAGCTTTCTCGATGCTGCAACAGAACTCAGCACCTTAAGCATGCAGGCCTACCGCAAGCTGGTGTACGAGACGCCTGGCTTTACAGACTATTTCTTTGCCGCCACGCCCATTCGCGAGATAGCGGGCCTGAACATAGGCTCACGCCCCGCATCGCGCAAACCATCACAACGCATTGAAGACTTGCGTGCGATTCCGTGGGGGTTTAGCTGGGGCCAGTGCCGCCTTACCCTGCCCGGTTGGTATGGATTTGGCAGCGCGGTGGAGCAGTTTATTGCTCACTCTGGCAAGCAATCTGCTGAAGACAAACGCAAACTGCTACAAAAAATGCAGCGCGACTGGCCTTTCTTTAAAACCCTGCTCAGCAATATGGACATGGTGATCGCCAAGAGCGACTTGGCCTTAGCGTCCCGCTATGCCGAACTGGTGCAAGATACCAAACTGCGCAAAAAGATATTGGCTGACATCGAAGCTGAATGGCACCGCACCGCTAAAGCACTGGCATTCATAACCGGCGAGAAAAGCCGTTTGGCCAACAACCCATCGCTGGCGCGCAGCATACAACACCGCTTTCCGTACATTGACCCGCTGCACCATTTACAGGTAGAGCTGATCCGCCGCTTTCGCGCTGGCAAAACCGAACAAGACCGCGACGAGCGGGTGCAGCGCGGTATTCACATCAGCATCAACGGCATTGCGGCAGGGCTTCGTAATACGGGGTAGTACAGGATAGTGCTTTGAGCTAGTCCAGCTATTGCGCATGCATCGCCGTGTGCGCTAAGATAACCAAAATGATTGCTTATATACATTTATGCGCATAGTAGGCACCCAAAACCGCAGTGAACTAGAGCGCGACCCTGTGCAGGTCTTGACGCGCGCGCTAGCATGGCGCACCACAGACAACAAGGGCACGCTGGCGCATCCGCGCGGCGTATTTCGCGGCACGCAGACTTACTTTGAAAAGATGGACGCAGCGCGCGCACTAACGCAAGCGCGCGTGCTCAATACACCGCGCACTGTGCACTTGCGAGACGTGTGATGAACGAACCTGCCAACGATTCGACCACCGCACTGCTGCACCTGCTAAAGCGCTTTCAAGAAGAAGGTGTGCGCTACGTCCTAGTGGGTGGTCAAGCTGTCCGGTTGAATGGATTTTTGCGCAACACCGAAGACATCGATATTTTGTTGCCGCATTCTGTAGATAACGGACTACGCGTTATCAAAGCGTTGAATTTTCTGCCCAGCGCAGCAGAACTGGACGCGCAATGGTTTGCATCCAATGCCGATGAACCTGAGAATATTCGCGTAGCAGATGATTTGCTGATTGACCTGCTTTTTGCGGCTAACGGCGAAACATTTGACAGTTTGCAAGCCCATATCAAGACCCTGCAAGTTGATGGCGTTGCTATCCAAACGCTGGATATCGACGGTCTACTGAAAACTAAAACCGACTATCGCGAGAAAGATGTGCTGGACAAGCAAGCCTTACGCAGATTGCAAGCGCAGCTTTAGTTCTTGGGTTTAAGTCGATGTACTGATCGCCATAAAAAAGGCCTCGCTAAACAGCGAGGCCTTTTTACTTGAAGTGATCAGTTAAAAATTAACGACCAATGATCTTCACGACTTTTGGTTTACCAGTTTTGGCAAAGCTGCTAGCGCCCGTTTTACCGGGAACAAACGACTTCTTGGCGGGGCGCTTGTCGTCACCTGTGCGGGCTGCAGACCAGGTGTTGGTGCGCTCTGGGCGCTGAAAGGGGCGTTGCTCGCCGCGTGCGTCTTGGGCACGGCGGTCTTGTGGAGGGCGTGCATCGCGGTCCTGACCACGCTCTTGGCCACGGTCAGCACCAAACGGTGCGCGGGGTGCAAAATTGCGCTCGCCACCACGGTCGGCGTTGCGGTTGTCAAAGCCTCGGTTGTCACTACGGTTGTCGCGGTTCTCAAAACCGCGCGGCTCTTGGCGCGGTGCGCCAAAACCACGTTGATCGCTGCGTTGATCGCCACGATTGTCACCACCAAAGCCACCTTGGCCTTGCTCTGCACCGCGTTGCTCAAAGCCGCGCTGGTCGCCGCGTGCATCGTCGCGCTGTGGGCGTCCGCCCCAGCCGCCTTCGCTGGCGTTCTTGGTACGGTCACCGAAGCCACCGCCACCGCCACCGCCAAAACCACCACCTTTGTTGCGGTCGTTAAAACCGCCTGGGCGCGGGCCATAGCTGCGCTCGCCACGGTCACCACCTCTGTCATTACCGCGATCACCAAAGCTAGGGCGGGCACCAAAGCTGGGGCGGCTTGGGCGCTCGCGGGTGGTGGGCTCCAGGCCCGGAATCACCTCAGCCTTGATCGGCTGCTTGGTAAAAAATTCAATATCGCTGATCTTGCGGCGGTCACGAAACTCGGCAATCGTCACCGCAGTGCCGCTGCGGCCCGCGCGGCCTGTGCGGCCAATGCGGTGGGTGTAGTCTTCGGCCTTCATCGGCAAGCCGTAGTTAAACACGTGGCTGATCGATGGCACGTCAATACCGCGTGCGGCTACGTCGGTAGCTATCAAAAACTGAATGCGACCTTCGCGCAGCATGTTCAGGCGGCGGTTACGCATGCCTTGGCTTAGCGCGCCATGCAGTGCTGCGGCGGCAAAGCCAGAGTCGGCCAAGTCGTTGGCCAGGCCATCGCATTCAACTTGGGTGCTGACAAACACAATTGCTTGCTCAATCGTGGTGTCGCGCATCCAGTGGTCTAGCAGCTTGCGTTTGTGCTGCATGTTGTCGGCCCAAAACAGCACCTGCTTGATATTGTTATGCTTTTCCTGCGGCGTGTCGATGGTAATGCGCTGAGGTTCCCGCATCACGCGGGCGGCCAGCTGCTGAATGCGTGACGCAAACGTGGCGCTGAACATCATGGTTTGCTGGCGCTGGGCGGTCAGGTTGTTGACCTCGGCCAAGTCGTCGCTAAAGCCTAGATCCAGCATACGGTCGGCTTCGTCTACCACGAGGAATTTAACGTCTTGCAATTTGATCTGGCTGCTGCGTTGCAGGTCGAGCAAACGGCCTGGCGTAGCGACGATCAAGTTAGCGTTTTGCAGCTTGGCAATTTGCAACTGGTAAGGCATGCCGCCAATCACGGAGGCAATGCGCACACCGCGCATGTGGCGCACCAAGTCGATAGCTTCGTTGGCCACCTGCTGCGCCAGTTCGCGCGTGGGGCACAAGATCAACGCGCCGGGGGTGGGCGCTTTGAAGTTGCGGTTGTTCGTGGGGTCTTTGCGCTTGGGTTTTTTAGCAGGCACTTCGCCGCGCATTTTTGCGGCTTCTGCTTCGGCCAGATACTCAGCTTTTTCGGCGGCTTCTTTGGCGAACATGTCAGCCTCTAGCGTGTGCAACACAGGCAACAAAAACGCTGCGGTTTTGCCGCTGCCAGTTTGGCTAGACACCATCAGGTCGACAAACTTTTTGTCACCGCCAGCGTGCAGCGCCAGAGGAATAGCTTTGAGCTGCACTGCGGTGGCTTTGGTGTAGCCCATGTCTTTGGTAGCTTGCACCAGCGATGGCGACAGGCCCATGATTTCAAAGTCGCTAGGGCCAGCGGGTACTTCGGGTGCTGCGGCCTCGATGTTGACGGCTTCTTCAGAGTCAAACTCTTCTTGCGCAGTGTCATCAGTAGCGTCGTGTGCCTGTGCATGAGTGTCAATAGCGTCGTGCGCCACTGCATCACTGGCAGCATCATTTGCTACATTTTCCGTAGCTGCTTGAGCAGTATCTACAGCAGTATTGGCATCAAAAGCATCAGAAACAGCGGTCTCTAGTGCAGCTTCGTTTATTTGGAAATCTTCATTCATGTCTACGCACAGGCCCGCACCCTCACATTGGGCGCGAGCCATTCCTTTTAAAGGCAGTGTCTTGTTGGGCAAGACGGTTGATACAAAAACATCAACCAACCAACAAGTTCAGCGTGAAAGTGTATTTTTTAAAACAATGTAGTCTTAAAACTTCAACGCGATGACCACGAAAGTGTGCCGTGGTCTATGGAGTGTGGCAGATGCACATATTCGCTAATTTTTCTAGCGAAGATTTCGATTATAACCCGACTAGGGTTTTCCCGCAACTCTTTCACTTGTTTTGTATTGGTTTGGTTCTCTAAATATTGAATCTCTATTGTTTAGCGCATTCCCTCGATTAACTTTTTCATCGTCGCGATTGGCTTTTCATCATCCAGCTGTTGTAGCTTCGTCGCAGACCGCACGCCGCTGCGGCGCAGTGCAGTAGTCCACCCGAGCACCGACCCGCTTCGCGGTAAGCTTTGCAGTGCTCGACTTTGGGGAAAATAACAAGCCTCGCGCAAGCGCTCAAACATCTAAATTCCTGATCCCCAAAGTCACCGTGCTTCAAGCCCGGCACTCTGATCGGGTGGACTACTGCACTGCGCCACATCAGCGTGCTATCGGTTGGTTGTGCGTTTCGCTGGGACGTGTCACTAATTTCCAATCGAGCATCGCCCACCTTTCTATCGCAGCAGAGGCCATTGCGATTAAAGATTTCATATATCTATTCCACTGATTCAGGCGACAATCAGAAAGCTAAACTAATTTAGCTCACAGTGCTTGAAAAGTACCACTGTGCTGCAATACGATTTACTGCACTTCTGCATAGGAAACTACAAATGCTCTACAGCGACGAATTTATCGAATCCTTAAAAGATGATCCTGTACGCGGCACGATCCGTCTATGTGATATTGCAACGCATTCGATGAACGAATCAGCACCAGAATGGAGCGATTCGGACTTCACTACGCTGATAGAGGCATATTCTCTTCTCGTTGAAGTTATAGAATCTAAACTTCTACCTGTGAACATCAACTATCCTTCTGTTACGGGCGCGGGTCCGGAGGAATGCAAAAAACTCTATGCTTACCTCTTAGAAGTACGAGCTGTATGCGTTAAAGAAGAGGCAAAACTGCGAGTATCAGCTTTGCGGAACAGATTCAAAAGTTCCCTTGGCTCTGGTTTCGTTTATGAGTTTTCTCAAGGTGATTTAGAGAGAGTTCAGGGTTTAGTAACCCAACTTCGCGACTTGATAGCAGAAACTGGACACTTTGAAAAAGAGCATCAGCAGCGACTACTAAGGCGCTTAGAAAAACTTCAATCAGAGCTGCATAAAAAAGTTTCTGATTTAGATCGATTTTGGGGATTGATTGGCGATGCGGGCGTAGTCTTAGGCAAGATTGGTAACGATGCAAAGCCTATCGTTGACCGGATTCGCGAAATTGCTGACATCGTCTGGCAAACCCAATCACGAGCTGAAGAGTTACCAAGCGGCACAAAGTTACCTCAGTTGGAAAACAAAGCTCCGACTACAGAAGAATAACTTTAGCTCTATCTCAAAGCAAGATTGTGTTTTTCTTAGCTGCCTACCAAATATACAAACGGAAAACCACTTATAACTCTCAGTGAGAAGAGTTTAATCTCAGTATTTGCGCCAGAGTGCATGCGGTGCTCATGCGCCCCAATCAGGGCTAGCGGGCTCGAAGCGCGGAGGTTTTGGGGATTAGAAATTTAGATGTTTGAGCCGCAGGCGAGGCTCGTTATTTCCCCCAAAAGCGAGCACTGCAGATGCTTACCGCGAAGCGGGCCGCAGACCGGGGCGCATGGGCACTGCGTGCGCTCTGGTGCGAAGCCGAGAGGTCTATGAAAGAAACCTGCGAACCGTAGAAAAGTCTATTAGAAGACAAAATTTTAGATGCGTTTTAGCTGTTCTAGGCCGTAGATACTGCTCAACCAGCTATTAAATAAAGAGCAGTCTCAAACCACCAGCAACCCACTGTGCGCCGCCGCATGGCGCAGCCACGCACCGTCTTGCAACAGCGTAAGCGCCGCTTCCATCGCACGCGAAGGCCGTGCAGCCCTGTGCGACATGAAGCCGATGGCGGTGCGCACTACGGGGCCCACCAGCGGCAAGGCTTCTAGCTCGCGGTAGCCGCGCACGGCACCTACCAGGGCACCGGGCATCACGCTGCACACATCACCGGCCACTACGGCCAGCGCCATGGTGAGGATAGAGTTGGTTTCTATCGCGGGGCGCACTGGCTTGCCAGCGGTGATAAAGGCCGCGTCTACGATGGTGCGGTTGTGCATGTCGGGCGTTAGCAAGCATAGCGGCAGCTGGCCGGCGTCTATCCACTGCATGCTGGGGCCAATTTGCAGCTCAGTGGCGTGCGGCTTGGCAGCGCGGCGCAGCAAAAAATAATGCTCGGTGTACTGCGGCCACGCGGCTAGCTTGGCATCACGCAAGCCCATGCGCTCGGTGTAGCCTAGCGCCAGGTCGATAGATAGACTTTCGACACCAATTTCTAGCTCGGTAGAACTTAATGACAGCACCACAGGCTGAATGCCTGCGTGGCGCGCCTGCAGCATGGCGGCAAAGCGGGCCGCAATGGGCACCGCCGTGGGCACAGCACCTATGCGCACAGTGCCTACAGGTTTGTCTGCTTGGCTGCCCAGCTCTTGCTGCAGCAATTTGTGCTCGTGCAGCATGCGCTGCGCAGTGGCCAGCACGCGCTCGCCCTCAGGTGTCAGGCCCTCGTAGGTGCGGCCACGTTTGATGATGACCACACCAAAATCTACCTCTAGCGCCTTAATCGCGTTAGACAGCGCAGGCTGCGTGATGTTGCACACCAGCGCCGCGCGGCTAAAGTGCTTTTGTTCGCTAAGCACTACCAAGTAGCGCATGGAGGCTAGCAGGTTCATACGCTAGGCAATGGCCTGCAAGTTGCGGTGGTGAAAACGCAGGTGGTCTTCGATGAAGCTGCTGATAAAGTAATAGCCGTGGTCATAGCCCGCATGGCGGCGCAAGGTGAGTGGCTGTTTCGCTACTGCGCAGGCTTGCTCAAATCGTTCGGGTAGCAATTGCTGCTCAACTAAAAATTTATCGCCCAGCCCTTGGTCGATCAAAATGCCTTGCGGGTACGGCGTGCGCGCCTGCGCCATCAGCGCGCTGGCATCATGCTGTGCCCATACGCTGCGGTCGTCGCCTACATACCCTGCCAGTGCTTTGCGGCCCCACGCGCATTCGCTAGGCGCGCAGATGGGCGCGAATGCAGACACACTTTTGTAAATGTCCTGGTGTTTTAATGCCAACGTCAACGCGCCGTGCCCGCCCATTGAATGGCCAAAGATGCCTAGGCGCTGCGGGTCTGCGCCTAGTTTCTCTGCGGCAATGTCGCGCAGCTCGTGCGCTATGTAATCTTCCATGCGGTAGTGCTGTGCCCAGGCCTGCGCAGTGGCGTTGATGTAAAAACTGGCGCCTGCACCAAAGTCCCAGTCTTTAGATTCATTTTCGATACCCGTACCACGTGGGCTGGTGTCGGGCGCAATTAGCATCAGGCCCAGCTGGGCTGCTACGCGCTGGGCACCGGCTTTGATGGCAAAGGTTTCTTCAGTGCAGGTTAGCCCCGCTAGGTAGAGCAGTGCTGGCACGGGGCCTGCCTTGGCCTGCGGCGGTTTGTAAACTGAAAAACGCATGGGCAAGCCAATGCTGCTGGATGCATGGCGGTAAAAGCCCTGCACGCCGCCAAAGCTAGCGTGCTCGCTGATGACTTCGATAGGGTTTGGTGCTTGTTCAGTCATAACTATATACGCAGCTTAGATACGTTTTGGATACGCTTTTAGAACAACACCACGCCGCGAATCGACTCGCCGTTTTTCATCAAGTCAAAGCCTTTGTTAATGTCTTCTAGCGGCATGGTGTGGGTAATCAAATCGTCGATGTTGATTTTGCCCTCCATGTACCAGTCGACAATTTTGGGCACGTCGGTGCGCCCGCGCGCGCCACCAAAGGCTGATCCTTCCCATTTGCGGCCAGTCACCAGCTGAAACGGTCGTGTGCTGATCTCAGCGCCAGCCTCGGCCACGCCTATGATGATGCTGCGGCCCCAGCCCTTGTGCGTACATTCCAGCGCCTGGCGCATCACCTTGGTGTTGCCAATGCATTCAAAGCTGTAGTCGGCACCGCCATCGGTCAGCTGCACAATCGCGTCCACCACGTTCTCGACTTCATTGGGGTTGATAAAGTGCGTCATGCCAAATTTGCGTGCCATAGCTTGGCGGGCGGGGTTAATGTCTACGCCAATAATTTTGTCGGCGCCCACCATCTTGGCCCCTTGAATCACGTTCAGGCCAATGCCGCCCAGGCCAAACACCACCACGTTAGCACCCGCTTCGACCTTGGCCGTAAACAGCACTGCGCCAATGCCCGTGGTAACACCGCAGCCGATGTAGCACACCTTGTCAAACGGCGCGTCTTTGCGAATTTTAGCCAGCGATATTTCGGGGGCTACGGTGTAGTTGCTAAATGTAGACGTGCCCATGTAGTGAAAAATGGGCTTACCGTCCAAGCTAAATCGGCTGGTGGCGTCGGGCATCAGCCCCTTGCCCTGCGTGCCGCGAATCAGCTGGCACAGGTTGGTTTTTCGGCTGAGGCAAAACTTGCAAGTGCGGCATTCGGGCGTGTACAGCGGAATGACATGGTCGCCCTTTTGCAGCGTCGTTACACCCGGGCCTACGTCTACCACAATGCCAGCGCCTTCGTGGCCCAATATGGCTGGGAAGATGCCTTCAGGGTCTGCACCGCTTAAGGTGTAGTAGTCGGTGTGGCAAATGCCAGTGGCTTTAATCTCAACCAGCACCTCGCCAAACTTGGGGCCTTGCAGGTCTACTGTTTCAATGGTAAGGGGCTGGCCTGCTTTCCAGGCTACGGCGGCTTTTGTTTTCATAGGGCGGGGGTTTGTGAAGAGGGGAGGGGAAATACATTTTGGACGCGAAGTGCGCTAAGGTTGCGCGAAGGACGCGAAAGGAGAAAAAAGAAAACCAAATAAATTTATAAATAAAAATAAAAAATATTTTTGAATTTATTTTGAATTTATTTTTGTATTCTTTCGCGTACTTCGCGCAACCTTCGCGCCCTTCGCGTCCTTGAACCCGAATTAAAACCTCAAGTATCTTTAGAAATCTTAATACTAGGAAACTTGCTAGAAAAGTCCTTCGCCTTGGCTGCAATTTTGATGGCTACTTGGCGGGCAATGGCTTTGTACATACCTGCGATTTCGCCATCCGGGTCGGCCACTACGGTAGGTTTGCCGCTGTCAGATTGTTCGCGGATTTGCAGGGTGAGTGGCAGTGCGCCTAGGTAGTCCATGTTGTATTCAGCGGCCATCTTTTTGCCGCCGTCTTGGCCAAAGATGTGCTCTACGTGGCCGCACTTGGTGCATACGTGCACGGCCATGTTCTCGACGATGCCCAAGATCGGCACGCCGACTTTTTCAAACATTTTGATGCCTTTTTTGGCATCTAGCAGGGCGATGTCTTGCGGGGTGGTGACGATAATCGCGCCTGTCAGCGGCACGCGCTGCGACAGCGTCAGTTGAATGTCACCCGTGCCTGGCGGCATGTCTACCAGCAAATAGTCTAGGTCTTTCCAGTTGGTTTGGTGCAGTAGCTGCTCTAGGGCCTGCGTGGCCATGGGGCCGCGCCAGATCATGGCCTCGTCTTTGGCCACCATAAAGCCTATCGACATCACTTGCACGCCGTAGTTTTGCATGGGCTCCATGGTTTTGCCGTCTTCGCTGCTGGGTTTGCCGTCAATGCCCATCATCATGGGTTGGCTGGGGCCGTAAATGTCGGCGTCCAACAAGCCTACTTTAGCGCCCTCAGCGGCTAGCGCTAGGGCCAAGTTAACGGCAGTGGTGCTTTTGCCCACACCGCCCTTGCCCGAGGCTACGGCAATAATGTTTTTTACCGTCGGCATCAGCGCCACGCCGCGCTGGGCTGCGTGGGCAATAATTTTGATGCTGATATTGCAAGACACGTTGTCTACGCCCGCTACTGTTTTGGCCGCCGCGATCAGCGCTTTGCGAAACGCGGGGATTTGGCTTAGCGCGGGGTAGCCCAGCTCTACGTCAAAGGCCACATCGCCATCAGACACGGTCAGGTTTTTAATCGTCTTGGTCGATACAAAATCTTTGCCCGTGTTGGGGTCGATCACGGCAGACAAGGCTGCAAGAATTTGATTATTAGTTTGGTCGTTAGATGCCATAGTGGGGGGAGCAAAAGCCTGAAGTAAACTGAAAACCAAAGCCCCAGAAAAAAGGGCCAATACTGCAAGTGTAGCTAAGCCTTCTAAAATACGGGCTTACCCGCACAAAAATTCTCAAAATGACCACGCCCACACCATCTGCCGTTGCAGCGCCCACCCCTCGCAAATTGTTTGTTACCACGGCCCTGCCCTACGCCAACGGCAACTTCCACATCGGCCACATCATGGAATATATCCAGGCCGACATTTGGGTGCGTTATCAAAAGATGTGCGGCCACGCGGTGAACTTTGTCTGTGCAGACGATGCGCACGGCGCGCCGATTATGATTGCGGCGCAAAAAAAGGGCGTCACACCGCAAGCCTTTGTGGCCGAGATTGCAGCGGGCCGCAAGCCGTACCTGGACGGTTTTCACATTGACTTTGACAAGTGGCACAGCACCGACGCGCCCGAGAACCATGCGCTGGCGCAGCAAATCTACCGCGACCTGCGCGACCGTGCAGACGGCTCTTTGATCAAACGCCAATCTGTAGAGCAGTTCTTCGACCCCGAGAAAAACATGTTTTTGCCCGACCGCTTTATCAAAGGCGAATGCCCCAAGTGCGGCACCAAAGACCAGTACGGCGACAACTGCGAAAACTGCGGAGCAGTGTATGCGCCCACCGATTTGAAAAACCCGTACTCGGCCCTCAGCGGCGCAACACCCGTGCTAAAAAGCTCAGAGCACTTCTTTTTTACCCTGTCTGACCCCCGCTGCGTAGAGTTTTTGCAAAGCTGGACACAGGGCGTGGGTGAAGACGGCAAGCCGCGCCTGCAGCCCGAGGTGGCCAACAAAGTCAAAGAATGGTTCTCGGTGCGCACCAACCAAGACGGCAGCACCAGCGAAGGCCTGGGCGACTGGGACATCAGCCGCGACGCACCCTACTTTGGCATTGAAATTCCTGATGCGCCGGGCAAGTATTTTTATGTATGGCTTGATGCGCCCGTGGGCTACCTCGCGTCGCTGAAGAACTGGTTTGACGAAGATGGACCGCAAAAAACCTATGGCGAGACGCTGTCGTTTGACCAATACATCGCGCCCGATTCCCCCGTGGAGCAATACCACTTTATCGGCAAAGACATCGTCACCTTCCACACCCTGTTTTGGCCCGCCATGCTGAAATTTAGCGGCCGCAAAACACCGACTAATGTGTTTGTGCACGGCTTTTTGACGGTGAACAACGGCGAGAAGATGAGCAAAAGCCGGGGTACGGGTCTGGACCCGCTCAAGTATTTGTCGCTGGGGATGAACCCGGAGTGGTTGCGGTATTACTTGGCGGCTAAGTTGTCTGCGAGGAATGAAGACATTGACTTCAATGCTGATGACTTTATGCTGCGGGTGAATTCGGATTTGATCGGCAAGTATGTGAATATTGCTAGTCGGGCGTCTGGCTTTTTACATAAACACTTTTATGGCAAAACGGCAGAACTAAAAATGGGTAACTTTCGTGAAAATGGCGTAATCACCCGAGTCTACTACGACGTACCTATTGAAAATTTCAGAATAAACAGTGCAAGCATTGTTCGCGCTTATGAAGCCAGAGAATTTGCTCTGGCAATGCGATTGATAATGATGTTGGCCGACGAAGTGAACGAGTTTTGGACGAAAGCAAAACCTTGGGATCACTCAAAAAATTTTGCAGACCCCTCTGTTTCAGACCACCAATTCTTGCACGAGGTTTGTTCAGTAGTTATGGAGTGGTTTCGCCTGCTGACGTTGCATTTAAAACCAGTTTTACCTACGTTGGCGGTCGAAGCAGAAACGTTTTTAAATCTCCCGCCTCAAACTTTTTCGGACATTCCGAAGATTATTCCGCAGGGTCACAGCATAGGTGTGTACACCCACCTCATGCAACGCGTCACCCCGGAGCAACTTGAAGCACTTTTTGAGCCTCCAACCCAAGTAGAACCTGCTCAAGCAGCTATTAAATCTGTAGTACCCACCACAAGCACAGCATCACATCCGGGCGGCGAAGCATTGGCATCCGCTATCACTATCGACGACTTCACCAAGATTGATTTGCGCATTTGCGCCATCGTCAACTGCGAAGCGGTAGAAGGATCGACCAAGCTGCTGCGCCTGACCTTGGACGTAGGCGAAACTAACGAAGACGGCAGCCCTAAACACCGCAACGTGTTCAGCGGTATTGCCAGCGTGTACAAGCCCGAAGATCTGGTGGGCAAACACACCGTGATGGTGGCTAACTTGGCCCCGCGCAAGATGAAGTTTGGCATCAGCGAGGGCATGGTGCTGGCCGCCAGCCATGGCGACGAGAAGGCCAACCCGGGCATCTACATTCTTACCCCGTGGCCGGGCGCGCAGCCGGGCATGCGCATTCGGTAAGCGGGCGCTCACCTTTTGCGCTGCAAGTCTGCTGCCAAATGCGTGGATTTGCTGGGCTTGGGAATATCGGAATCTATCCATAAGTAAGGAATATTAAAACTCCTTACTTTTCTGGTATACTTACCTTCTACTAATTAAAGGAGTCGCCATGCCTGCAGTTCTAGAAGTTGAAGCCACCGTGACCAGTAAGGGGCAAATCACCCTGCCCGCCGCCCTGCGCGCCAAGCTGGGCCTGACTGAAGGTAGCAAGGTGAAATTTACCTACGACGGTAAGCAAACTACGCTCACGCCCGAGCTGCCTGTCAGTGCTTACCGCGGCATATTGCGCCACCTGGGAAATATTGACACCACCATCCCCAAAGAGCCAGATCGGTTTTAAATGAACGTAGTTGATTCATCAGGCTGGATTGAGTACTTCATAGACTCTGCGCGAGCTGCGTATTTTGCATCTGCTATTGAACAAACCGATCAATTAATAGTGCCTGCACTGGCGCTATTTGAAGTGCACAAGTTCCTCAGCCGCAGCGCCAATCCATCGCAGCTTGATGCTTGCTTAAAGGTTATGCGCCGGGGCACCGTAGTACCAGTGACTGATGCGCGTGCCATTGCCGCGTCAACGGTAGCGCAGCAGCACAAACTGGCCATGGCAGACGCGGTGATGTACAGCATTGCCCTTGAACATAAAGCCACGCTGTGGACGCAAGACGTTGACTACCAAGGTCTTACAGGTGTTAACTACACTGCAAAAGCATAGCGCTGCACGCTGCCTGCAGATTAGCACATCAGCACATCCGCATGCCGCCACTTCACCGCTTTTACCCCCGCCTACTGCGCACCCTGCATGGCTACACGCGTGAGGCGCTAGCCAAAGACATTGGCGCGGGCATTACCGTGGGTATCGTGGCGCTGCCGCTGGCGATGGCCTTTGGTATTGCATCAGGTCTCAGCCCGCAGGCGGGCCTGTGGACGGCGATTGTGGCGGGGTTTTTAATGGCGTTGCTAGGCGGCTCTAGTGTGCAGATCGGCGGGCCTGCCGGGGCTTTTATTGTTATTGTGTACGGCATAGTCGAGCGCTATGGGCTGGCTAATTTATTCATCAGCACCATCATGGCCGGGGCGCTGCTGTTTGCGATGGGCCTGTTTAAGCTGGGCAACTTGGTGCGCTACGTGCCCGTTAGCTTGATCATTGGTTTTACCAACGGTATTGCGGTGCTGGTAGCGCTGTCGCAGGTAAAGGCCGCACTGGGGCTGCAGCTGGGCAAAACGCCTGCAGACTTCTTTGGGCTGCTGGCTGTGGTGGGCAAGGCCTTGCCTACCACCAACCCTTACGCTGTGGCTCTTACGCTGGTGTGCGTGGTGGGCTTGGCAGTGTGGCCGCGCTTGTGGAAGAGCGATGGTGCCATGCTGCGGGTGCTAGATGTGCCCGCCACGCACGGCACGCTAAAAACCGCCTCGCGCATCCCCGGCCCGGTGGTGGCGATGCTAACCCTGACGCTGCTGGCCTATGCTCTACAACTGCCAGTAGAAACCATTGGCAGCAAATTTGGCGGCATTCCGCAAAACTTGCCTGCATTTGCACTGCCCGAATTTTCGTGGGACACCGTCAAGCTGCTGGTCACGCCCACACTGACCATTGCGCTCTTGGGCGCTATTGAATCGCTGCTGTGCGCACGCGTGGGCGACCAGGTAGCGCAAGGCATGCAAGCCAGCGCGCAAGACGCCCCCAAGCAAACCACGGCAGTGCAGCCGCACGACCCTAACCAAGAGCTGATGGCCCAAGGCATCGCCAATATGCTGGTGCCCTTTATCGGCGGCATGCCAGCTACCGGCACCATTGCCCGCACGGTGACCAATGTGCGCGCGGGTGGCCGCACACCTGTGGCGGGCATGGTGCACGCTTTAACTATTTTGGCTATCGTGCTGCTAGCCGCGCCACTGGCCATGCATGTACCGCTGGCCGTGCTGGCCGGTGTGCTGCTGTTTGTAGCGTGGAACATGGGCGAGTGGCGCGAGTTTGTCCGGCTTAAAAGCTACAGCAACCACTACCGCTTGGTCATGCTGGGCACCTTTATGCTGACGGTGGTGCTAGATTTAACCGTGGCGCTAGAGGTGGGTATGGTGCTGGCCTGCGTACTGTTTGTGCGGCGCATGGGCGTGCTGTTTAGCGTGGAGCAGGTGGGCACTGACACTCACAATGACACCAGCACCAATACCGCCATGGCTACCACCGCCAGCTTCACCCTGCGCGGTGCATTGTTCTTTGGTGCAGTAGTCAAAATGGATGCTGTTGCCCAGCATGTGCAGCACCACCCTAGGGTGCACACCGTGCAGCTAGACTGCAGCCAACTAATGGCGCTAGACACCAGCGGTGCCGACGCACTGCAGCAACTAGCGCAGGCCTTAACGCAGCGCCACGGGCAGCTTATCTTGCAAGGCTTGCAAGCGCAGCCTTTGTCGCTGGTGCAGCGCAGTGGGCTGGCTGGGCGGGTAACGTTGCAAACGTAAAAAGAGCCTGCGGCACAGGGTGCGGCAGGCTCAAAAATTGTGCTGGACGGAATTTATTTTGCAGGAACAGAAATAGTGCGCTCACCTCGGGGGCCTTCTTGCAGTGTAGCTTTGGCAGCCGCATTGCTGCGTGCCTTTTGCTGGTCGTCTACAGCGCCTACCTGCACAGGGATAGCAGTGGAGCTGGCACGGCCTTTAGATTTGATAAAAGCATTAACGTACAAAAGGCCCTCGGCTTGCGGCACTACGGTGATGGTGTGCTGCATTTTTTGCCCAGCTAACAGCTTCAGTTCTTGGCTGGGCTGGCCCAATGTCAAACCATCACCCGTCGACAAAACAACGTTGGCGTCATTAACACCCGTCATCTCCAGGCTAATGGTCAGCGGCATGCCTACCTGTGGTTTTGCACCCATGCTGTAGGAAAGCGTTACGCCAGAGCCTACTGCCATAGATGTTGCGCCTGTTTTTTTCTGCTTGGCCGCAGGCTGATTGGCTTTGGATTGCTGAGGCAGCGCAGCCACATCAGCCCAAGTAGTAGCTGCTACAACCAGTGCAAACGCACCCACAGTTAAAGTTAAGATTTTCATACAATACTTTCCGATAGTTCTGTTGGTGTTATTTCATAGTGACCGTGGCGCAAGACGGTGTACTGGGGTTGATGGTGAATGTTGATGTTGGGTAGTCTGTCAAACGGACAATCACCTCACCAATGGCAGGGGCCATAAATGTTGCGATTTCTAACTTAGCTGCTGGCGAGTCTGCCACTGCAATGGTGGTGCCTTTTTGAAAAACTTCTACATCAACGTCTCTGCCATTGCCAAAATCAACCGTGACAGTATGGCCCCCGGCTGGCACGCTACCAAATCGAAAGTACGTTACGTTGCCCAGTTTATTGATCTCACTGGCTTTAATATTGGCAGTCAAGCAGTTGGCCGCCGCAGATGTATTTAAAGTAGCTAGTTTGTATGGCGGCAAGTTTGATGCGTTACCGCCATTGTTAGTTTCGTTGTCGCCCCACTGGCTGGCATCAGTGCCAGAAAATATACGTTCCGACGCTAGCAGAGTATTGAGAGACAGGTTGACAGCTGCTACGCCAACGCTGCGTACCGCATCCGCAAAACTGAAAATTGTGGCAAGTGAATCTTGCACGCCATTGAGCGGGCCTTTGATTGCGTTCCAAATGGGTCCGAAATCTTTATTTTGTCTTGTGTACAAACCGTAGATCACTTTAGCCACCGAGTCTTCATTGAACCATCCGTTATTTTTAAGCCCGGAGGTATCGGTAATGTCAAACACGAAGCCTTGGCGTAAGGACAGTACAAACGAGTCCGCGTAGATCTGGTCGTTGCGCAAAATAGATGAATAGGCATTGCCCCAGCCCTCGCCAAAAGCCAAGGTCATATCTAACTTGTCATCTGTCATGTGCGCGCCGCCAATGGATGGATTTTTGGAAAAGGCGCTTTGCAGATAATGGCCAAACTCGTGCGCAGTTACCGTGGTGTCAAACTCGTCGCTGTCGCTGTTGGCATTACCCAAAATATAAATCGCACGCACTTTGGTGCCACTCGCGGTAGTACCCGAGCTGAAGAATGATTTACCGCCAAACTGACCTGTTAGCAAGTTTTGCGCTGACGCGCTGTTGGTGTTTTTAGCGCTCCAGTAAACCGACAAAACAGGAAAAACCACGCTGGGCTGCACCGCCGCAATTTGCGTCATGCCCGCGTAAATCGTGTCCAAAATTGCGAATAAACCCGCGCCTCGCGCACCCGTGTAGCTGCTGGTACCCCAGCCAGTGCCCGCCGCAATGTCGCGTACCGTGTCGGTGGTAGTGGTCGTAGACGGTGTGCCCGTCAGCATCCAAAAAGCATTCGAATTGGTGTTGTCATACAAGGCCACATCCCAAGTGGCACTGCCGCTTGTTTTAACCAGCTCAGCTAAAACGCGGATAGAGTAGGCCTGGTTTTGGGGTACCTTGAAGGTGTAGCCGCCCGTATCACTGGTGACTGCTCTAGCCAAGATAGTGGTGCCAGAGACAACCTCTACCGTAGCACCGCGGATGGGTTTACTGGTAATGCCTGCAAAATTAAGCGCACCTGCTTGCGCACTAGCAGAGCCTGTAGCAAAGTATGGAACCGACTCATAACTGGCCGTACCCGACACCATCACCGTAGGGCCCGAGATCGGCGTAACAGGTGTGCTGGAGGGCCGCGTGCCAGGGGTGGTGGCGGGATTAGAAGGCAGGCTACTACCCGTGGTAGCAGGCTGCAAGTTAGAGGTAGTGGTATCGCCACCGCCGCCACCGCCGCAGGCCTGCAAAAACAGTGCCACTGCAGCCACTAGGGCAGCGCCGAAAAACTTAGAAAAAATCCGCATAACTGTCCCAAATGAAATTAAATATTAACGCCCACCCGAACCATTAGATGCGGAATCTGCATCGGGCATCGTCTCGGTGCGC
The DNA here is from genome assembly GCA_043718065.1 of Polaromonas sp. Classification (GTDB taxonomy): domain Bacteria; phylum Pseudomonadota; class Gammaproteobacteria; order Burkholderiales; family Burkholderiaceae_C; genus JAAFIP01. Next base: position 18,375 of record JAYSWJ010000239.1, read on the forward strand.
AATACGCGTAGATCATCGTTTAACACTGCGCTAAAAATCATGGACGCGTTGTTTTGGTCCATCAAATAGCGCCAGCTGTAGTAGGTTTCTTTCTTCAGCTCGTAACGCACCACGCGCATGGGTTTACCCAGCATTTTGCGCAGGTCTTCCATGGCCATGCCGGGCACTACTTTGGCAAAATTAGCGGGGGTTAGCACTTGGCGCAGGGCGGACATTTTGCCGTCGGTGCCGATGCTGATCATGTAGTTGACATGGCCAGCGGGTTGGCGGTTGTATTCAAAAATGCGCACACCGCCCGCGCCGTCCCAAATTTTCTCGGGTTCGCCAAATTTGGCACGTACATCGGCCTCGGTGGACACGCTTTCTTCTAGCTCGGCAATGCGCTGGGGATCGCAGCCAGTAAGCGCTAGCAAACTGACCAGTAAACCCACAAAAATCACCTTTTTAGGTAGAAATAAACGCATTTTTTATCCTTTTAAGTCAAACCGTCTAGAAAATTGCCCTACTGCAGCCACTGTATTGCCACTATATCGCCGCTAAATTGGTGTCTTATTGCCGCTATACAGCCTGCGCCCACAGCCCAGCCCGGTAAAATCAGTGCAGTATTATTAATCTAACTTCAAATCATCCCATGTCCGCATTGTCCCGCGCTATCAGCAGTTTCTTCTACAAACCACCGTATGTATCGGAGATCAGCCAGTTTATCAACGACCTCAAAGTGGCCCGCCCCACGCTAGAGGCCGAGCAACTGACTGGCCGCGCCCTGCTATGGGATAAAAACGTAGACCGCAGCGCTTTGGCTGACAACGCCGACAGCCGCGTAGCGCAAAACTCGTATGTGTACGGGTCGCCAAAATAGCCGCAAACGCCTGCGGAGTGAGTATTTTTAAGTGCTATTTAGCCGTTCTATGCCGTAGATCCTGCTCAAGCAGCTATTAAATTTATAGTACTCTTAAGATTTAATTCCTACTGCGTTGGCTGCAGCTTAACTCGCCAAGTCACCCGACTAAACCACCCGTTTGCCCACTTGCTTACACCCATTACATGCGCGATACCTCCCTGCACACCGCCTCCATGCCAGACTCTGCCATGGTGCTGCCGCCTGCACTAGCGGGTAGTGCAGACGGCGCAGCATCGCCAGAAATAGATATGGGGTTGCCTTTAGTTGTGGACCAAGTAGCGTTAGCGCGCCTGTACGGCGAGCCTTTGTTTGCCATGCCGACGGATTTGTACATTCCGCCCGATGCGCTAGAGGTGTTTTTAGAGGCGTTTGAAGGCCCGCTGGACTTGCTGCTGTACCTGATTCGCAAGCAAAACTTCAATATTCTGGACATCCCCATGGCCGGCGTGACGCGCCAGTACCTGAGCTATGTAGAGGAAATACGCGAGAAAAATCTTGAGTTAGCCGCTGAATATTTGCTGATGGCCGCCATGCTGATCGAGATTAAATCGCGCATGCTGCTGCCGCCCAAAAAGACCGCCGAAGGCGTAGAGCCCGAAGACCCACGCGCCGAGCTGGTGCGCCGCCTGCTCGAATACGAGCAAATGAAGCTGGCATCGCGCAGGCTAGACGCCCTGCCCCAGTTTGGCCGCGATTATCTGCGCGCGCAGGTAACCATAGAGCAGTCGCTGCAAGTGCGCTTCCCAGATGTACACGTGGTAGACCTGCAAGAGGCGTGGCGCGATATTTTGCGGCGCGCCAAGCTGATCACGCACCACAAAATTACCCGCGAAGAGCTGAGCGTGCGCGAACACATGAGCTATGTGCTAAAAAAGCTGCAAGGCCGCAAGTTTGTAGAATTTGAAGAACTGTTCGACCCCACCAAAGGCACCGCCGTGCTGGTGGTGACCTTTATCGCCCTGCTAGAGCTGGCCAAAGAAACTTTGATTGACATTACCCAAGCCGAGGTGTACGCGCCTATTTATGTGCGGCTGGCGTTTACGCAGGTGGCCTGAGGGGCCTGTTTTAAAGCATTTAGGGCCTCTAACCCAAGTAAAACCTGCTCAAGCAGCTATTAAATTTGCAGCAAATTCAAATGACTCCTACAACTGCATCCATGACAACACCTGCGTACCCCCAAGGCCTCATGTGGTTTCGTCGCGACTTGCGCGCGCACGACAATGCGGCGCTGTATCACGCTTTGACAAGCTGCACCGTGGTGCACTGTGTGTTTGTATTTGACAAAGAAATTTTGGATACGTTGCCACGTGCCGACCGGCGGGTAGAGTTTATTCGGGAGTCGTTGGTAGACTTGGACGCGCAGCTGCGCAAGCTGTACCACAGCCACGCTGCTAAGGCGGCAAAGCCTGCCAAACCTGACCAAGATGCACCTGTACTGATAGTGAGCCATGCCTGGGCCAGCGACGAAGTGCCGCGTTTGGCACAACAGCTGGGCGTGCAAGCGGTGTTTACCAACCACGACTACGAGCCGCAGGCCATAGCACGCGACGCGCTGGTGGGCCAGGCTTTACAAGCGCAGGGTATTGCGCTGCACACCTACAAAGACCATGTCATCTTTGAGCGCGAAGAAGTTTTGACATTGGCAGGTAAGCCCTACGGTGTTTTTACACCGTACAAAAACGCTTGGCTTAAAAAGCTGACCGACTCCCACCTGAAACCCTACCCATGCGACACCTACGCCGCTGCGTTGCGCCCCGCGCCTGAAGATTACAGTACGCCCGCCAATACACCCGCCGCTGCGCTAGGCAGCACTGACAAGCCTAGCAAAGCTGCAGCAAAACAACCCGCGCTGGTGTGGAAAGGCGTGCCCAGCTTGGCGCATATTGGCTTTGCGCCTACCAATATGGGCGAGCTGAAAATACCACCCGGTGCCACCGGTGGGCAAGCTTTGTTTAAAGACTTTTTTGACCGCATGGACGCCTACCATGACACGCGCGACTTCCCGGCAGTCAAAGGCCCCAGCTATCTGAGCGTACACCTGCGCTTTGGCACCGTGTCGATCCGCCAGCTTTGCAGCGTAGCGCACCAGCGCGTGTTGGCGGGCACGGTAGACGCCGCTGGCAAAACAGTAGCCAACGAAGGCGCACGCATTTGGCTCAGCGAGCTGATTTGGCGCGATTTTTATGTGCAAATACTGGCTAATTTCCCGCGTGTAGCCACCGGCAGCTTTAAGCCTGAATACGACGGCATCCAATGGGAGCTTGGCCCAGAAGCTGACGCACTGTTCAAGGCTTGGTGCGAGGGCCGCACTGGCTATCCGCTGGTAGACGCCGCCATGCTGCAAATCAACCAAACCGGCTACATGCACAACCGCCTGCGCATGGTGGTGGCCAGCTTTTTAACCAAAGATTTAGGCATTGACTGGCGCTGGGGTGAGCGGTATTTTGCGCAGCATTTAAACGACTTTGATTTGTCGGCTAACAACGGCGGCTGGCAATGGGCCTCATCCAGCGGGTGCGACGCGCAGCCGTACTTTCGCATTTTTAACCCCAGCAGCCAGAGCGAGCGCTTTGACACGCAAGGCAAATTCATTCGCCGCTACCTGCCGCAACTGGCCAAACTACCCAACGCCGCGCTGCATGCCCCGTGGGACGCTAAGCCCCTAGAGCTGCAAATGGCGGGCGTAGAGCTAGGTAAAGACTATCCACACCGGGTGGTAAAGCACGATGAGGCGCGGGCCAAAACGCTGCAGCGGTATGCGGTGGTGAAGAAGGCTTAGTTTTTTGTCTTGTACGGTAGCTGGCAGGTGATGCTATTTCAGCGTAGCGGCATAAAGGAGGAGGAGTTGGCCCTAGGCCAACACGGGGGACAGCCGCGTAGCTGAAGTAGTATCACCTGCCAGCTCTAGGAGACGTAGCGGGTTTTCCAACTACCAGGTCATCAGGGTGAGCGATGGGAGCGTGTTGTCTGCAAACTGTAGCAAAGGCGCGGACATCATCTCATCCAACTACTATGCCCCACATGTGTTTTGCGGAAGTTTGCAGACGACATGTCCCGTCGCCCGTCCACGGTAAACAAAGCACAAAAGCATTGCCACGTGCCTTAAAAAACCTCCCACAACCCACCAGTCACACTACAAATTCAATAGCTGCTTGAGCAGGATTTACTTGGGTTGCAAGCCTAAAAGGCATAAGAAAAG
>JAYSWJ010000240.1:0-8306 GCA_043718065.1 Polaromonas sp.
ACTGTTTGAAGAGCGCATCAGCACGGCAGCCTTTGACGGCCCCATGCGCGAGGCCCTGCTAGACGCCGCCGCCCTAGACTGGAGCAGCATCAGCCCCGCCATATTCGGGGCCCTGTTTCAAAGCATCATGGACACCACAGCGCGCCGCAACCTGGGCGCGCACTACACCAGCGAGGAAAACATCCTTAAGCTGATCAAGCCGCTGTTTTTAGACTCGCTGTGGGCCGAATTTGCACGGGTTAAAAATAACCGCAACCGCTTGTTTGAATTTCACAAACGCCTGCGCCTGCTGACATTTTTTGACCCGGCCTGCGGCTGCGGCAACTTCTTGGTCATCACTTACCGCGAGCTGCGCAAGCTAGAAGTAGAAATACTGCGCACCAGCTACGGCGATGGCCAGCAAATGCTGGACGTGCACCAGTTCACCACCGTAGATGTAGACCAGTTTTACGGCATAGAAATAGAAGAATTCCCCGCGCAAATAGCCCAGGTAGCCATGTGGCTAACCGACCACCAGATGAACCGCGCGCTAAGCGACGAGTTTGGCAAATACTTTGACCGCCTGCCCCTAAAAAGCACCCCGCACATTCACCACGGCAATGCACTGCAGATTGACTGGCAAGATGTGTTGCCTGCCGAGCGGTGTAGCTATGTGTTGGGTAATCCGCCGTTTGTAGGCGCAAAGTACATGGACGATGCGCAGCGCGCCAGCTCTGCCGCCGTTTTCGCAGGCATAGACAACGCAGGCTTGCTAGATTTTGTAGCCGCCTGGTACGTCAAAGCCGCCCGCTACGTGAAAGCGGACAACTGGGGGGCGGGTAATACCCCCGCAGTCGCGCAAGCGGAAAAATGGGTGACGGGGAAATGGGGTCAGATCCCAATTCAGGAAGGCCCTGCACCCGGCGCGCGAACGGCAAGTACGAAATTGGGCTCTGACCCCACTTCTTCGGCACCCACTTTTGCGCCCATACCGGAGACTACAACAAGAATAGCCTTCGTCTCCACCAACAGCATCACCCAAGGCGAACAAGTGGGCGTGCTGTGGAGCTGGCTGCTAGCCCAAGGCATGCACATTCACTTTGCCCACCGGACGTTCCGATGGAGCAACGAAGCCTCGGGCAAAGCCGCCGTGCATTGCGTGATCATTGGTTTTGGCGCTGAAGATGTAGCGACTAAAACGATTTACGAATACGAAGACATTGCAGGCAAACCGCATGCAGTGGTTGCGAAAAATATCAACCCGTACTTGGTGGACGCTGCAAACGTCGTGTTACCGCGCAGGCGCTCGCCCATATGCGATGTACCCAATATTGGTATTGGAAATAAACCGATTGACGACGGCAACTACCTTTTCACCACTGCTGAGCGAGACGATTTTTTAAAGCTCGAACCCAAAGCAGCCAAATGGTTTCGCCGCTGGTTGGGTGCCGAGGAGTTTTTAAACGGCTTTGAGCGCTGGTGCCTCTGGCTGGGAGACTGCCCACCTAGTGAGTTGCGCGCCATGCCGCATGCAATTAAACGTGTGCAAGCGGTAAAGCTTGCACGTCAAAACAGCATAAGCCCGCCTACGCAGAAGCTGGCCGATACGCCGACGCGGTTTCATGTGGAATTCATGCCAGAAAAACCGTACATGGTTATACCCGAGGTTTCTTCTGAAAGACGCGAGTACATTCCGTTGGGTTACTTGCCAGAAACAACCTTAGCAAGCAACAAGCTCCGCCTACTACCAGAAGCTAGTTTGTTTCAGTTTGGTGTGCTCAGCTCTCGGATGCACATGGCGTGGACCCGGTACACATGTGGTCGTATGAAAAGTGATTATCAGTACTCAATCACCACGGTATACAACAACTACCCCTGGCCCACTTTCAAAGAAAAACCCGCCAAAGCCCAAGCATCTACTGCTCAAGCAGCTATAGAATCTGCAGCACAAGCCGTGCTCGACGCGCGCGCCCAGTTCCCCGACAGCTCGCTGGCCGACCTGTACGACCCGCTCACCATGCCGCCCGCCTTGGTCAAAGCGCACCAAAAACTAGACGCCGCCGTAGACGCAGCCTATGCCCAAGACGCAGTGCACCCCGGCAAAAAAGCCTACGCCACCGATGCCGAACGCGTAGCCTACCTGTTTGAGCTGTACCAGCGCCTCACCAGTCTGCTGCCCGCAGAGAGACCCTCTAAACGAAAGTTAAAACACAATGAATAAATCCAACACTAGCCCCTACGACCGTGACTGGGATTTAATCAAAGTGATTTTTCAGGAAATTAAGAAATCTGACGACCCCGCGTCCATTGCATTTGATAAATCAATTAATGAGGTCAAATTATTTCAACATGTCTTGATGTTGCACGAATCAGGCCTCATCAATGCTGACATAGATAAAACTGTCGGCGGCGATAGTTTTACTCTCAATCGCATCACGATGAGTGGCCACGATTTTTGCGAAAAAATAGAAAACGACACAATGTGGCAGAAAATCAAAACGGTAGCTAAAGAAAAAAGTATTGGACTTTCGGTAGATACCATCGGGCAAATATTTTCTTACTGCGTTAAACAGGTTTTAACTTAATGTGTGCATAAATACACTGGATCGCGAATCTCTCGCCGTGCGCGTAGCCTACCTGTTTGAACTGTACCATCGCCTGACCAGCCTGCTGTCCGCAAAAGAGGTGATAAAGAAACGCGCAGAAAGTCTTTTTATAGTAGTTTTAGGCCGATAACCCATGTAAATACTGCTCAGGCAGCTATTAAATTTATAGTAACCAAAGCTAAGAAAATAATATGTTGTGACCGTTTGGCTAGTACGCGCAGGCAGACAAGGTGAATACGAATCTAAGTTCATCGACGAAAAAAAGTTATTTATCACTTGGGATGGTTTATCTGAAAATCTTGGGGCGCTTTCCAACAGCGATGACTTAATGGGTACGCTGCTGCGCTATTACCCGGACGACACGGTTAGCCGCCACCGTAACCATGCTTCGCAGCTATGGCCTTTTGCGCAAGTGATGCAGCGCGGTGACTGGGTAGTGCTACCGCGCAAAACAGACCGCACCATTTGCATCGGAGAAATCACTGGGGATTACGTGTTTAATCCTAAGACGACCAACCCATTTTTCCACTCGCGCGCTGTGAAATGGTTAGTTCAGGGGGTACCGCGCAGCCATTTTGGCCAAGACCTGCTGCATACCTTTGGTGCGTTTATGACGGTGTGCCAAATTCAGCGCAATAACGCGGAGAACCGTCTTAAAGCTATGGCGACTAACAACTGGAAGCCAGAAAAATTGGCTGACGTGATTGCACCAGGAATAGACGGTGTCCCGGTGGCCGAAGTAGTAGATGCTGATTTAAGCGATATTGGCCAAGACCAGATCGCACGGTTGATATTAGCGCGCTTTAAGGGGCATGGTTTAGCCAGACTGGTAGAGGCGATTTTGCAGGCGCAGGGTTACCATACCCACCGCAGCCCAGAGGGTGCAGACGGGGGCGTGGATATTTTGGCGGGCAACGGTGCGTTGGGTTTTGGTGATATCAAGCTATGTGTGCAAGTTAAATCGCATATGGACAAAGCTGCGGGGGTGGGGGAGTACAACCAGTTGCGAGGTGCCATGACCACGGTAAGCGCGACACAGGGACTGTTTGTGTCATGGGCGGGTTATGCACCCAGCGTGCATGCTTTGGCGCGTAATGCTTTTTTCAGTGTGCGGCTATGGACGCAGCGCGAGCTTTTTGCGGCTTTGTTTGAGGCGTATGATAAATTGCCTTCAGATATACGCGCCGAGCTGCCTTTGACGCGTATTTGGAGTGTAGAGCCTAGTAAAGCCTGAGGTAGCAGGCGCTATACGTCTAGCTTAGATTTTCACATGCAATTTCAACCGCTAACCCTTGTAAATTCTGCTCAAGCAGCTATAAAATTCATAGTGAACCGATCTAAGTTGACTTAGGCAGCTTCTTATTTAACTTGATCTGTTCGACCACCTCATCAAAGTCTGAGCGGTAATCGCGGTCTTGTTCACCTCGGAATTTTTCAAACTCGGCCAGTGCGCGTTCCTCCGCGCGTTCGCGGCTTATATTGCCAAAGTTAGCTAGCAGGGGGTAGGCGTTAAAGCGCAAAAACTCGTTGAGCTTGTCGATCCAGTCTTGCATTTTCATAACGATTTGGCGGCGCACAAAGCCTTCGGCAAAGTCCAGGTACATGCCTACCAAGCGGTTGAGGTCTTGCAGCTCTGTTTCGTTAAGATAGTTTTTGCCTACTGTCACGTCGGCGCGGGTGACTCTGCCGCCAGTTTTTTCGTTCTTATAGGATGTCAGCCCCATCTTGGGCTGCTTGGCATCGGCGCGCAGTTTAATCAGCTCTGCCGAAGTATGGCCGTGAATGGCGTGGTGCAGCTTGTCTTGCACCTGTGCGTAGAAGGTTTTAGTTAATGGCGCATTTTTGTCATAGTCCACACTGCATTGGCTGTAAATATCGGTGATTTTTTGATAAAAGCGGCGCTCTGATGCACGTATGGCACGGATGCGCTCTAGCAGTTCATCAAAATAGTCTTTATCAAATAGCTGTTTGCCTTGTTTGAGCCTATCGTCATCTAGGGCGAATCCTTTGATAAGGTATTCTTTTAACACGGTGGTGGCCCAACGCCTAAATTGGGTAGCCTGGTGCGAATTGACGCGATACCCTACTGAAATGATGGCATCTAGGTTGTAAAAGTTAGTATCGTAATTTTTATTATCAATGGCAGTTGTTCGGAAATTCCGAATAACTGCAGCTTCGACCAGTTCGTCAGTTTTGAAGATATTGTGCAAGTGTTCGTTGATGGTAGGGACTGACACATCAAAAATTTCTGCCATACCGCGCTGCGAAGCCCACACCGTTTCGCTGGCCACGATCACTTGCACTTTGATCGCACCGCTATCAGAAGCGTAAAACATGAAGTTGGACGTATTGGCGGACGAGACGCTTGTTGATAGCTGCAGCGGCAAGTCGCTATTTTCAGGCCCGGACACAGCTTCTAAGTGCATAGGCGGGTTTGGGCTGGCAGCAGCTTCGGAGGAAATTATCAAATCCTGTGGCTTGATATCAATACCTTTATCTTTGGCCAATGCCAAGAGCTGAGCATGCCACTTGCCAGGCGCGCCACCGCGCTTTACCCAGTAAGCTATAGCGCTTTGTTGAACACCCAACAAAGCAGCCAGCGCTGATTGCCCACCAAATTGGCTAATAATTTTTTTGATATTCATAAGTTAAATTTTATAAAATTAATTAATTATACACAAATTTGATATTATTTGATAATTATGGAATATTTTTGAATTATTAAATTTAACAGGGTAGGTTTGATCTTGGTAGTTTGCGCAACGCTATGCAGCCAGCAAAAAAGCCTACGCCACCGACACCGAGCGCGTAGCATAGGTGTTTGAGTTGTACCAACGCCTAGACCAGTCTGCTCCCCACAGACAAGGTGAAAAAGAAGCGTTGAGCATGCCTTTTTATAATCGTTTTAGGCTTCTAACCCAAATAAATCCTGCTCAAGCAGCTATTGAATTTATAGTGTCCTAGCGACGCAGGAACGCAGCGATCCATGCCGCAGTCAGCACGACCAGTGGCCCCACTAGACCCAGCAACACAAGCCAACCCCAGCCCAGACTTATGCCAAAACTAATGCCTGCTACAGCCAGCCATAGGGCGAAAGCAAGAGGGTTTTTCATGATTACCAGCCCGTACTACCCGGCACACCTTTAAACGGCCCCACCAGCTCGGGCGTGATCCAGCCGTCGTAGAAGCCGCCGGGCTGAGGCTGCACTGGGGCACCTGCTACGGTGCACTGCAACTGCGCGGGGTAGAACGCTACGCAGTCGGCTAACGCATTGGCGTCGGGCAGCGGCTGCGGATAGCTCCAGGCCACGTTGGGCAACTGTTGGCCACTGGCCTGCAGGCTCCAGTAGCGTGCGGGGCCCTTCCATTCGCAAAATGAACCACCGCCTGCCTCTACCAGCCATTGCTTGGCAACATCGGCCCAAGGCATGTAAAAGCTGGGTGGATGGGCAGTTTCCTGCACCAAAATGCAGCGGCTAGACCTGGCTATTTCTAGCGTACCCCAGCGGACAACTACCTCGCGCGTGTCGGCAACCAGCCGTGGCGGGCGCGGATAGTCCCACACCGACACTTGGCCTGGCTGGGGCACCACGGCAAAGTCTGGCCGAGCTTGACTGCGCCAGTGCCATTGGGCACGCGCCGCTGCAAGCTGCTGGTCAGTGGGCATATGGCAGGTTGTCCATTGCTTTTAGAGGGTGTTTAAAAATACGGTTTAAAGATACGGCTTTGGTGCAGCCACCATGCTGTAATCACAGCAGTTTTATACCATCTGGTTTTACACAACGAAGGATACGCCATGGCCCGCCCAGTTCTGCCCGCAACTCAAATTCACCCTGCTATCCGTAGCAAAATTGCCGACTACCAAAGCCCGCTGGTGCACGCTGTACAAGCTGCCGTGGCAGCCAACGATGTGGTGGTGGTGGGCATGGCGATGAACCCGTTTCCCAAGCGGGCGCGCAAGCTGCTAGATGACGCGCAGCAGCCCTACACCTACCTGGAATACGGCAGCTACGTAAGCCAGTGGTACCAACGCAGCGCGCTAAAAATGTGGACAGGCTGGCCTACTTTTCCGATGGTGTTTGTCAAAGGCACGCTGGTTGGCGGCGCAGATGATTTAAAAAAACTGATGGACAGCGGTGAGCTTGAAAAAATGCTCTCTGGCGCTTAATCTTTATGACAAATAGGGCTGCAACCCAAATAAATACTGCTCAAGCAGCTATTTAATTGATAGTATTTAAAGGTGCACTAAATGGATTCTACATCACTGATATTGGGTTACGCTGCACTAGCATTTGTGCTGGGCGGCGGTTTATACATTGTTATTATGTTGCTGGGGGCTGCAATTGCAGGGTCTGCATTGGTTGGCGTTTGGCGTTGGCGCAAGCGCCCTTGGTTGATGTGGCCCGTACTGCTGGTATTTGCTTACAGCATATGGTTTTTGTGGCTGAACAAGCCATTTGATAATGCAAATAATGGCTCTAGTCGTTACAAAGAAGTTAGTTATCAGCAACAAGATATTACCTTCGCTGCGTGTGAGAAAGCCCAGCTAGCACTACCTGAACAGTTGATAGTAGATGGCATAGTCGATGAAATTACCAACATAGACTACAGCCAACTGGTTAGCTTGCTAGACAAGCAAAAGCTAAAGTTTGTCGAGTTGCGGGTTAAAAATGCCGCAGTGGGACCGCACATAGTGCAAGGTGACGGCAGCCCGCATGGAGACTGGCTCGTAGACAAGCCAATTAATTCGTACGTCAAAGTTGCCGTCGGCAGCCCTGCTACCGACTCATGTACCCCTGGCGACCAATTGCCAGCGGATCTAATTCGTCAATTTTGGCCGCTTAAGGAGGTGTGCATCACGATGACCTACCTTGATCGCCCCAGCGCCCGTTATGCTTTGGATTATGTGGAGGATGTGCCCGTTAACAAAGACAAAACGGGTCAATACCGGCTAGTGGACAGGCAGCAAAACATCACCTTGGCGCAGTTGCCCACCTACGATGACCCACAGCGCCCAAATAGACGCCACCCAGTACCATGCCGTAGCCCGCATGCCATTGTGATTAAAAAATTAGTAGGTATGTGACTGTTTTTATAAGCATTTTGGTCAAAAACTCAAGTAAATACTGCTCAAGCAGCTATTAAATTAATAGTACATAAGTTGGTAATAACCTGCTTCATCGCAGAGAAATAACGGGTGGACTACAGTAGTTTTAGATTATTAGCTTGCATCTATGACGTCTTGGTAACCCGTTCAGTTAGCCTAGGCTGGCGCTAGGAGATGCAATGGTTCTTGCAGTTTGGTCACGGCTTAGAGATGGGCAAAAACATGGGACATATTTATTCATTGCGGGCCAATCACTGGCGCGGCTTTAGCTGGCAGTGGGCAGCAGCTTTGGCGCTGTTTGCCAGCTGGGGTGTGGCGCACAGCCGTGTGGGCAGTGATACCTACACAACGGGCCCACCAGTGTGCGAGGATTTTTTGGCCAAGCTGGGGCATAAAACCAAAGGACTTGAGTTTATAGGCTGCAGGCCGGTGCGCTTGTACGGTGTGGCAGCGCTGCAAAGCGACTACCGGGTGAAGGGGGCCTACGCGGGCACGGTAGAGTCGCAATTGGTTAAAACAGAAGTGGCACCGGTTGTCTGAACAACAAACCCCGATTTATAAGTGGAAGCCGGGCGGTTTCACAAAGGTGCAGAGTTGTCCACGGCGGCGGCGCT
>JAYSWJ010000025.1:0-5977 GCA_043718065.1 Polaromonas sp.
GCTCGCGCGCAGGTTCCGCAGGCGCCCGAGATGGTCGCGCGCAGCTACCTGCTGCTCGATCTCACGTCCAATCAAATCCTCGCTGAAAAGGAGATCGACACCCCGGTGGAGCCGGCCTCGCTGACCAAGCTGATGTCGGCGTATTTGGTGTTTGACGCGCTGCGTGCCAAAAAAATTGACCTCAAGCAAACCCTCAGCGTGAGCGAGCGCGCCTGGAAAATGCCAGGCTCGCGCATGTTCATTGACCCCAAGATGAAGGTGCCGGTGGAAGACCTGATCAAGGGCATGATTGTGCAGTCCGGCAACGACGCCACCATTGCGCTGGCCGAGGGCGTGGCAGGCAGTGTAGAGCGTTTTGTGCAGCTGATGAACGAGCAGGCCAAGGTTTTAGGCATGACCAAAACTGCCTACAAAAACCCCGAAGGTTTGACCGAGCCGGGCCACACCACCACCGCGCGCGACCTTGCCGTGCTGTCCACGCGCATCATGCGAGAATTTCCTGAGTACACGCCGTTTTATGCGATTAAAAAATACCGCATGGAAGGCACGCCGGTGGCTAACGACACCAACCGCAACTTGCTGCTGTTTCGTGACCCGACGGTAGATGGTTTAAAAACCGGCCACACCGAAGCTGCAGGCTATTGCCTGATCGCCACCGCCAAGCGCGACGTACCCAATGTAGGCCCGCGCCGCCTGCTCAGCATCGTGCTGGGCACCGCCAGCGAGAATGCGCGCGCCAATGAGAGCCAAAAGTTATTGAACTGGGGCTACACCGCGTTTGATGCGGTCAAGCTGTTTGACGCAGGCCAAGCGGCCGCCACGCCCAAGGTGTGGAAGGGCCAATCATCAGTTGTCAAGCTAGGCAGCACCGCCCCGTTGATCGTGGCCGTGCCTGCGGGCAGTGCCAGCAAGATCACCACCCAAATCGAGCGGCCCGAGCCATTGGTAGCACCACTGGCACTAGGCCAGCGTGTAGGTGTGCTGAAGGTCAGCGTAGCCGGGCAACCGTTTGCCGACTTGCCGTTGGTGGCGCTAGAAGCGGTGGACCAAGCGGGTTGGTTTGGCCGTACTTGGGATGCTATGCGATTGTGGATTCAGTAGTTTGGTTTTTATGCTATTGATTGCGTAGCTGCTTGATCAGGATTTGCTTGGGTTACTAGGCTTTTTTGCTCTTAAAAATGCTCTTGGAATAATTTTGAGTCATGTTTTCCATGCTTTGTTGCACTCATACCGAGTTCGTTGTTCTAGCACGTCACAGCCGGTCGCTTGTAGTGGGCTGGGGTTTCACTCGGCGATAGTCACGGTAAATTAGACAGTTGTAGCTGTTCTTACGCCAGCGACCATGCCAGTGGAGCGCAGCAACGTTCGGTATGCCTATGACAAACAATAAAGGGCCGGAGGTCCGTTTGGCATGGGCATACCGTGCGGTGCTGTGTGACCGCGAGGTGCTAGGACAGTAAAAAGGCCAACGACCAGTGGGATACTGCGTGACCGCGAGGTACTAGGACAGCAAAGACTTAACGACCTGCTACACCTTAGGCTGTGCACGCGCCGCCAACAGCACCAAGGCAATCGACGGAATACCTAAAAACGCAGTGGCAATAAAAAAGTTAGGGTAGCCAAACGCATTGACAAATTCGCCAGAAAACCCCGCCACAAACTTAGGCAACAACAGCATCATCGACGTGAACAGTGCGTACTGCGTGGCCGAGTATTGAATGTTCGTCAGGCTAGATAAATACGCAATAAACGCAGCCGACGCAATGCCGCTGGCCAAGTTGTCTGCCGAGATCACCCACACCAGCGCCTGCACATCGTGCCCGCGCGTGCCCAGCCAGGCGAACAATAAATTACTGGCCGCAGACAGCAGCGCACCCAGCCCCAGCACGCGCATTACGCCCAAGCGCATCGACATCACACCGCCGATAAACGCGCCCACTAGCGTCATTACCACGCCGTACACCTTGGTAATGTTGGCCACCTCGTCTTTGGTGTAGCCCATGTCCACATAAAACGGATTGGCCATAATGCCCATCACTACATCGCTGATGCGGTAGATAGCGATGAGCGCAAGGATGAGGGCGGCTTGCAATTTGTAGCGGCTGAAAAAATCAGTAAACGGTTCGATCAAAGCTGCTTCTAACCACTGCGCCAAGTTCTTAGTAGGAGCCAAGTCGCGCCCTGCAGGCTCGGCGGTAAACAGCACGGTGAGCACCCCTACCAGCATGCTGGCGGCCATGACCAAATAGGCTACTTGCCACGCGCCGTGCTGGTAGCTGGCGGCATCTGACACCTCGGCACGGGCAGCGATTTTGAGCACGCCTGCTCCCGCCCAGATCATGGCGATGCGGTAGCCGGTTTGGTAGGCCGCTGCCAGTGCAGGCTGGCGTTGCATGTCGGCGCTTTCGATGCGAAACGCGTCCAGCGCAATGTCTTGCGTGGCCGAGGCAAACGCTACGGCCAGCGCACACCACACTACCGGCATCAGCGATACCTTGGGGTCGTTCATGGCCATGCCGATCAGCGCCGCGATGATGGCCAGCTGCGACAGCAGCAACCAACTGCGCCTGCGCCCGAGTACGCGCGTGAGCACAGGGATAGGCATGCGGTCTACCAGCGGAGCCCAGCACCATTTAAAACCGTAGGCCAGGCCAATCCAGCTGAGGTAGCCAATCGTGGCGCGGTTAATGCCTGCTTCGCGCAGCCAAAAGCTTAGCGTGCCCAGTACCAGTAGCAGCGGCAAACCGGCAGAGAACCCAAGGCTGAGCATGCGCAGCGTGGGCGCTTCGGTGTAGACCTTCAGCGTTTGCAGCCAGGTGAGTTTGGCGGGTGGGGCGGATGAGGTGGGTGCGTCCATCGGGTTGGCGGGTGGTGAACTGGTGGTCAGATTGTCTTGTTGAGGGTTCTAACTAGGAGTGCTAGCTAGGCTTAAGCCTGCATCATAGCGATGCGGCAACTGGCCAATGCCATCTGGGGTGTGATGTCGTTTAAACAGCGCGTGTGGCCTAGCGGGCATTCGCGCTCAAAGCACGGCGCGCAGTCTAGCGGCGGCTGGTAGGTGGCATCATTTTTTAACCACAAAATTTGCGCCGCGCTAGACAGCGGCGGCGTGTGCAGTGGGCTGCTAGATCCGAAGATAGCCACTTGCGGCACATCAAGCGCAGCAGCCACGTGCATCAAACCTGAATCGTTAGTCACTATTAATTTGCCAGCTGCTTGAGCAGTAATTGCTTGGGTTAACGACGTTTTTCCTGCTAAATTGGTGCATTGCAACGGGGCTAGCGCGGCAATCTCGCCACACAGCGGCGCGTCTTTGCCAGAACCAAATAGCAGCACCGGCATGTCTAACAGTTTGGCAAGTTCGGCGAAATGCGCAGCAGGCCAGCGCTTGGCTGGGCCATACTCTGCACCGGGTACAAAGATAGCGTACTGGCCGCGCTGCAGGCTTAGCGTTTGCAAGGTAGCGGCTATTTCTGCGTCGGTAATATGAAGCTGCGGACGGTCATGCTGCACATCTACATCGCCGCTCAGCGCTGAGTAAAAAGCCACCATCGGTGGGCGCTTATCTTTAGGCGGGTTTTTAATGCGGTGCGTCAGTAAACCTACGCGCGCCTCGCCCAAATAACCCACCCGTTTCGGTATGCCTGCCAGCAGCGGCAGCAGCGCACTTTTTAGTGAATTGGGCAGCACGTAGGCAGTGTCAAACTGATCTTCTATTTGCTGGGCAAGTGCGCGCCGCGCTTTAAGCTGCAAGCCGCCGTGTGCAAACGGAAACTCAATCACTTGCGCTACCTGCGGCATGCAGCGGTACACGGGTGCTACCCACGGCAGCGCGCCCACGGTAATGCGCTCGCCGCGTGCGTGCAGGCGGCGCAGCAGCGGCTCGGTCATCACGGCATCGCCTATCCATTGGGGCGCGATGATGAGCGAACGGCTAGCGGGCTGCAAGGTGGCCAAAGCGGGTGGTGTTTAAAGGTGCGGGGCTGCCGTTGTACTGCGTGGCTTTAATGGTGGCCCGCCAGGTGCTCGCCCGCTTTCAGCGTGTACTGCGTACCGCAGTACGGGCACTTCACTATGGCGTTATTAGCCAGGTCTAAAAACACGCGCGGGTGCGAGTTCCACAGATCCATACCGGCCAGCTTGTTAGGACAAAACACGCCGCCTTGCGGGTTGAGGTCGGTGGCTTTGAGTTCGATGGTTTTCATAATTTCCTAATTAGTTGAGGACAGAGCAACGAGGCGCTTTGCGCTGTTCGTTGGTCTGTCCCGCAAAGTTGTTGGCTTATGACAGAGCAATGAGGCCACTATCAGTAATGTGGCGCTGTTCATTAGTCTGTCCCGCAATCAAACTTTGCTAAGCCAATCTGCATACTTAGCATTGCGACCATTCACAATGTCGAAAAACGCGGTTTGAATTTTCTCGGTAATAGGCCCGCGCAAACCGCTGCCAATCTCAATACGGTCTAGCTCACGAATCGGCGTTACCTCTGCTGCTGTACCGCTGAAGAAGGCTTCATCAGCAATGTAGATTTCATCGCGGGTGATGGCTTTTTCTTTCAGCTCCAGCCCCAAGTCTTTGCAAATGGCAAAAATCGTATTGCGGGTAATGCCGTTGAGCGCACCGGCGCTCGAATCGGGCGTGTACACCACGCCCTTGCGCACCACAAACACGTTCTCGCCTGCGCCCTCAGACACAAAGCCTTGCGGGTCGAGCAGCAGCGCCTCGTCGTAGCCTTCGTCGGTGGCTTCCATATTGGCCAAGATCGAGTTGGTGTAGTTGCTTACCGCCTTGGCATGGATCATGGTGATGTTGACATGGTGGCGCGTGAAGCTGGAGGTCTTTACACGGATGCCGCGCTTCAAGCCTTCGTCGCCCAAATACGCGCCCCACGGCCAGGCGGCCACCATCAAATGAATGTCGTTGCCTTTGGGCGATACGCCCAGTTTTTTGTCGCCAATCCAGGTCAGCGGGCGAATGTAGCAGCTGGGCAGCTTGTTCACGCGCACCACGTCAAGCTGGGCTTGCATGACTTCTTCTTTAGAAAAAGGAATTTTCATGCGCAAAATTTTGGCGCTGTTAAACAAGCGCTCGGTATGCTCTTCCAGGCGGAAGATACCCGTGCTGCCATCAGCCAAGTGGTAGGCGCGCACGCCTTCAAAAGCGCCGCAGCCGTAGTGCAGGGTGTGGGTGAGCACATGGATTTTGGCGTCGCGCCATTCGACCATCTGGCCGTCCATCCAAATTTTGCCATCGCGGTCGGACATTGACGTGGGTGCTGGGGCTGCCATTTGCGGATCCTTCAATCGGGTAAATAAGCTAAAAGATTAGATTTTACGCGTGCGGGCGGTGCTTTGCGCCGCTGGTACCTTTGCGTTGGCTGGAACCTTCGCGGGTTGCCAGGGGCAAGGTTTACGTGTTGTCCGCTACGTTAGGCCGGCACAGCACGTAGTCGGTCAGCTTGCCGCCCACAAACGTGCCGGTCACATGCGAGCCGCTGGTGTCGGTCCAGCGGTAAATTTCGGGTTGCTGGTCTGGCGCGCTTTGCAGCAGCCCCAGGCTTTTGGTCATGGCCGTCACATGCAGCAGCGTGACGCCGGGTTTGAGCTTGGCGTTCAGCATCACGGCGCTGGCGACGTAGCCTTTGGGCGCATTGGCCGCACGCTTAAGCACGGTCATCATGCGGCTAAAGTGCAGCAGCATCCAAAACACAATGCCGCCCACCACCAGCGCCACGCCAGGCCAGCCCATGCGCTGGTACGCCACAGCAATCAATAAAGCGCCGACAGCCCAAAGCAGAGGAGTTTGCAATTTCATGGCGGTATTGTCGCAGGGTGCAAGGCGTGGAGTGCTGCGTGGATTACTTATCTTTCCTAGCACCTCGCGGTCACGCAGCACCGCATGGTGTGCCTGTGCCCAACGTACCTAGCGGCCCTTTATTGTTTGTCATAGGCACACCGAACGTTGCTGCGCTCCACTG
>JAYSWJ010000241.1:0-8291 GCA_043718065.1 Polaromonas sp.
TCGCCGCTGCGGTGGCTGATAACGGCGGTGTAGCCTGCGCGCTTGGCCATCTCGATAGCCGCAAAAGTTTCGGTCAAGGTGCCAATCTGGTTAATTTTGATCAGAATAGAATTGGCAATTTTCTTGTCAATGCCTTCTTTCAAAATTTTGGTATTGGTGACAAACAAGTCGTCACCCACGATCTGCACGTTTTTACCCAAGCGGTCGGTCAGTACCTTCCAGCCGTCCCAGTCGCCTTCGGCCATGCCGTCTTCGATGCTGATGATCGGGTATTTGTCTACCCATGTAGCCATCATGTCGGTCCACTCTTGGCTGGTCAATTGCAGGCCTTCGGCTTCTAAATGGTATTTGCCGTCTTTGTAAAACTCAGATGCCGCGCAGTCTAGGCCCAAGGCAATTTGCTCACCTGCAACGTAGCCCGCAGCGCTGATGGCGTCCAAAATCATTTGGATAGCCGCTTCGTGGTTAGGCACAGTGGGCGCAAATCCACCTTCGTCGCCCACCGCAATGCTCATGCCTTTGTCGTGGATGATTTTCTTTAATGCGTGGAACACTTCAGCGCCCCAGCGCACAGCTTCGCGAAAGCTTGGCGCACCCACGGGGATGATCATCAGCTCTTGCAAGTCGAGATTGTTATTAGCGTGCGCGCCACCGTTGATCACGTTCATCATTGGCACGGGCATTTGCATGCTGCCCATACCGCCAAAGTAGCGGTACAGCGGCAGGCCAGCTTCTTCGGCTGCCGCGCGGGCTACTGCCATAGATACTGCCAGCATGGCATTGGCACCTAGGCGCGACTTGTTCTCGGTACCGTCGAGGTCGATCAACGTTTTGTCCAAGAAGGCTTGCTCGGACGCGTCTAGGCCCAAAATAGCTTCAGAAATTTCGGTGTTGATGTGCTCTACAGCTTTTAACACGCCTTTGCCCGAGTAGCGTTTTTTGTCGCCATCGCGCAGCTCTATGGCTTCGCGTGAGCCTGTAGATGCACCTGACGGCACGGCGGCGCGGCCCATCACGCCAGACTCTAGCAGCACATCACATTCCACCGTAGGGTTGCCACGGCTGTCTAAAATTTCACGACCTACGATATCGACAATAGCGCTCATTATGTTTCCCTCTTATATAAAAATTAACTAAACACCTTCAACGGCAATCATGCGCATTACCGCTGCGCCTTGGCGTGAATTACGGGCGGCAGTGTACTCAACGGAGTCGCTGTATTTTTTAGCGGCTTCCATGCTCGGAAACTTCAGGATCACTACACGGGTAGGGGCCCAGTCACCTTCCAGTACTTCCACTTTGCCGCCGCGCACGCACAGCTCGGCACCGTGCACCTGCATGGCTATTGTGGAGAGTTTTTTGTACTCTTCGTATTGTTCTGGGTTCGTAACTGTAACGTTGGCAATGATGTAGGCAGATGGCATAGTATTTAAAATTGAAAAATTAAGCAGAGAAACTATTTTCTAGAAAACCATGTTTTTTGGTCACAGTATCCAACTCGACTAAGCTTTCCAGCAGAGCTTTCATATGGCGCAGTGGCACGGCATTAGGCCCGTCTGACCATGCCTCGGCCGGGTTGGGGTGCGTTTCCATAAACAGACCTGCCACACCGGCTGCCACGCCTGCGCGGGCCAGTACCGGCACCATGTCGCGTGCACCGCCGCTGCTGGTGCCTTGGCCGCCAGGCTTTTGCACTGAATGCGTCACATCAAACACCACGGGTGCGCCGCTGTTGCGCATCTCGGCCAAACTGGTCATGTCGGCTACAAGGTTGTTATAGCCAAAACTCACGCCGCGCTCGCACGCCAAGAAGCTGTCTTGGTTTAAACCTTTTTCTGCCGCTGCAGCGCGCGCTTTGTCAATCACGTTTTTCATGTCCCAAGGGGCTAGAAATTGGCCTTTTTTGATGTTCACCGGCTTGCCAGATTGCGCCACTGCACGGATGAAATCAGTTTGGCGGCACAGAAAAGCCGGGGTTTGCAGTACATCTACCACGCTGGCTACGTCGGCAATCTGGGCGACCTCATGCACATCGGTAAGGATGGGCAGTTGCAGTTGCTTTCGCACTTCGTCCAAAATCTTCAATCCTGCGTCCAATCCTAAACCGCGCTTGGTGTTGCCCGAGGAGCGATTGGCTTTGTCAAACGAGCCTTTGTAGATCAGTGGTATGCCCAGCTTGGTAGTGATTTCTTTCAGCTGCCCGGCCACGTCCATAGACATCTGCAGCCCCTCGATGGAGCATGTGCCTGCGATAAGAAAAAAGCGCTTGTCTAGACCTACATCAAAGTTGCACAGCTTCATGCTAAAGCCTTTGCAGCGTTAACTGATTTCAAACTTTTACCTGCTGCTTTGTGGTCTAGTGCCGCCTTGACATACGCGTTAAACAATGGGTGGCCGTCCCAAGGTGTGCTTTTAAACTCAGGGTGAAACTGCACACCCATGTACCACGGGTGCACATCTTGCGGTAGCTCTACTATCTCAGTCAGTTGCTCGCGCTGGGTAAGTGCAGAGATTTGTAAACCCGCTTGGCGCAGTGCGTCCAAATAATTCACATTGGCCTCGTAGCGGTGGCGGTGGCGCTCGGTCACTACGTCGCCGTAGATGCTGTGCGCCAGGGTGCCTTTGGCTACGTCTGAGCTTTGCGCGCCCAGGCGCATGGTGCCGCCAAGGTTAGAGCTTGCATCGCGCGTTTTAATGCTGCCGTCAGCATCTTTCCACTCGGTAATCAGTGCAATGACCGGGTGAGGGCAGTCGGGTGCAAATTCGGTGCTGTTGGCATCTTTCAGCCCGGCCATGTTGCGGGCATATTCAATAGTGGCAACTTGCATGCCTAGGCAAATGCCCAGGTAGGGCACTTTGTTTTCGCGGGCAAACTTAGCAGTTTGAATTTTGCCTTCAACCCCGCGCGCGCCAAAGCCGCCGGGCACTAGGATGGCATCAAATTTGGCCAGTTGCGCTGCGGTGGTGCTGTCAATGGTTTCGCTGTCGATGTAGTCGATATTGACTTTGGCGTGGTTCTTCAGGCCAGCGTGGCGCAGTGCTTCGTTCAGTGATTTGTAGCTGTCTGACAGGTCAACATATTTGCCCACCATGGCAATGTTCACCTCAACTTGCGGGTTTTCTACTTCGTGCACCAAGTTGTCCCAGCGCGTCAGGTTGGCGGGCTGGGTGTTCAGGTTCAGCTTGTCGCAAATCAAGCGGTCCAGGCCCTGCTCGTGCAACATGCGGGGCACTTTGTAAATGGTGTCTACGTCCCACATGCTAATCACACCCCAAGGCTGCACGTTGGTAAACAGCGATATTTTCTCAGCCTCTTCGGCGGGAATGGCACGGTCGGCGCGGCACAGCAGCGCGTCGGGCTGAATGCCAATCTCGCGCAGCTTTTGTACGGTGTGCTGGGTAGGCTTGGTCTTTAGCTCGCCTGCGGCTTTGATAAACGGCACGTAGGTGAGGTGTACAAAGGCGGTGTTGCCCACACCAGCGCGCAGGCTCAGCTGGCGCACGGCTTCTAGAAACGGCAGCGATTCAATATCGCCCACCGTGCCGCCAATCTCCACAATCGCCACGTCCACACCTTCAGCACCGCGCTTCACGTAGTCTTGAATTTCGTTGGTGATGTGCGGGATCACCTGCACTGTTTTGCCCAAGTAGTCGCCCCGGCGCTCTTTGTCCAGCACCGACTGGTAGATTTGCCCGGTGGTGAAGTTATTAGACTTCTTCATACGGGTGTTGATAAACCGTTCGTAGTGGCCTAGGTCAAGGTCAGTTTCAGCGCCGTCGTCCGTCACAAACACTTCGCCGTGTTGCAGCGGCGACATGGTGCCGGGGTCAACGTTAATGTACGGGTCCAGCTTAATAAGGGTGACTTTAAGGCCGCGCGATTCTAGGATGGCGGCAAGGGATGCGGAAGCGATTCCCTTACCTAGGGAGCTCACAACACCGCCTGTGACGAAAACAAATTTGGTCATGTCTGTAGCCAGAGTGCTTACTTCTGGGTCAGTGGAAATTGAGATTATAGAAGACGCTGGCGCTCTGGTAGCTTTGTAGCAGACTGGTTACTGGTATTTTGCGCTGTAGGCAGTGCTTTTTAAATGTATTTCAGGTCGCTAACCCAAGTAAAACCTGCTCAAACAGCTATTAAATTTATAGTAAATTATTTATCAATCGCGCGCGAAATATTGGCTTCACCAAGGTGCAGTTTTAAAAACATTAGCTCAAGCGTTAATGTGCATCATCAATTATTTCTTTAGCCGGTTACTAAGCACTTACTAAAGGTAAACCCGAGTTATTTCAAGATATTTCGCCAAAATTAGTAGTTATAAACTATATTTATTTTTTGAATCACTCCATGTTTTGAATCAATTTGATTTGTATCGCATTGCTACGTGATACTCTCAATTCCACTGTAAAAAAAGCAGAAGTTTTTTCAGTGAGTTTATCAACAAGTATGGAGACAGCATGACTGGATTTTTAGACAAAGAGCGAATTATTGCGGGGCCGGGTTTTAACCGTTGGCTAGTTCCGCCTGCCGCATTGGCGATACACCTGTGTATCGGTATGGCCTATGGTTTTTCGGTGTTTTGGCTGCCATTGTCCAAAGCATTGGGAATTAAAGAAGCTATTAAATGTGGCCCGGATGTGGGCTTTTTTGCTGAACTGTTCACCAGCACCTGCGATTGGAAAATTTCCACCTTGGGCTGGATGTACACCATGTTCTTTGTTATCTTGGGCTCGTCTGCTGCCATTTGGGGCGGCTGGCTAGAGCGCGCTGGTCCGCGCAAAGCGGGCGTGGTGTCAGCTTGTTGCTGGTGCGGCGGTATGTTGATCTCGGCCCTGGGTATTTACACCCATCAGTTTTGGCTGATGATTTTAGGCTCGGGCGTGATTGGCGGTATTGGCCTAGGTTTAGGCTACATCTCCCCCGTGTCCACGCTCATTAAATGGTTTCCAGACCGTCGCGGTATGGCCACCGGCATGGCGATTATGGGTTTTGGCGGCGGCGCGATGATTGGATCGCCCCTGGCTGCTGAGCTGATGAAAAACTTTGCCACCCCTACCGACGTGGGCGTGATGCAAACCTTTGTGGTCATGGCATTGATTTACTTCGTCTTCATGATGGCAGGTGCCTTGGGCTACCGCGTGCCGCCTACCGGCTGGAAGCCAGCAGGCTGGACACCACCCGCAGCGCAGGTCAATAACGCCATGATCACGCAAAAACACGTGCATGTGAAAAAAGTATGGGGCATTCCGCAGTTTTGGCTGATCTGGATGGTGCTGTGCATGAACGTGAGCGCCGGTATCGGCGTGATCGGTATGGCGTCGCCTATGCTGCAAGAAGTGTTTGGTGGTGGTTTGATCGGTGTGGCCAAAAAGTTCGGCGAACTCGACAAAGCACAACTGGCCGCTATTGCGGGTGCTGCTGCAGGCTTTACCGCGCTGCTCAGCTTGTTTAACATTGGTGGCCGCTTCTTCTGGGCCAGCTTGTCTGACAAATTGGGCCGCAAGGTCACCTACGTGATCTTCTTTGTACTGGGTGCAGCGTTGTATTTCTCGGTGCCGTCTAGCGCTCGCGCTGGCAGCATTGCTTTGTTTGTCGCCGCATTCTGCGTGATTTTAAGCATGTACGGCGGCGGCTTTGCCACTGTGCCTGCTTACTTGGCTGACTTGTTTGGCACGCAGATGGTAGGCGCAATCCACGGACGTTTATTGACTGCATGGGCTACTGCCGGTATCTTGGGCCCTGTGGTGGTGAACTACATGCGCGAATACCAGCTGGGCTTGGGCATTCCGCGCGAGCAGGTGTATAACCAAACCATGTATATCTTGACCGGTATGTTGGTGGTGGGCTTGATCTGTAATTTGCTGGTCAAACCTGTGGCAGACAAATGGTTTATGACCGACAGCGAGCTGGCCGAAGAGCGCCGCTTGGCGCACGACAAAGCGGCAGCCTCTGAAGTAGGCTCAGGCTCTGGTGTGGGCGGTGCCGTCAACCCAGCGTTTGTGTACATGGCTTGGGCGGCAGTGGGCATTCCATTGGCATGGGGCGTGTACCGCACCTTGCTGAGCGTGTCTAAGTTTTTGAACTAAATTGATCAATTCAAACTAAAGCCACAAGTTAATTCTTATAGCTAACTTCAAGCCCTATGCCGCCCTAGAGGCGGCATAGGCACTAACTATGAACCATCCTCGCCCCTCCAGTGAAATTCAAGCCGTAGCCATCGCCACACTAGACGACATGCGCCAGCGCATTCGCCAAAAAAGCAAGCTTAAAGGCAGGCAAGCTGACGATACGTCATTAGACGAGGTTCGTGCTTTGTTAGGCGCAAAACCCGAGGGTGGCGGTGGGCACCGACGTGACCTGCTGATAGAGCAGCTTCACAAATTGAACGACGCCTACCGTTGTTTGCATGACCGACACCTGGTAGCCCTGGCCAAAGAGATGAACATCCCCATGGCTGAGGTCTACGAGGTAGCCACTTTTTACCACCACTTTGACGTAGTGCGAGGTGACGACACTGCCGCAGCGATCACCGTACGCGTATGCGACGGCCTATCGTGCGAGCTAGCGGGTGCGCAAGATTTGCTGGCCCGATTGCCTGCCATCTTAGGCAACGACAATGTGCGCGTTATCCCCGCGCCCTGCATTGGCCGTTGCGAAACTGCGCCTGCGGTAGCAGTACACCAGACCGTAGTGCTACATGCCACTGCAGAGGCTGTTAAGACCGAATTTTTAGAGCAAAAACAGGCACTAACCCAAGTAAAACCTGCCCAAGCAGCTATTAATAAAATAGCATGGCCAGACTATACCAACTACGCTGCTTACCAAGCTGGCGGCGGCTACGCGCTAGCCACTGCATTGGCGAGCGGCAGCAAAGACTCCGAAAGCGTGCTTAAAACCCTAGAAGACTCGGGCCTGCGTGGCCTGGGTGGTGCAGGCTTTCCGGCAGGGCGCAAATGGCGCATTGTGCGCGACCAGCCGGCACCCAAGCTGATGGCCATCAACATCGACGAAGGCGAGCCCGGCACCTTCAAAGACCGCACCTATTTAGAAACCGATCCGCACCGCTTTTTAGAAGGCATGCTGATAGCCGCCCATGTGGTAGGTATCGATGCGATCTACATTTACCTGCGCGATGAATACCACGACTGCCGCAACATGCTGGAATTTGAGCTGGCCGCTTTGCAAGCCAATCCGCCGTTCAAGCTGCCGCTGATCGAGCTGCGCCGTGGCGCGGGTGCCTACATCTGCGGCGAAGAATCCGCCATGATCGAAAGCATCGAAGGCAAACGTGGCGAGCCGCGCATGCGCCCGCCCTACATTGCGCAGGTGGGCTTGTTTGGCCGTCCCACGCTAGAGCACAACTTTGAAACGCTGTACTGGGTACGCGAGCTGGTAGAAAAAGGCGCAAACTGGTTTGCATCGCACGGCCGTAACGGCCGCAAAGGCTTGCGCAGCTTTAGCGTTAGCGGCCGGGTTAACAGCCCTGGTGTCAAATTAGCGCCCGCAGGAATTACCGTGCAAGAGCTGATCGACGAATATTGCGGCGGCATGCAAGACGGCCACACCCTGTACGCTTACCTGCCCGGCGGTGCGTCGGGCGGCATATTGCCTGCCAGCCTGAACAACATTCCGCTAGACTTTGACACGCTGCAGCCCTATGGCTGCTTCATCGGCAGTGCCGCAGTCATCGTGCTAGGCCACCACGACAAAGCGCGCGACGCTGCGCTAAATGTAATGAAGTTTTTTGAACACGAAAGCTGCGGCCAGTGCACACCGTGCCGCGTAGGCACGGCCAAAGCCGCCAAACTAATGCATGCACCTGTGTGGGACGCCAACACGCTAGAAGATTTAGCGGTAGTGATGGCCGACGCCTCAATTTGCGGTCTGGGCCAAGCCGCACCGAACCCGATTCGTTGCGTACAAAAATATTTTGCTGACGAAGTAGGCGAGCCCACGCGCCAAGGCAGCATGCCCCGGCCTGGCGAGCCTGTAGTAACCGAACACACCATCAAGGGAGACTCTGTATGAACGCACCCACCCGCGCCGTGGAAGTAGCACCACAAACTGTAGAGTTCAAACTAGACAACCTGACTATCCATGCTTTTGAAGGCGAAACCATCTTCAAAGCCGCCAAACGCCACGGCGTAGACATACCGCACCTGTGCTACAAAGACGGCTACCGCGCCGACGGTAATTGCCGCGCCTGCGTGGTGGAAGTTAAAGGCGAGCGCACACTGGCCCCCAGCTGCTGCCGCGCCGCCACCGCGGGCATGGAAGTGCAAAGCAAGAG
>JAYSWJ010000242.1:0-8281 GCA_043718065.1 Polaromonas sp.
ATCGTACAAAGACGCAGTGGCATTGATTATTTTTATGGTGGTTATTTTATTTAAACCGCAAGGCCTCTTGGGTAAAAAAGAGGAGCGCAAAGTATGACCCAGCAGTGCAACAAAGGTAAGGTTACACCCCAGCTGCTGACTACTATTTTGATAGCTGCTGGAGCAGTTATTTTGCTAGTTTCACCACAATTTCTTAAAAATTATGGCGTGTATTTATTTACCTATTGGTTGATCTTTGTTATTGCTACTATGGGCCTGAATTTAACGGTAGGCTATGCAGGCCAAAAGTCGCTAGGGCATGCGGCTTTTTTCGGTATCGGTGCCTACACGGTGGCCATTTTGCTGAAAGCTGGGTTTAGTTGGTGGCTGGGCATGCCTGTGGCGGTAGCGTTGTGCTTTTGTGTGGGGCTGGTGGTGGGCTTTCCGGCGCTGCGCGTGCAGACCATCTATTTGGCTTTTGCCACGCTGGGCTTTAACACGGCGATGTATTTGGTGATGCGCAATGAAGAATGGCTCACCGGCGGCACGTTTGGTATTAACGGCATTGCAAGACCTGAGATTTTTGGCATCTCGCTTCAAGGTGGGCTGGCGTATTACTACTTCGTCTTGGCATGCACCGTCGTCATGGTGGGGCTGCTGTGGGGGCTGCTGCGATCACCATGGGGCAAAGCGTTTACGGCCCTGCGCGACAACCCCATTCGCGCTGAAAGCCTAGGCATTGACACGCGCAGCTACACGCTGATGAGTTTTACTATTGGCGCAACCTATGCGGGTGTAGCGGGCGTGTTGTTTGCATCACTGGTCGACTTTATCGAGCCAGGGCCGTTTGCCGTGGGTGCGTCCATCATGATGTACCTGATGGTGGTGGTGGGTGGCTCGGGCTACTTTTGGGGGCCGCTAGTGGGCGCGGCTGTGGGCGTTGTAGTGCCCGACTGGATACGCGATGCAGCACCCGTATTGTCTAACTGGTATTTGCCACTGTTTGGCGCTGTGGTGGTGCTGATGATGATTTGGCTACCGGATGGGTTGCTAAGCTTGCCCGACAGACTGAAAGAAAAACGCGACTCGCGTAAAGCCAGTGCAGACAGAGCCCAACGTGCTGCTGATATGGCCACCGCGCAAACAGGCGGCACACCATGAGCCTTTTGAAAGTCACTAATCTGAAAAAATCCTACGGCGCGATTCAAGCCGTAGGCGGCGTAAGCTTTGAAGTGCAGCCTGGTGAAATATTTGGCGTGATCGGCCCCAACGGGTCAGGCAAAACCACGCTGTTTAACTCTATGCTGGGGCAGATCAAACCCGATGAAGGCAAGATAGAGTTGAACGGCCAAGATGTCACCAAACTGGGGCCGCTAGAGCTAAGCCGCCGGGGTGTGGGCCGCACATTTCAAACCCTGCAAGTGTTTGGCAAGATGACCGTGCGCGACAACTTGGTGGTGGCCGCACAAGAGCACGAAGGCACCATGTTAAGCCGCATGTTTGCACCCAGCGACTCGGGTTTGGGTAATAAAGCCGACGCGCTGATCAAACAGTTTCGTATTGAACATGTGGCTGATTTGAAGGCTGGCACGCTCAGCTACGGCCAGCAAAAGCTGGTGGATATTGCCATGGCGTTTATGAGTGAGCCCGATTTGGTACTACTAGACGAGCCATGTGCAGGCGTAAACCCGTCACTGGTCGGCGGTATTACTGCGCTGCTAAAAGACTTGAATCAAAACCCGCAATTCGGTAAAAAGAGTAGCTTTGTCGTGATTGAACACAATATGGATTTTGTCATGGACGTATGCCACCGTATTATGGTGATGGTAGAGGGCAAAGTGCTGGCTATTGGCACACCAACAGAAATACGTCGCAACAAGCAAGTGCTTGACGCGTATTTAGGAGCTTGATGATGGGCACACCTGGTCAAGACATCTGCATTGAATTTCAAGACGTTGTGGCAGGCTACAAGGATTTTATGATTTTGAATAATCTGAATCTTAAAATCAAACGCAATACCATCACGCTACTGATTGGCCCCAACGGCGCAGGCAAATCTACCGTGTTGAAAACTTTGTTTGGTCTGCTGAAACCGCGCCAAGGCAAGGTGTTACTAGATGGCAAAGATATTTCAGGCGCTACACAAAAAGACCTGCTGGCCCAAGGCATTGCCTTTGTGCCCCAGGGCCGCAACCTGTTTGGCCAACTGACTGTGTGGCAAAACCTAGAGCTAGGCGGCATCACGCTGGGTACTAAAACTACGCACGAGCGCATACCTGAAGTACTGGAGTTTTTCCCGCGTGTAAAAGAGCGTTTACATTCGCAGGCCAGTGCACTGTCGGGTGGCGAGCAAAAGCAGCTAGAAATTGGCCGTGCTTTGCTATTGCGACCTAAAGTTTTGTTGATTGACGAACCCTCTATTGGCCTCTCGCCCATCGTCGTGCAAGACGTGTTCAAGCTACTGCGCAGTCTGGTCGAGCAAGGCACAACGGTGCTGATGGTAGAGCAAAATGTGAAAAGTGCATTAAAAATATCTGACGATGCTGTGGCCCTAGAGTCTGGGCGCTGTGTGCTGCATAAACCTGCTTCTGAGTTATTGGCTGACCCCAATATTGAACGGCTGTTTTTGGGTGGGCATGTGGTGACCAAAACTGCATAGTCTATTTTGCTCTTAATACCATAGCTGCTTGAGCAGGTTCTACGGCCTAGAAGGCTATTTTGACTATGAAAACTGACCTAGTTTTAACGCAAAAAGACTATCGGGGTGTCTACACACTGACGCTGAACAAGCCTGACAACTTTAATGCGCTGTCTGCCAACATGATCGATGCGCTACAAACAGAGCTAGACCTTGTAAAAGCGGATGGCACGGCGCGTGTGGTGGTACTGGCAGCCACTGGCAAGGCTTTTTGCCCAGGCCATAACTTGAAGGACATGGCCGCCAACCCGCGGCTAGAGTTTTACCAAGCGCTGTTTACGCAGTGCTCCAAGATGATGGTGTCGATTGCCCAACTGCCGGTGCCTGTGATAGCGCGGGTGCATGGCTTGGCGACTGCTGCGGGCTGCCAGCTGGTGGCGCAATGTGATTTGGCGGTGGCCTCACCACTGGCGCAGTTTGCCACCAGTGGTATCAACTATGGGCTGTTTTGCGCGACACCGTCGGTGCCGCTAGTGCGCAGTGTGCTGCCCAAACAAGCCATGCATATGCTGCTGACGGGTGAGTTTATCGACGCTGCACGCGCATTAGACTATGGTTTGGTGAATGCCGTGGCGGTTGATAATTCAGCGGCTGCGCTGGATAGGGAGGTAGACAAATTAATAACGCAGATCATTAGCAAGCCGCGTGTGGCGTTGCAGATGGGTAAAGAATTGTTTTACCGCCAGCAGGGCCTAGGGCTAGAGGCCGCCTACCAACTAGCAGGGCAGACGATGGCCATCAACATGATGGACAGCTGCGCGCAAGAAGGCGTGCAGGCCTTTGTACAAAAGCGCCTACCTGCATGGCCTGGTGCAGCAGTTGTAACCAAAACATTAAAGGGTTAAGTCAGTAGCTGCGGTATAACCATGCCATGAATGAAATTGACGATCTATTGCAAGACATAGCCCGGCCCGATATTTGGGTGGAAATGGTAAGTTTGTTGGCATGCTTGGCGCTGGCTTATCTGCTGTGCTACCTAGCTAACCGAGCCTTTAAAAAACCGCAAGACTCGGTATGGTTTGGCCGCCATATTCTGGACGGGCTGATGTTTCCGTTTTTAGCTTTGACCTTGACCTTTGCTGCCAGCTATGTGGTGGCGCGCTACCAGCATTTGTCGGTGCTCAAGGTGGCTGTGCCCATGCTGGTGTCATTAGCAGCTATTCGGTTAACTGCGCGCACGCTCACTTTAAGTTTTCCCAATTCAGGATTTGCACGCCTCACGGAGCGGCTTTTCTCGTGGGTGGTGTGGGTACTGGCGATCTTGTGGATTGTGGGTTTGTTGCCCGGTTTTCTGGAAGAGCTGGACTCTATCAAGCTGGCTTTTGGCAAAGGCAAAGTTAGCTTGCGCACCGTGCTGGACGGCCTGACCTCGGCGGGCTTGGTGATTATTGTCACGCTGTGGATATCGGCCGTGATTGAGCGCAATGTGCTGCGCGACGCGGTGAATGATCTGTCAATGCGCAAGATTATGGCCAGCGGCATCCGTGCCATGTTGATCTTGTTTGGTTTGCTGTTTGCGCTGTCTGCTGTAGGTGTAGACTTGACGGCGCTGTCGGTGCTGGGCGGCGCGCTGGGCGTGGGCTTAGGGCTTGGCCTGCAAAAGCTGGCATCCAATTACGTAAGTGGATTTGTGATTTTGTTTGAACGATCTGTGCGTATCGGCGACAGCGTGAAGATAGATGGCTTTGAGGGTAAGGTGAGCGACATTAAAACCCGCTACACACTTATTCGCGCACTCAATGGCCGCGAGGCGATTATTCCTAACGAAAAGCTAGTTACAGAGCGGGTTGAAAACTTGTCGCTGGCCGACCCTAAAGTACTGGTGTCTAGCGTGCTTACTGTAGGCTATGACAGCGATGTGACGCAAGTGCAGGGCATTTTGTGCAAGGCTGCATTGGACCACACCCGCGTGCTAGCCGACCCTGGACCGGTGGCTCACCTCACGCAGTTTGCGCCTGACGGGCTGGAATTTACTTTGCTGTTTTGGATTAGCGATCCAGACAACGGCCAGATGAATGTGAAGAGCCACATCAACGTAGAGATTCTGTATGCGCTACGTGCTGCAGGTATTCAAATCCCCTATCCGCAACGTGTAGTGCATATGCCCAAGCTGCCTAAAATTAATTAGCCGATGATCATGGTTACTATGAATTAAATAGCTGCTTGAGCAGGATTTACTTGGGTTGCAGACCTATTTACTGCATTAAACTAGGCAGCCAGAGGCTTAGTTGTGGAAACGCAATCAGCAAGCCCAGCACAAAAATCATCACTACTACAAACGGCCAGCAGCCGCGAAAGATAGCACCCAGGCCCACACCGGGCAGCAGTGCGTTCAGTACAAACAGATTCATGCCCACCGGCGGTGATATCAGGCCGATTTGCACAATCATCACAATCAGCACACCAAACCACACCGGGTCAAAGCCTAGTGCCGTGACGATGGGAAAGAACAGCGGAATGGTTAGCAGCACCATGGTGAGTTCTTCCATTACGGTGCCCAGTACCACGTATATCAGCATCATGGCAGAGATGATCATGATGGGCGACAGACCTAGGTGGGTGATCCAATCTTTCAAGTCACCCGGCATGCTGGTGAAGTTGACGAAGTTTGCAAATATGGTGGCGGCTATCAGCAGCGTAAACAGCATGGCTGTAGTGCGGGCAGATTCGACTAGCACTTGGTACAAGATGGCCCAAGTTAATCGGCGGCGTGCCAGTGCAAATAAAAAGGCACCTGCCGCACCAAAACCTGCGCCTTCAGTGGCCGTAAAAATACCGCCATAGATACCACCCAGCACTACGATGACCAGCAAAATCACGCCCCAGATGCCGCGCAATGCCTTCCAGCGATTGGGCCAGCTGGTGCGCTCACCTCGGGGTGCGTGCTCGGGGTCGCGTGCGGTTATCACGGCAATGCCTGCCATCATTAGTAGCGCCGTCAAGATGCCCGGAATAACTCCAGCAGCAAAGAGCTTGCCAATATTCGTCTCGGTGATGATGCCGTAGATCACCATGATGGTAGACGGCGGGATCATGATGCCCAGCGTACCGCCTGCGGCCATCACGCCGGTAGACAAGCTGTCGCTGTAACCCATTTTCTTCATCGACGGGTAGGCTACCTTGCTCATGGTGGCCGCAGTGGCTATGGACGACCCGCAAATAGCTCCAAAGCCTGCACACGCTGCCACCGTAGCGTGCGCCAAGCCACCCCGAAAGTGGCCGATAAAAGCGTAGGCCGCTGCAAACAGCTCGTGCGCCAGCCCGGCACGCGCTACAAAGTTACCCATCAAAATAAATAATGGAATGACGGATAGCGTGTAGGCAAACCCGGTCTCGTGCACCACTTGGGCGGTGCTGGCCAGCGCAGGCATCCACCCGCGTGTGAGGCCTATGCCCACTACACCCACTATGCCCATGGCAAAAGCCAGCGGTACGCGCAGCAGTGCCAATGTAAAGATGGCCGCAAAGCCTAAAAGCGACTCGATCATGCAGATGCCATCACAGTGCGGCCCCTTCGCCCTCTTGCAGTGTGCGTGCGGGCTGGGCTATAAGTGCTAAATGCAGTAAGCCTGTAATACCGCAAAGCAGGGCCATGCCATAGATAAAGGGTGCCTTGGGTATTTTTAGCTGCGCTGTAATGTCACCATTGGCTGCAAACTGACCTGCAGTATTCCACATCAAATAGGCCAGCGCTAGCATCAAACCCGCGCACAGTACGTGCACCAGTGCGCGTTGCATCTTCACAAACCAGACGAGCCATACGCTGTCCAGTGAATCGAATATCACATGCTCACCGCGGCTGGACACCAGCGGTAGGCCAGCAAATATCACCACCACCATCAGCAGCTCGGTCAGCTCTAACGAGCCTGGGATAGATTGAGACAACAGCTTGCGGCCACCTACGTCAAAAAACGTGAGCGCCATGATGGCAAACAGTGCAGCAGCGCACAGTACGCCGCAAAAGTGCTCAAGTAGTTTGCGCAAAGATTATTTCTCAGCCTTGGCTATCTCAGCGCGGAACGCGGCCAATACTTTGGCCGCGTCTTTCAGGCCTTTGGCTCGGCGTCGCTGACCCATTCGGTTTCTAGCGCAGAGGTTTTAGATTTCACTTCGGCCACAAATCGTGCATCGGCTTTGGTAATCAGCACGCCGTTGGCCTGCATCAAGCCAGTAGCGCGGCGGTCTACCTTGTCCCAGCCACGGCCAAAGATGCGAGCCGCTACCTCGCCGCTAGCGGCGTCCACTACTTTTTTCTCGTCTGACGCCAGCTTGTCGTATTTGGCTTGGTTCATTACAAAGGCAAAGCTGGTGTTGTACAAGCCACTGAGATAGGCTCTGCGTTATCGCCCAAAAAAGGCAGCTCGGCCATTTGTGTGTGTACAAAGCGGCCTGGCGTGTAGCCTTGCACCGAATACGAAAGATCAGCCAAGCCGTTTTTTTACTGCGTCAAACGTGCCGGGCGGTGCCGACATGGCACGCGGCAAAATATTGCATATGACTTTGCCTGCAGAGTTTTTTTCTACCAAGTCGCACCATTCTTTTTGCACCATGCTCAGCGTGTGCGTAGGTGGTAGCCAGCTGGATGTTGTGAGCACGGTTTGCGCGCTAGCCAAGTGGTGTGCGCTAACACCTGCCAAAGCGAGCAGCGACAAAGTAATGCGAGAGGCTTTCATAGGATTCCTTGCAAATGGTGCAGCGCAAAACTCTGAATTGAGGTGACTTTAACGGCTGCTTCCAAACCAATGGTACAGGTTTACCCCAATTACCTGACCCATCGGTCAGTTAATTGTCGCTGGGTTGACGCTCTGCCCCTAACTTATGGTGAGCAACGCCTAAATATGCTCAGCTTAGCCACTATAATCAGCAAAAAGAACGATCGTGCTTTTCTATGATTTGCACGGTCTTTAGTCGCGGTGCGGCGTGTCTGCGGGCAGCCCGCATACAATGATTTGAGTTTACGTTAACGTCAATTGAATTAATTTGTGGAGCTTGTGGTATGAAGGTATTAGTCGCTGTTAAACGGGTTGTGGATTACAACGTGAAGGTGCGGGTCAAATCGGACAACACGGGCGTAGACATTGCCAACGTCAAAATGAGCATGAACCCATTTGACGAGATTGCAGTGGAAGAGGCTACACGCCTGAAAGAAAAGGGCGTTGTTACTGAAATCATTGCTGTGTCGTGCGGCCCCATTCAGTGCCAAGAAACTCTGCGCACGGCCATGGCCATCGGTGCCGACCGCGCTATTTTGGTAGAAACCTCTGAAGAACTGCAGCCCTTGGCAGTGGCCAAGCTGCTCAAAGCGCTGGTGGACAAAGAGCAACCTGGTTTAGTCATCTTGGGCAAGCAGGCCATTGACGATGACTGCAATCAAACAGGTCAAATGTTAGCAGCCTTGGGCGACATGCCGCAAGCTACTTTCGCATCCAAAGTAGAAATTGCCGACGGTAAGGCTACGGTTACCCGCGAGGTAGATGGTGGCCTAGAAACCTTGTCTATCACTCTACCCGCTGTTATTACTACTGACCTGCGCTTGAACGAGCCGCGCTATGTCACGCTTCCTAACATCATGAAGGCCAAGAAAAAGCAGTTGGATATTTTCAA
>JAYSWJ010000243.1:0-22154 GCA_043718065.1 Polaromonas sp.
TCAGGATGCATTTCGATGGTAAGCTCAGATCAAAGTGAAACATTTCAAATTGAAACATATCTTATCTATCAAAATGAAACGTGTCAAGCAGCTCTGCAGGAAGCTATGGTGAATGACTGAAATCCAAGTAGATAACGTGCTGGCCCGCATGGCTGAGGTATTGGAGCTAAATGATTGGGGCGCGCTGGCTATGTCGTTGGGCAAAGACGAAGCCACGTTTCGCGTGTGGCGTCAACGCAGGCAAATTCCTGCCAAGGTGGTGCAAGACGTGGCGCAGCGTACCAACTGCTCCACCCAGTGGTTGCTGTACGGCGATACGCTGCATTCTGCCGCCAATGAAGTGACAGAAAAAAAATCGAGCCATTTTTTTGTACAACAAGCGAAACAAGTAAACCTGCTAGGTGCCAAGGAGGTTCAGCTGATACAAAAGCTGCGTGATATGCACCCCAAATTACGTGAGGCCATTGTGACGATGATCACGCACGCACCTACTGTGGACGCAAAGAAAAAGCAATGAAAGCTTTTTACAGAACTTAGTTTGGAAAGCGTTTCAGGCTGTTGAAGACGTAGATACTGCTCAAGCAGCTATTTATTTAATAGCAACTATGTAACTCAAGTTACGCCTTACGCAACAGACTGTCCAGGCCCGCGTCCCACTTAGCCCCCGGCAGCACCGTGGCCAACGCCGAATCTGACAGGCCGAACGTACCGCGCAACACCTGCGCCAATACGGCGCGGTAGTCGTGGTGGGCGGGCAGGTCGCGGTTGTCGTTCAAGTTGCCGCGTGCCAGGCCTGTCCACTTGCCGTGCCACTTGCCGCCTTGCACGCGGTTGCCCACCAGCCACAGTGCATTGCCAAATCCGTGGTCGGTGCCACGTGTGCCGTTTTCTGCGCTGGTGCGGCCAAACTCGCTCATCACTACGATGGTGTCGCCCGGCTCGCTAAAGTCTTGGCGCAGTTGTGCAATGCCCTTGGCTAAGTTGCCCAGCTTGTCGGCCAGCTGGCCTGTGGCGTTACCTTGGTTGGCATGGGTGTCCCAGCCGCCTGCAGACAAAAAACCTAGTGTGAGATTGCGGTCGTTGCGCATCAACGTGCCTAGGTGGTAGGCGTCTAGCTGCAGGCCTACGGGGTCGGCTGCGCCGTTGCTGGCGGCTAGCATTTGGGCGTTTTGTGCGGCGGTGTTGGGAGGGGTACCGTCTTTGTCGAGCGGGCGGTCCATC
The DNA here is from genome assembly GCA_043718065.1 of Polaromonas sp. Taxonomy (GTDB): domain Bacteria; phylum Pseudomonadota; class Gammaproteobacteria; order Burkholderiales; family Burkholderiaceae_C; genus JAAFIP01. The sequence continues at coordinate 1,222 of JAYSWJ010000243.1, forward strand.
TTACGTTTCATTTCGCGGGCGGTAGTTTCGCGCCGCGTGTCCATGGCGGTTTTTTCGGTGCTGAGTTCTTGCGCGCTTTGCATGCGGCTGTCGGCCCCTTGGCGAAAGGCGGCGCTGACTTTGTCGTTGCCTGCGTACAAGTCCATCAGCGCTTGGCGCTGCGTGGGGCTGGCCAGCACGCCGATGCGTTCTGCGGCCTGGCCTTGGGGAATCAGTTTAACTTGGGCGTCGCCTGCCAAGATGGCGGGGTTGGCCTCGCCTACGCCTAACGCAGTGGGCGTTTTGCTCTGGGCTGCTAGTTTGTTTAACCAGCCAGGTGCGCTGCTGGACTTGCCGGGATTGGCAATTTCCATTTGGTACTGCGCGTCAAAGTGCGACCGGTTTGGCGCTGGCAGCCCGGCTGCGGGGACAAAGCTGAGCACGCCTTGCTGCCACAGCGGCATGAGTGCGGCCATGCTGGGGTGCATGGCAAAGGTGTCGTCTAGTTTAAGCGCGGTGTCGGCTGTGCCGTCAGGTGTGGCAATGCCGATGTTGGGACGCAGCTTGTAATACTCGGGGTCGGCATAGGGCACAAAAGCAGACAAGCCATCGTAGGCGCCACGCAAGAAGACTACGACTAAGCGGCCTTGGCTTTGGCTTTGCCCTGCAGCCTTCGCGCCACTAGGGGCCGCTTGCGCCCACGAGTGCGGGCTGGCGGCAATGGCAAGACCTGCGCCTAATGTGTTGAGCAAATGACGGCGTGACATTGTTTGGTGTGACATTGTTTGGTGTGACAGCGGGTGATGTGATGACGATGCTGTATGCATGGCAAACTCCAAATTAATGGTTTGTACAAAATTATAAAAATGCGTTTACTTGCTCATAAAGTCTGGGCTTGCCAGCAGCAGGCCGCTGCGCACATTAGGCGCTTCGCGTGCTATGCGTTCGCGGCTGGCAGTACTTAAGAAAGGTTGCAAATAGGTAGGCTCGGCCATGCGGGCACCTAGGTTAATGGCATGGTCAGCGCGACGGGTTAAGGCCTCGGGTGCTAGCCAGGTGGCAGCGTCGGTCTTGTAGCCGTCGGGTGTTTGCCAGGCATGCAGGGGCTGGCCGGCTTGCGATAGAAAGCCTACGGTTTGCTGCACATCGCGCGGCTCGCGCACACCGCCCCGGGCCACCAAGGCCGAGCAGGCAAAGTCCAGCGGGGTTTTAAACAAGGTGTTCTCGGCCTGCCAAAAATCAGGCAGATCAACCAGCGTTTGCATCACCGCGCGAATGTCGCCCTGCGTGCGCAAAAAGGCGACAGCCAGTTTGTCGACCACTGCTTGGCTGGGCTTGTCGCTTATAAACGTGGTGGCCAGCCGCTTGGCAATGCGCTGCGCTGTAGCGGGGTGGTGTGCCAGCATGCGTATAGCTTCTTCACCCTCGCGCACACCAGCGTTTTTAAAAGTTTTGCCTAGCAGCACTTTGTCGCCAGTGTCGTGCTGGCGCTCGTTAAACCTGAACGCTTGGCCTTGGGCAAACGCTACCGACCAGCCTGTCAAAATGCGCGCCAGTTCGCGCACATCGGTTTGGGTGTAGCCAGCGTCTACGCCCAGGGTGTGCAGCTCCATCAGCTCGCGGGCGTAGTTTTCGTTGATGCCGCGCACATTGCTTTGGGCTTGGTCTAGGTACAGCAGCATGGCAGGGTGGTGCGCGCTGGCCAGCAGCAGGTCTTCAAACTTGCCCAGCGCGTTGGTGCGGATGGCAGTGGCAAGGTAGTTGCCTGTGAAGGCGCGCGTATTCCCCTTGGTGATGGACACGTTGAGATGGTTAAACCAAAACTCGGTCATTTTAGCCAGCAGCGGTTGCTCTATAGCGGCGTCGCTGCACGACATAATGCGCCACGCTGCGCTGGTGCGCACCATCTCGCGCAAAAATTGTTCGTCTTTCACCGGCACGGTCATGGTGGCGGAAGCGCTGGCCATGCTCATATGGCTAGCTGCGGCAGCCACCGGGCGTTCACGCTGGCGTTTGCGTTCTTCGGTGAAGGCGTGGTAGTCGCGTGCCAAGTCGTTAACGGGGGCGTTAAAACCGGCCAGCTCAATTGGAATGTTGGGTGCTTTTTGGCTGGCATTGAATGCGGCGTCAATTTGTTGCAGTGCCCAGGCTTTGGCACCTGTTTGTGCAGCCTGCGCGCTAGCGGGGCTGGGGCCGTAGCCTAGGCGGGAGGTAGCGCGCCACACAGCAGCGGAGCTGTTGTCTGCCTGCGTTGCAGCAGGTGTAGTGACTGACTGGGCTACTGCGGAGCCGCTAAACAGCAAACCCAGCGGCAGGGCCAAGGCCAGTGCGGCAGCCAAGGTACGCGGCGCGCATACCAACGAAGAACGGCGATGTGGCATAAAAATCTCCTGAAAAGCTTGGCCTCAGGCACTGAGGGTGGCTCTATTGTGTGACTGCTTAACGCGCGCTGGCTAGGATGCGTTGGCAGGCTTTACACAGCTTTACGGGGCATTTATAAGACTTTATCAACCCGCGCCGATGGTGGGCGCGCAGCCGATGACACGGTAAATTTTGCGTCTTGGCCGTTATGGTTATTTTGCGCATCGTGCCCAGCAGGCGCGGGTGCAAAGGTCCATTGCGTGGTGTGAAAGTCTGCCACCGAGGGGCGGTGCGCAATCGACACCAGCGCACCGCCCACACTGCGTACTTGCGCCAACAAGCGGGTGTACAGGGTGTGCTCGGCTACGGGGTCTAGCGCGCTGGTGGCTTCGTCGGCAAACACCCAGCGCGGTTTTTTCAAAAACACACGCGCCAGCGCCAGGCGCTGCTGTTCACCACCCGATAGTTTTTGGTCCCACGCGTCTTCGTCGTCTAGGCGTGTTTTTAAATCTGGCAGCAAGGCGTCGTCTAGCGCGGTGCGCAATGCCTCGTCGCTATATTGGTTGGCATCGTCGGGATACGCCAAAGCTGCACGCAAACTAGCGTTAGGAAAGTACGGGCGCTGCGGCACAAACATGGCCTGCGCGTCAAACCCATCAGGGCGCATAAGCTGACCTGCCGCGCCTAGGTTGCTAAAGGGCCAAATGCCCGCCACACTGCGAAACAGTGTGCTTTTGCCACTGCCCGACGGGCCGCTGACGATGATGGCATCGCCCGGCTGCGCAGTCAGGTTGATATGGTTCGCCAGTGGGCTGCCGTTGGGCAAGGCCAGCGACATATTGTGTAATTTCAGATCGTTATTCGCTACATTTTCAGTAGCTGCTTGAGCAGGATTTACTTGGGTTAGAGCCTCATTTTGCTTATATTTTTGTTGTTCTATAGTGTTCAGCGATGATTCGAAGCTGGTTAGCCGGTCAGTGGTGGCCTTCCAGATCGCTAGGTTAGGATAGTTGTCCACCAACCAGCTCAGCGCACTTTGCACATAGCCAAACGCTGAGCCTATTTGCATGAATTGGCCGATCTGGATGGTGCCCTTAAAGTACTGCGGTGCAGCCAGCAGCAGTGGGAAAATAATGGCCGATTGCCCGTAGCCCGAGGCAAACCACGTCAGCCGCTTTTGTGCAATCAGCAGCTGCAAATAGTTTGCCAGCACGGCGGCAAAGCGCTGGTCTAAAGCTTTGCCTTCTACTTGCTCGCCTTTGTCTAGGGCAATCGCTTCGCTGTGCTCGCGCACGCGTACCAAGTGGTGGCGAAAATCCGCCTCATAGCGTTGCTGCAAAAAATTCAAGTTGATCTGCGGTTTGCCGATATAGTGCGCTATCACGCTGCCCGCAGCAGAATACAACAGCGCAGCCCACACCATAAAACCCGCTATCTCATAGGTGCTGCCGCCCAGCGTGAAGCTGGTCAGCCCGCTTAAGCCCCACAGTACGCCAACAAAGCTGACCAAGGTAACCACCGAATTGAGCAGCCCCATACTGAGCGACACGGTGTAGTTGGTAAATAAATTAATGTCTTCTTGAATGCGCTGGTCGGGGTTGTCTGCTGTCATGCTGCTGGCACTGCCGTTACCGTTACCGTTGGTTTGGTTAAAGCGCATTAGCTCCATGGTGTAGAAAGCTTTGTTGGCCATCCATCGGCGCAGCGTGTCGGTGGTCATCCAGCTGCGCCAGCGTATCTCTAGCAGCTGGGTAACGTAGAACTTGTACACCGCCAGCACCACAAACGTAAAAGCCAAATACGTAAAGTGCCACACCTCTTGCCAAAATACTGTTTCGTTCTTGGCCTGCAGTGCATCGTAGAACACGCGGTTCCAGTCGTTAACCAGTACTGACATGTACACCGTGCCTAGATTGAGCACCACGATCAGCGCCAACATAGCGCGCGCCTTCCACTTTTGGTCTGACTGAAAGTACGGAAGCGACAAAGCCCAAACTTTGCGGGTTTGGGCTTTGAGATCAGTCAATTTAGCAGTGAGGGTCATGGCGAGCTTTCTCTACTTTAATGCGTCCCATATTAACTTAACGCCGGTAAGGAGCATGCCTAAATACACCAAGCGGTAAAACAAAGTGGGCTGAATACGCCTAGCAATTCTTACACCCACCCACACACCGATGGGGGCAAACGGTAAGAGTGCCATGGACGTGGCAAAGTTTCGACTATCTAACAAGCCCAGCATCGCGTACGGAACCCACTTGGCCAGATTGATGATGAAAAAGAAGTACGCCATGGTGGCCGTAAACACGATGGGTTTGAGCTTCAGCGGGATGACGTAGGCATTGATAGGTGGGCCGCCCGCGTGGGCAATAAAGCTGGTAAACCCCGAGGTGATGGTGAGCAGCGCGCCCAGCCAGCGTGGTGGCGGCGGTGCATCTGCTTTGGGCGGGAACAACAGTCGCTGAGCTAAAAACAGCAAGGTGAAGGCCCCGACAATGCCGGCCACCACCTGCGTTTGCAACAGCTTAAACAGCAAGGCCCCAATAACGATACCCACTAAGCCGCAGGGTAGCAAAAACATCAGCAGTTTTTTATCAAACTCTTTGCGAAACGCGGCAACGCCTAGCAGGTCCATCACCAGCAGCACAGGCATCAAAATAGCTGCGGCTTGCGGCACGGTAATGACCAATGCCATCATCGGCACAGCTAACGAGCCAAAGCCTGCGCCAAAGCCGCTTTTGCTCAAGCCCAGTAGCAGTACCGCAGGAATGGCTATGGCATAAAAATGCCAGTCAGTGATCAGCGGAAAGTTCAAGATAAACTAAAACCGACGGGCACTACACAATACTGCAAGCTTCGTCGAACGACAAACGCTTGTTGCGCGCAAAAGTTTTGCTGTGGTCCGCATAGCCTAGGGTGCACACAAAGTTGGTCTTCACGTGCGTGTCGCTCCAAAACGCAGTATCTACTTTGCCAGCGTCAAAACCGCTCATCGGCCCACAGTCTAGCCCCAGCGCACGGGCCGCAATGATCAAATAGCCTCCTTGCAGCGAACTGTTGCGAAACGCTGTAGCGTCGATTGATGGCTGGTTGCCGACGAACCATGCGCGCGCATCGGTGTGCACAAACAGCTCGGGCAGCTTGTCGTAGAACTGCATGTCCATGCCGATGATAGCGGTGACAGGCGCGGTTTGGGTTTTTTGCACATTGCTGTCGATCATGCAGGGCACCAGCTTGGCTTTGGCCGCAGCACTTTTGACAAACTGAATGCGCGCAGGCGAGCAGTTGGCCGATGTGGGGCCCCACTTGAGCATGTTGTACAGCTGGTGCAGCAGCGTGTCGTCTACCGGTTTGTCTAGGTACACGCTAACCGTGTGGGCGTTGTCAAAAATTTGTTCAGTGGTGATGTTCATAATGTGCCTCTCTAAAGTGCTTATACCCGTTCTAAGATGACTGCAATGCCCTGCCCTACCCCAATGCACATGGTGCACAGCGCGTAGCGGCCTTGGATGCGGTGCAGCTGGTTAACCGCGGTAGTAGCCAGGCGTGCACCCGATGCGCCCAGTGGGTGGCCCAGCGCTATCGCACCACCACTGGGGTTGACGCGTGGATCGTCGTCTTGCAGGCCCAGCAGGCGCAGCACGGCCAGGCCTTGGGCAGCAAAGGCTTCGTTCAGCTCAATCACGTCCATTTGCTCTATTTTTAAACCTGTCAGCGCCAATACTTTTTGCGTTGCAGGTGCGGGGCCGATACCCATGATGCGCGGTGGCACGCCTGCAGTGGCCATGCCCACTACACGCGCCTTGGGGGTAAGGCTGTGTTTTTTAGCCTCAGCCTCGCTGGCCAGCAAGATGGCGCAGGCACCGTCGTTCACGCCGCTGGCGTTGCCTGCTGTGACTGTACCGTCGGGCCGAACGAGGGGCTTGAGCTTGGCCAGTGCCTCCATCGTAGTGACGCGCGGGTGTTCGTCTTGGTTGACGATTAATGGGTCGCCTTTTTTTTGAACGATAGTGACCGGGCAGATTTCAGCATCAAAGTAACCCGCTTGTTGCGCAGCGATTGCTTTCATCTGACTGGCTAGCGCCATCTTGTCTTGCGAAAGACGGTCAATCTTGTAATCAGTCGCTACGTTTTCTGCCGTCTCGGGCATGCTCTCAACGCCGTATTGTTCTTTCATCAGCTTGTTGACAAAGCGCCAGCCGATGGTGGTGTCAAACATTTGTGTACTGCGACTAAAGGCACTGTCGGCCTTGCCCATCACGTAGGGTGCGCGGCTCATGCTCTCGACCCCGCCTGCAATCATCAGGCTAGCCTCGCCACTTTTGATAGCGCGCGCTGCCGTGCCCAACGCGTCTAGGCCACTGCCGCATAGGCGGTTTATCGTGCTGCCGGGCAGCTCGTGCGGCAGGCCCGCCAGCAAGCTGGCCATATGCGCCACATTGCGGTTGTCTTCGCCCGCTTGGTTGACGCAACCATAGACCATATCGGTGACGGCCTGCCAGTCCACACCAAGGTTGCGCTGCATTAAGGCGCGCAGCGGGATGGCGGCTAAATCGTCAGTGCGTACGCTGCTCAGCGCGCCACCGTAGCGGCCGAAGGGGGTACGAATAGCGTCACAGATAAAGGCTTGGGTAGTCATGGCAAAGTGTCTTAGCATTTATGGATCCAGCCAAGATTATCCCCATTGCGGCGCGGCAGGGTTGTCACATTAGATAATCAAGATATGTTTAACCCTAGCCAAGACGATGTACGCCGATTTTTTTGCTCTGCATTTGCCAAAGCGCAGACTAATTCATCTCAAGACGCCATAGAAACTATAGCCAATCAATGGATCAGCGAGCACCCCGAATACCATACAGATTTGCAGGACGCAGATGCCGCCGCGGCGCGCGTGTACGACGGTGGTGACGGCCAAACCAACCCGTTTCTGCACCTATCAATGCACCTGTCCATTACCGAGCAATGCAGCATTGACCAGCCCAAGGGCATTAGGCAAGCGGTAGAACTACTGACCGCACGCCGAGGCGACCTGCACCTTGCCCACCACGAGGTGATGGAAGAGCTAGGCACCATGCTGTGGGAGGCACAACGCGCCGGCAAGCCGCCCGATGGGCAATCCTACATTGACCGCGTGCAGCAGCGCGCTACACGCGACTAATTTAGCAGTTGAGTCCGACCCACTAAGCCGTCACATTTTGCGTGGCATAGCCTTGTCGGGTGCAACCGACTTACCTGGTGGTTTGGTAATTTGTGGACGCGCACCTTTGGGATGCTTTTGAGAATCTTGCTCTGCTTGCAAAAGTTCCTGTGCCTCTTTGGGCGACTTGGGTGCCGTGTCGGGTGCAGCAATCGCTACTTTGCCCGATTTGATAAACGCTTGTTCAGCTTTGTTAAATTGCTCAGCGGCTTCGTAGTTGCCTTCACCCTGCATTTTGTCTGCTTGTACTTTATCCGCCTGTACTTTACCCATAACGCACTCCTTGTAAATGATGGTCCTGTTAACTGCCGTCTTAGCGTTTAACAGGTTGGCGCGCACAGCGCTGCGCGCACCGAAACAAAGTTTATTGGTGGGCTTGATTTACTGGTGTCAGCCGTGCGCGCGTCAGCATGTCAGCGCAGGCTTACGCTGCGTGGCGCATTCACAGATATGTGCAGCCCAACCCACTGCTGTTTGTTCAAGGTGTGTCAAAACCTGTACTTGGCATGCGCTATTCCTACATGTGTTGACGACCAATTCCTACAGCAGTACATCAGATGTTTTTCTACACTAATTTATATGCCCACTATAGGTATCGATTTTGAATTAAAGGAAGTTTTATGATCACCCAACGTACAGCCATTGCACTATTACTGACTGCATCCCTCATCACTTTGGCAGCTTGCGGCCGCAAGGACGAAACCTTAGGCCAAAAGGTGGATGGCGCCGTCAGCCAAACCAAAGAAACCGCTCAACAAGCCACCAGCCAAGCAGCTAGCTCGGTAGAAAAAACTGTGGAAAAAACATCTGAAGCCGTCAAAGAAAATTCCACCCAAGCCAGCAGTGTTTTAGATGATGCATCTATCACCACATCCATTAACGCAGGACTTGCCAAAGACCCCGATTTAAGTGCATTGAAAATCGATGTGGATACCAAAGCAGGCAAAGTATCTTTGCACGGATCAGCCCCCAGCACACAAGCGCGTGACCGCGCCATCACCATTGCACAATCCGTCAAAGGTGTCATAAGTGTCGACAACCAGCTGACTATCAAAGAAAAAAGCTAAGTTACCATTTGGGCACATGCGATAAGCTATTAGCAAAATGCCTATGCTCTCTTTTCTTTAGTTACGGCTAGGTTGACAAAGGTAGTTACATGAATGACTCAGCAGCTTGGTACGCTAATTTAAACCAGCCTTCTTTTGCCCCACCTGCCTGGGTATTTGGCCCAGTTTGGAGCGTGCTTTACGTCGTCATCGCGGCGAGTTTTGGTTATGTGCTGTACCTGGCATTTAAACAGCGGTTGCCGTGGGTGGTTTTTCTGCCGTTCGGCTTGAATCTGTTGTTCAACCTAGCATTCTCACCCCTGCAGTTTGGCTTGAAAAATAATCTGCTTGCTGCCGTCGATATTGTGTTGATTTTAGGCACCTTGTTATGGGCGATGTGGGCGATTAGGTTACACGTTCCGTGGGTGGCGTACGTCAATATTCCCTACCTGCTGTGGGTAGCATTTGCCACGGTCTTGCAACTGTCTATCACTTGGCTAAACCGTTGAAAAAATCTACTACCTCACAGAAAAAGGAGTTCATTATGAAGCAACCCAAACCCGATATCAGTCCTAGCACCCCTGCCAGAACCACTCACGCACCGCCTCCGCCGCATAATACCAAGGACTATCCGTTGCATGGACAGACCGAGCCCACACCAGGGCGCGATCAGGTTCGCGAGGAAGCGCACTCTACACGGTCACCCCGTGAATCGAAGCGTCCTATTGAGAGAACTGCGCGCCCTGGAAAGAGCTGATCATGCGGTTATCGGTATCGTTACTGGCCCGTCGTTGACCAGGTGCACCTGCATATCAGCACCGAACTTCCCTGTTTGAACAGTAGGATGCGCTGCCATTGCCTGTTGCACAAAATAGTCATATAGCCGCCTACCCTCATCAGGTGGCGCTGCATTGGTGAAGCTGGGGCGATTGCCGCCAGACACATCCGCCGCCAACGTGAACTGGCTCACGATCAGCAAACTACCCGCTACATCCTGCACCGAAAGATTCATCTTGCCCGCTTCGTCGCTGAAGATGCGCAGTTTGAGAATTTTGGCGAGCAGTTGGTTGGCCCTTGCATAAGTATCGCCACGTTCGGCGCATAGCAAGACGAGCAAACCTTGCTCTATAGAGCCAATAGTCTGCGCAGCGACTTCCACGCGTGCTCGTTGGACTCTTTGCAGAACAGCGAGCATATTAAACAGCTGGCAAAAGAACCAATAATGACTTAGGTAAGAGTTGCCTAAACCCTTTGTCGAAGGTCACAAAGGGTTCACCCAAACTTATAGACAGTGCAGCCAAGTGTGCATCAGGCACATGGTTAGCACTGAGCTTCTTGTCGAGCAATAGTGTGCGAAAACTTGCCCATTCAGCGGTTTGACCCAACAACCTCACTTGCGCATCTTCCAGGAGCCAATCGACAAAATCAACGGATTGCGTTGTAGAGGATGGATTAAAGAATATTTTTGGATTGGTTACCAAGCGTATAAAGCCACTGATCACCTGCATCGGCAAAACAAGCTGCTGCCCATCTTTAGTGTCTTTAAGAGTTTTTTTCAACCATTCAGCGGCAACTTTGTGTTGTGGATGGTCTGCTCGGCGTGCCGCCACCAGTACATTGATATCAGGCAGCATGGTCCGCTGCGTCTAACATTTCGCGTGTACTTAGCCCACTCAAGCCCAGTGTAAGCCCTTTTTTACCATTCACTACAGGCATCGCTCTGCGCTTGCCTAGGGGAGCAATGTCTGTTGCACGCAAACGCATACGCAAACCTTCCTCGATCAATCGAGTCAACGTCAAGCGTTGGCGTGCGGCTAGCGCTTTTGCCTCTGCAAGTAGTGCATCGTGAATGTTGAGGGTAGTTTTCATAAAATTTATTATACAGCTTTCTGTATAATTGTCGTAATTTAATGAATTTTGATCACTCAAATTCACTATGTCATTCTGGTGTTTCTGGATTGCCATCAGCTCCACCCGCCTCCAAGGCTTGGCGATCTAGCTCTTCGTCTGTGATGGGTGGCATTGCGCTCAAGACTTGTTGGGTCTCACTTATTTGAGCTGCAAGATGCTCCACAGCCTCATCGTCCATTAATATTTCAGCAGGCATATTGGATACGCTTTGTGCATGATCAGTTGGATTTAATACCACATTACCCTCATTGAATTCTTGCTTAAGTTGGACAGATTTTCCTTGGTTTTGTTGCAAAAACGATGCGAAGTCACCATTTTTCAGTTCCGCCATTTTCGTGCTCCTTACGATAAGTTCACCCGCGCGAATTTGCGCTTACCAATCTGCACTATATAGGTGCCCGCTTCCAGCTTCAACCCCTTGTCGCTAACCACAGAAGAATCTATTCGCACGCCGCCGCCTTCAATCAAGCGGCCTGCTTCACCGCTGGATGCTGCCAAGCCTGCTTGTTTGATAATTTGTGTGATGCCCAGCGGTGCGCCGCTTAAAGTTACCTCATCAATCTCATCCGGCACACCGCCTTTACTGCGGTTGGTAAAGTCAAGTTCCGCGGCATCTGCCGCTGCCGCGCTGTGAAAGCGGGTGGTGATTTCTTTGGCCAGCATGACTTTGGCGTCTTTGGGGTTGCGGCCGCCAGCGACTTCGCTCTTTAAAACTTCGATTTCAGCCATGCTTTTAAATGACAGCAGCGTGTACCAGCGCCACATCAGCACATCGCTGATGCTGAGCACTTTTGCAAACATAGTGTTGGCGTCTTCGGCGATTCCGATGTAGTTATTTTTACTTTTGGACATTTTGTCCACGCCGTCCAAGCCTTCTAGCAAAGGCATAGTTAGTATGCACTGCGCTTCTTGGCCGTATTCGGCTTGCAGGTGGCGGCCTACTAGCAGGTTAAACTTTTGGTCGGTGCCACCCAGTTCTAGGTCGCTTTTAAGGGCCACTGAGTCATAGCCTTGCATCAGCGGATACAAAAACTCATGCACGCTGATCGACTGGCCGGTGGTGTAGCGCTTATGAAAATCGTCGCGCTCCATCATGCGGGCCACGTTGTATTTAGCGGCTAGTTGAATCATGCCGCGCGAACCCAGTGCGTCGCCCCACTCGCTGTTGTAGCGCATCTCGGTTTTGGCCGGATCCAGCACCTTGTAGGCTTGGTCACGGTAGGTCAAGGCATTCGCCTCGATCTGCTCTTTTGTTAGTGGTGGCCGCGTGGTGTTGCGCCCACTGGGGTCACCAATCAGGGTGGTAAAGTCACCAATTAGAAATATGACAGTGTGCCCCAGGTCTTGTAACTGACGCATTTTGTTTAAAACTACGGTGTGCCCGACATGAATGTCAGGCGCGGTGGGGTCTAGGCCCAGCTTAATTCGCAGCGGAATGCCCGACGTTTCGCTCTTTTGCAGCTTTTTAACCCACTCTTCTTGTGGAATAAGCTCTTCTACACCTCGCAAAGTAACCGCCAAGGCCTCTGCTACCTTGTCAGACATAAGTATTAACGGTGAAGATTTGGGTGTAACGGCTTGATTCATAAGGGTTTTTCTAGATACGACCCTGACTAGCGTAGCTATAATAGCTGGTCTGAGAGCCACTGAGGTGACATATTTTACGCGGGCATGCGTTTTGCATGACCCTTTGCCCATTCCCTAATTTCCAGTCGTTGGATCCGTAGCTTTGACTTTAAACCAATTTTTTATCGACGCACAGAACTTAGCGGGCAGTTTGGCCGTTAGTTTGCAGGGTCACCCGCGCCGAGTTGCGGCTGCGTTGGCCACCGTTTTATTAGGCACGGGTGCTACTGCATTCGCAGTCGCTAATTTTGCGCCCGATGCTTCCGACCTGCCAGTACGCCAAGTATTGGAGGCAGTGCAGCCTTTGCCCTTGTTGTCTGTCGACTCAGTAGCAGGCTTGTCTGCAGCTGCGCCGCTCATTTTGTACCGCAGCGACACAACGCGATCCAACGACACAGCCGAATCTTTGCTGCGCCGCTTGGGCATTGTGGACGCCGCTGCCGCCGCTTTTGTGCGAAGCAATGCTGAGGCACGCGCTGCTTTGCTAAGCCGACCTGGCCGCAACGTGACGGCTGAGACCGATAGCAATAACCGCTTGGTCAAGCTGTCTGCCCGCTGGACCCAAGACGACTCTGTAAATTTTCAACGCATGACGGTTGAAAAATCCGTAAGCGGCTTTTCTGCACGCACCGAAACCGCGCCATTAGTGGCGGGCTCGCGCTTAGCCGGTGGGGTGATTCGTTCGTCACTGTTTGCAGCCACTGACGATGCACGCATTCCTGATGCTGTGGCTACCCAAATTGCTGAGCTGTTTGCCAGCGACATTGATTTTTTGCGCGCACTGCGCAAGGGCGACCGGTTTAACGTGGTGTACGAAACTTTGTCTGCCGACAACGAGCCACTGCGCACAGGCCGCGTGATCAGCGCCGAGTTTGTCAACGGCGGTAAAACCTACCAAGCGGTGTGGTTTCAAGACGTGGGCACCAAAGGCCAGTACTACACGCTTGACGGCAACACCCTGCGCAAAGCTTTCTTGGCATCGCCACTAGAATTCTCGCGCATGACCAGCGGCTTTGGTGGACGGGTGCATCCTATCGCGCGCCAGTGGAGGCAACATAATGGCGTAGATTATGCAGCGCCTACTGGCACACCAGTGCGTACCGTGGGTGATGGCGTGGTGGACTTTGCAGGCGTGCAGCGCGGTTATGGTAATGTGATTGAAGTTAAGCACCGCGATGGCAAGAGCACCGTGTTTGCGCACTTAAGCCGTATCGGCGTGGCCAAGGGCCAAAAGGTTGAGCAAGGCGATGTAATTGGCGCAGTGGGCACTACCGGCTACAGCACTGGCCCACATTTGCATTTTGAGTTTCGCATCAACGGCGAGCACCACGACCCGTTAAACATTGCCAAAGAAAGCAATTCTGTGCCGCTGTCTGCCACAGCACGGCCTGCGTTTAACCGTATGGCGGTAGATATGCGCTTGAAGCTGCAAGCTGCAGGCAGTATGGCAGTGGCTACGGCGCAGTAAATAAAATAACAGGCAATAGGTTTTTTTCACCATAACGGCGCACCTTGGTGCGCCGTTATGCTTTGTGCATCGCCTAGACCGCACGCGCTGTGGTGAGTTGCGAATTTTTGCGAAAAGCGCGGCCGTGCGCGTGTACCATTACCAGCATGACAGATTTATATATCGGATTGATGTCGGGCACATCGATGGACGGCGTAGACGGTGCTTTGGTTGATTTTTCAACACAAAAACCCTTGGTAACCCAAGTATTTACTGCTCAGCTAGCTCCTGAATTAAGAGCTGAACTAATGGCATTGAACACTGCGGGCGACAACGAACTGCACCGCGCCGCGCTGGCCGCTAACGCACTGGCACGCAGCTACGCGCAGGTAGTGCACGCATTGCTAGCGCAAAGCGGCCTGCAGGCGTCACACATCAAAGCCATTGGCGCACACGGCCAAACGGTGCGCCACCAGCCGCAGATGCATGACCAATCGGGCTATACATGGCAGCTAAACAACCCCGCCTTGTTAGCCGAACTAACAGGCATTGACGTAGTGGCCGACTTTCGCAGCCGCGATGTCGCCGCAGGTGGCCAAGGCGCGCCGTTGGCACCATTTTTTCACCGTGCATGGTTTGCCGCCAGCGGTACAACACAGGCCGTCGGTGTACTGAACTTGGGCGGCATCAGCAACTTAACAATCTTGCAACCCGACGGCACCACACTGGGTTTTGACTGCGGCCCCGCCAACGCGCTGCTAGACATGTGGTGCCAGCAGCACACCGGCGCAGCCTATGACGACTGCGGTGCGTGGGGTGCCAGCGGCTTGGTCAACCAAGCTTTATTGCAAGCCATGCTGTCCGAGCCCTACTTTGCACTGCCCCCACCCAAAAGCACCGGGCGCGATCTGTTCAACCGTGCCTGGCTAGACAAACACTTGGCTGCATTCCCCCAAGAAACGCCGTGCAATGTACAAAAAACTTTGATCGAATTGACCGCCAGCACTGTAAACACATGCTCAAGCAGCTATGAAATAAATAGTAAGCTACGACTGAATGAACTCATCGTCTGCGGCGGCGGTGCGTTTAACACCGACTTAATGCAACGCCTGCAAGCCTTAACGCCGCACTGCCCCGTCACCAGCAGTGCCCAGCACGGCCTGCCGCCACAAGATGTAGAAGCCACCGCGTTTGCCTGGCTGGCCAAGCAAACTATTGAACGCCAGACGCTGCCTTTGTCATCCGTTACCGGCGCACGCGGTGGGCGGGTATTGGGCTGTGTCTATCCGGCTTAGGATTTTTGCGCAATTTGAAGATTGATTTTCTTAGATCGCATCGCATCAGCTTGGTTGCGATGATTCATGCGCGGTAAAGCAGAAAGTCGCACAATTCACGCTGTTTTTCACAGTGTTTTAGCCGTTCTAGGCCGTAGAACCTGCTCAACCAGCTATGCAATTGATAGTGGTTACCAAACTAATACCCCACCGAAGCGCGGGCTGCTTAATCCAAGCAAAGAATAATGTGACGAGTTGGGTCCATCTCGATGAAAAATGCGCAGCAAGGCGCGCGTTGTTCAAGCTAGCAAAAAAACACCTCAATTCGCACGAGCTACAACGCAGCACTTAAGCCGCTAACTGCTGCGTCGGTGGCACGCTGTGCAGCGTAGGCTCGGCGCGGGCTGATACGGCGGGTTGCAGGGGCTTGCGTTTATGGCTGTCGCCGTGGTGGCCACTGTGGCGGAACAAGGCCGCTTGCATGCGCATCACGTCGTTTAAATCGCCGCTTTGTGCCAGCATGGCACGCATCCAGCTAGCGCCGTTTTGGCGGGCTGCTACCAGCTCTTGCAAATAGATCAACGCACGCACGCTGCCCAACTGCGCGGCCACAGGCATCAGGTCTTCTAGCAAGCGGTCTAGCGCCGTGCCCAAATGAAAACTTTGCTTGCTGCGCGGGTCCACTATCATCGCCTCGTAGCCAAAGCGGCAAGCCTGAAAACGGTTATAGCCATATACACGGTAGGTGGCTAAATCGCCCGCCCGCGCGTTGGCTGCCGCAGCATCGTGGGCATCGTTTGCGGTACTCGCACCGGTTTTTATGCCCAGTAAGTGGGCTGACAAAGTTTGCACCAGCGCCCCCAATGCCGCAGCCATCTCTACCGTGAGCGGTGTGTCAAAAATACGCACCTCCACCGTACCAAACTCGGGCTTGGGCCGAATGTCCCAGTAAAAATCTTTCATGCTTTTGACGATGCCGTAGCTTTGCATCTCGTCAAAGTACACATTAAATTCTTCCCACGTGTTCATGCGCGGCATGTGGCCCGACAGCGGAAACACAGCCACTGCATGCAGGCGCGAGGTTTCAAACGAAGTTTCCTCGCCTGCTGCATACGGGCTGGCTGCCGACAGCGCAATAAAGTACGGAATATAGGGCGCCAGCATGTGGGTCAGCTTGATGGCCTCGTCGCCCGATGTGCAGCCGATGTGCACATGCTGGCCAAACACGGTGAACTGCTTGGCCAAGTAGCCATACAAATGCGAGGTGTGCAAAAACCGCTCAGTAGGGTAGATGCGCCGATCCTTCCACACGCTGACAGGGTGGGCGCCACCGCCTGAAATATCGATGTTAAGCTTGTCGCCCGCTTCGCAAATAGCGTCGCGCAGCTGGCGCAGCTCGCCCAGCAGTGTGTCGTAGCTGCCGTGGATGCTAGTGTTCAGCTCGATCATGCTCTCGGTGATCTCTGGCGTGATACGCGCTTTGTACTCGCTCTTGCGGTGCAACAGGTTGATCAAATCTGGCGCGTCGCGCGACAAGGCAAAATCGCGTGCATTGAGCAATTGCAGCTCAAGCTCTACACCCATGGTCAGTGGGTGCGATGGTGTGAAAGACAACATAAGCAATTACCAATCTAAAAAAAGAGACGGGATTAACGTAGCTGGTAGGTGTAAAACTACTCGGCGAGCACACAGCACGTGATGTCAAGGCCGCCATCTACATGGCAGGAAGGTCCACATGCGTGTCCACCCGGCGCGACTGCGTGCTGGACTGCGTTTGCATGCCCGAGCTGTCCAGTGGTACTAGATTGCTGATCACCACGGGCGCAGGCGCTACTTCGCGCATGTCGCGCAGTACCGAACGCATGATCCACGGGCCCAGCACGTCGCTAACACACAGCATCAATAGCAGCGCGTGGGACAGTGAAGCATAAGGCGCAGCCAGTGCACCAGCTGCCATCACCCAAAACACTAAGCCCGTCATCGACAGCGGTTGCAGCATCATGCCCAGCGCCACCCCTTGTGGCCAGCGCAGCCCGGCCCAGCGAGCGGTCAAGGTACACACCAATAATTTAGCGCCTAAGCGAATCAACAACAGCAACGCGGCCAGCACCAGCACTTGGGCATCTAGCGCAGAGCCTAGCTGGTCTGGTTGCTGCCCCGCCCATTGCAGCCACGGCAGGCTGGCACCCGCTACCAGAAACATCAATACTTGCGCAAGCTGCGACAGCCCCGCGCCTGCACCCGCAGCATCGCTCAGCAGTGCCAACGCTGCGCGCCGACGCAAACTTAAGCCCAGCGCTAAACAAGCTACCAAAGCTGGTGCGCCCATCCATTGGGCCAGCCCCACCGCTACGCACACTGCGCCCAGCATGCTCAGCCATTGGCCGCGGTCGGCCAGCTTAGGTGCACTAGGCGTGTTGGTGCGCAGGCGCGACAGTAGCCAGCCCAGTGCAAAGCCCACGGCCACGCTGGCCACAGCCTCCCACAAGGGTTGCGCCAGCTCTAGCCCGCTGCGCAGCACCGAACCGCCGCCCAAGGCACTGGCAGGCGTGATCACCGTGCCTGCCGCTGCATTGGCTGCAGCGCCCAGCAAACCTACATTGCCCAAAGCAGCTTCGCCCTGCGCATACGCACCCACTAGCGCTAATACGATAGGCAAGGTAATGGCGGTCAGCACGGTGTTGATACTGCCCAAGTGCAAGGCACGCTCGGTCACTTGCCCCTCAGCACGCCATTGCGGCAGCAGGGTAGACAGCAACACCGGCGAGCTGTGCGCCGCCAGCGTTGCCGCCACAGCTGCGGGTAGCCAGCCTAGCCCCAAGCTGCGCAGTGCAAGCGCACAAGCCACCCATGTCAATGCGTATTCCAGCAGCGCGGTGGCCGCCAGCGCTTTGTTGCGTAGCAGCCAGCGCAGGTCTATACGCTGGCCCAGCTCAACCAGCACCCAGCCTAATGCCAGGTCAAATATCCACGATAAGCTGCGCAAGGTAGTCCATGTACTGGGGCCGATGTTTTGGGCTATGGCCTGCCCTGTAGCACCACCCGGTAAGCCGCCTGCAGCCGCTGCAGCAACATTGAGTACCGGCTGCCCTAGCCATTGCTGCACCCATACCAGCGCTACGCCAAAGCCCACACCACACAGCCAGTAGCCCGTGGTACGCGCCATGCCCGAGCGCTGCAAGCGCTCACCCAGCCACACCGCAATCAACAACGCAAAACCCACCCAAGCAGCGGTAGGCAGCGTGGGTAAAGCGGGTATGTCCGCAATCAAATCAGTTAAAAAATCGAGCCATTTAGAAGGTATGAAATCCATACCCACAGGCTACACGCCAAGCCTGTTACTAGGTGGTTTAAGATGTAAGAGCTGTAATGCAACAGTTACCGAGCGTTTAATTTAACGGCCGCTGGTTGCTATACATTAAATAGCTTCTTGAGCAGGATTTACTTGGGTTACTGCGCTTTTTGACATAAAAAAAGCTACCCGCCGGGTAGCTTTTTACATACCGCCATAAAGCTTTACGCAGAAAACGATGATCCACAGCCACAAGTGGTGGTGGCATTAGGGTTTTTAATCACAAACTGCGCGCCTTGCAGATCTTCTTTGTAGTCGATTTCTGCCCCTACCAAGTACTGGTAGCTCATCGCATCAATCAATAGCGACACACCGTTTTTACTCATCGTGGTGTCATCTTCATTGGTGATCTCGTCGAAGGTAAATCCGTACTGAAAACCCGAACACCCACCGCCTTGTACGAACACGCGCAGTTTCAGGTCGGGGTTGCCTTCCTCGGCAATCAGATCGGCCACTTTGGCGGCAGCACTGTCGGTAAAGACAATGGGGACGGGCATTTCAATTTCGATGTTTTCGGCTACGGCGCTCATGGGTTCTCTCCTAGAGAAATTTCAATCTAATTTAATAGTACAGCAATTCGCTCAGGTATGCAGACTAGCTGTTATTTGCCGCTAGTTTTAGTGCGGGCTTTTCATCGATCATGCCGTTGATCATAGGGCGCAGTTGTCCAGTTATGGTGGCGCCTTGGTGCATTTCAAGCGCTTTGTAATGCACATCACCTTCAATGCGGGCCTTCGGCTGCAGTTCTAGCAGCTCCGTAGCGAACACGGGGCCAATTACATGGCCATTGATGATGATATGGTCAGCATGCACCTCGCCTGATACGCGGGCTGATTCGCTGATGACCAAAATACTGCGCTTGTCTTCATTAGCGCGCAGATTGCCCACCACAGTGCCGTCAATGCGCAAACCGTCGGTAAAACGCACATTGCCATGGATCTCGCTGCCCGGGTCAATCAGGCTTCGAATGGGGGGTTGTTTCTTTTTAGCGAACATGGGTATCTCCTAACGATTGAATTTATAGTGGGTGCTAACTCTTGGCTTTAGTGAAGCCTGGATTTAGCACTAAAGTTTGCTAGTTTGCACTGCCCGAATAGCTGAACCCTCAGTCACCTTGGCAGATAAGGTTTTTACCACGACTTGGGCGGGTAGGTCTACCACTCCATCCATCCGGTGGTACTGCTTAAACTTCAACGGCAGCACGCCACCGGGCAGCGGCATGGTCCACGGCTTACCGGCGATGGTGCCGCCAAAGGTCAGCTCGATCCTGCCGTTAAAGTCGGGAGCATTTTTAGTCGGCTGAATCACCAGCGCCTGCCACTTAACCTGCGTACCACCGCCCAGCACCTCGGCTTGCAGGCCACGAATGGCAATGCCTTCGGCCCCGCCAGTGGGCATAAGTTTTTCAAAAAAACCTAAGTCGTCGCGCAAAGCGCGATTCTCAACCTCTAGCTGTTTGACCTGAACAATCAATTGGTCCTGCGCCGCTTTTTCAGCTGTTAGCAGGCTGCGCGATGTGTTAGCCACAGACTGCGCCTTGTCACGGTCTTCACGCAGTTTGCCCGCCTCATCTTTCAACTGCACCAGCTCTTGTTGAGACGTACTGTCCAGCCCCGCAATGCCTTTGCCAAACTCAAACGCCCACAACCCAATAGCCGCGCTAAACCCCAGCATCAACGCCACCACCGCCCAGCGCAACGGCCAAGGCACATGGCTGCGAATCGCCATAGTAGGCGCGCTGATAGTGAGGCGACGGCGAAGAAGGCGAAAACGCATGGGAGATGATTGTGCGCTAAAAAAAATACCGCCAAGTTTGCACTAGGCGGTATTGAAATTTTGTCAGTGATTTAAGTGGGCGTAGCGAGAGGCTCTTAGGCAAGGCGCAAACCGCAGACAGGCTATACGCTTGGCGAGGATTTGCAACGCGGCATAAGAGTCTCGCAGTAGCCCAATTAACGTTTGGAGAATTGCTTACGTCTACGGGCGCCGTGTAATCCAACCTTTTTACGCTCAACTTCACGTGCATCACGTGTCACAAATCCTGCCGCGCTCAATGCGGGCTTGAGGATTGCGTCGTAGTCGATCAAGGCGCGGGTGATACCGTGGCGTACTGCACCAGCTTGGCCTGATTCGCCACCACCGGCTACGGTGATTTTGATGTCAAAGGTTTGCTCGTTGTTGGTCAGTAGCAGGGGTTGCTTGGCTATCATGATGGACGTTTGACGGCCAAAATACTCGGCGATGTCTTTGTCGTTCACGGTGATTTTGCCGGAGCCTTTTTTGATAAACACGCGGGCGACGCTAGATTTGCGACGGCCAGTGCCGTTGTTCCATTCACCGATCATTTCGACTCCTTACGCACGGCATCGCGAGAGATACCAGCAATGTCCAACACTTTAGGCTGCTGGGCGGTGTGTGGGTGCTCTGCGCCGCCATACACTTTGAGCTTTTTGATCATGGCGTAGCCCAATGGGCCTTTGGGCAACATGCCTTTGACCGCTTTTTCCAGCGCACGGCCAGGAAATTTGGCTTGCATGTCGCGGAAATTGGTCTCAGAAATACCACCTGGGTAGCCGGAGTGGCTGTAGTATTTTTTGTCGATAAGCTTGGCACCTGTGACGCGCAGTTTAGCTGCGTTGATCACTATGATGAAGTCACCGGTGTCGATGTGAGGCGTGTAAATGGCCTTGTGTTTGCCGCGTAAACGGAGGGCTGCTTCGCTGGCAATCCGTCCGAGCACCTT